>JAGXAC010000143.1 GCA_019075925.1 Hyphomicrobiales bacterium | reverse complement strand
TTTCCCCGCCGGCTCAGCTCCAGGCCATGCTTCCCGGGATCGGTCCGGACGGGCGTTACCCGCCCTTCGCGGTCCCGGTTCCAGTGAAAGCACCTCACGCTCCGGCCGTAGTACCGGAGGGACTGATGCCCAAAGCCGCCCGGGAATGGGGTGCTAGTCCATGCGCGGGCGCCGCGTCCCGCTCCACACCTCGGATCGCATCCGGAATGCGCCCTTCAGACGAGCGGGAATTCTTTGCAATGTAACTGAAATAGAGACGGGTGTCAAGGGTAAGTCACCGCCACAGTGACCGGACAAGCGAAAGCGCCGCCCAAGCGGCCGCCGCCACGGAATCTCACGCGCTCACGGCGGCGTTCTGGCGCCCGGCCGCGCGGGCCTTGCGGCGGCCACTCTCGTTGATCCGCATGAGCAGCATGAACATCTCGTCGGACAATTCCGCCGGCTCGTAACGATCATCCGCCGTATCTGCATTAACCGAAGAAATCGCCGCCGGTTGCGCCAACAGCGGCGGCGTCCCCAGATTGACATTTTTTGGCTAGTATCGTGGCTTGCCGACCGACCGGGCGGCGCTCTATGGCCCTGTGCGCGGCCGACACGCGGACCCATCAAGATGACCGCAAGGCAGCGGCAAAGCCTCTCCATCGCACTCGCGTTGATCGTGGGCAGCATTGCGCTTGCCGCACCGGCCGCCGCCCAATTCCGCGAATTCTTTCGCGCGCCGTGGCGCAGCGCGCCATCGGCCCCGTCATACAATCCGTTTTATCCGCAGCCGCAAGTCTACGAGCCGACCCGGCCGCCGCCGCCGCGCAAGGTGGAAACGCCGCCCTCCGAAACCATTGTCGTCGTCGGCGATCAACTCGCCGAGTGGCTCGCTTACGGGCTGGAGGAGGTTTTCGCCGACACGCCCGAGGTCGGCGTGGTGCGCAAAATCAAGTTCAATGCCGGGCTGGTGCGCTATGAAGCGCGTGCGGATGCGCCGGAATGGTCGCAAGCGATAGCCGACATCCTGGCCGGGGAAAAACCAAGCGCCATCGTGGTGATGCTCGGCATCAACGATCGCCTGCCGCTGCGCGACCATGCGCCGGAAAAAGACAAAGACAAGGAAAAAGACAAAAAATCCAAAGCCGCCGCGTCGCAAGGCCAAACCGCAGCTTCGGCGGCGCGAGCGTCGTCCGAAGCCGCGCGGCCGGATAGCGAGCAGGCGTCGGCGGCAATCGCCGCGCCGGAAACGCAGCGCCGCTCGCCCAACGGCTATTACGAGTTTCGCGGCGACAAGTGGGCGGAGCTCTACGCCAAGCGCATCGACGAGATGATCGCGGCGCTCAAAACCAAAGGCACGCCGATACTTTGGGTCGGCCTTCCGGCGGTGCGCGGCACCAAATCGACCAGCGACATGAACTATCTGGATGAGCTTTACCGCGCGCGCACCGAAAAGGCCGGCATCACCTATGTCGACGTGTGGGACGGGTTCGTCGACGAGCGCGGCCTGTTCACCATCCAGGGCCCGGATTTCGAGGGACAGATCCGACGCCTGCGAACCGGCGACGGTGTGAATTTCACCAAATACGGCGCCGAGAAGCTCGCCCGCTACGTTGAGCATGATTTGCGCCGGGTGCTGATCAATCACGTCATCCCGGTGGCCTTGCCCGGGCCGGAGGAACAGCCCAAGGGCGTCGCGCGGCCGGCGATCGGCCCCGTCATTCCGCTCAACACAATGGGCAACGCGGAGAGCGGCGATCTTCTCGGCGCCAACAGCCACCCCGCGCAACGGGAATCCGATCCGATTGCGACGCGCGTCCTGAGCAACGGCGAACCGATTCCGGCTCCGGCCGGCCGCGCCGACGATTTCTCCTGGCCGCGAGCCGACGCCAATGCCGCCAGCGCGCCCGATATGACTCCGCCCGCAAGCGTATCGCCACGACCGGCCGCGCCGCCCAAGGTCGCGCCGGGCAAGAACCAAACCAAGAAGAGCGAGAAGGCCCCGCCGCCCAAGCCGCGCGCTCAGTCCAACAATGCGCCGCCGCCGCCGCGTCCTCCGCTACCGGTCGGTTCGGGCGCAAACAACGATCGCGGCAGATTTTAACGCGCGTCTCGGCGACGGCGAGCAGCCGGTTCACTGAGGTCCGGCACGCGTGGCGCGTTTATTTTGGCGGAGCGTCGTAAAGGACGGAGCCTTTATCGACAATGTGCACGGTAACCAGCTTCAAGGGCTTGTTGCCGACGACCTTGAATCCGGCGTGCGGCACCTCGCGCATATTGATGGAGCCGGTACCGGCGGCAAGCTCGATTTTCTTGCCGGCGGGCGTTTCGACGGTGGCGCCGTCAACCACGTAAAACGCCTCCTCGCCGTGATGGATGTGGCGGGCGATGGTTTCTCCCGGCTGATATTCGGTGACGGAAAGAATGACTTCCATCTTGGTGCCGGTCAGGTCGGCGCGCTTGAGTTCCTTGCGGCTTTTCGATCCGAGATCCTGCGCATAGGCGAGACTGACGCACGCCGCTGCGATGGCGGCGGAAACGATCAATGTTCTGATTTTGACCATGGTGGCCTCCCGTGGGACCGGCGATGATAACCGAATTCGCGGACTTGCAAGACCGCTATTCTTTCGCCGGCACGCGCGGGAATGCGGCAAGCGCAAGCAGCCCTACCGGGGCAACAGCGACACACCCATCAGGTATTGATCGACGGTGTGCGCGGCCTGGCGGCCTTCGCGGATCGCCCAAACCACCAGTGACTGTCCGCGGCGCATGTCGCCGGCGGCGAAGACCTTGTCGATCGAGGTGCGGTAATCGTCGGTCGAGGCGGCGACGTTGCCGCGCCGGTCGAGCGCCAGATCGAGGCTTTTGAGCATGCCCTCGTGGATCGGATGCACGAAGCCCATCGCCAGCAGGACGAGGTCGGCGACCACCTCGAATTCGCTGCCGACCACCGGCTTCATTTTGTCGTCGACGTGCACGCAGTGGAGTTTCTCGACGTGGCCGCTCGGGCCGCCGGAGAAGCGCGTGGTCAACACCGCAAAGTCACGCTCGGCGCCTTCTTCGTGGCTCGACGAAGTGCGCAGCTTCAACGGCCAGTTCGGCCAGGTGAGCTCCTTGTTTTCAGCCAGCGGAGGAGCCGGAAGGATCTCGAAGTTGGTCACCGACAGCGCCCCCTGGCGGATCGACGTGCCGATGCAGTCGGAGCCGGTATCGCCGCCGCCGATGACGACGACATGCTTGCCGCCGGCAAGAATCGGCTCGGTCTTGTCCGCCGGCTCGCCCGCGACCCGCCGGTTCTGCTGCGGCAGAAATTCCATGGCGAAATGGATGCCCTTGAGCTCGCGTCCCGGCACCGGAAGATCGCGCGGCTTTTCGGCGCCGCCGGCCAGCACCACGGCGTCGTATTCGGCCAGGAGTTTTTCGACCGGCAGATTGACGCCGACATGCATGTTGTAATGAAAGACGACCCCTTCGCCTTCCATCTGCGCGACGCGCCTGTCGACGTGATGCTTTTCCATCTTGAAGTCGGGAATGCCGTAGCGCAAAAGCCCGCCGGCCTTGCTCCACTTCTCGAAGACATGGACGTCATGGCCCGCGCGCGCGAGCTGTTGCGCGCAAGCAAGGCCCGCCGGGCCGGAGCCGACGATCGCGACCTTCTTTCCGGTTTTTTCCGTGGGCGGTTCCGGCTTCAATCCCTGCGCGATGGCGCGGTCGGCGATCGCGCATTCGATCGATTTGATGGTGACCGGGTTCTCGTCGATGTTGAGCGTGCAGGACGCTTCACAGGGCGCCGGGCAGATGCGGCCGGTGACTTCCGGGAAATTGTTGGTGGAGTGCAGGTTGCGCGCCGCTTCGTCCCAATTGCCGGCATAGACAAGATCGTTCCAGTCCGGAATCTGGTTGTTCACCGGGCAGCCGGGCGTGCCGGCAACCAGCGAGCCGGTGCCCTGGCAATAGGGCACGCCGCAATTCATGCAGCGCGCCGCCTGGGTCACATAATCCTTTTCCGGCAACGGCCGAACGAATTCACGCCAATGACGGATACGCTCCTCGACCGGCTCGTAATCGCGGTCTTCGCGTTCGTATTCGAGAAAGCCGGTGATCTTACCCACTGCGCGCTCTTTCGGAGAGTTCTTGGCCGGCCACTCTAACGCGTCATTGCGAGCGAAGCGAAGCAATCCAGCAGCGTCTCAGTCATGGATTGCTTCGTCGCTGCGCTCCTGGCAATGACCAAAGGGCGCCAAGTCGTCATTGCGGTCTATTCCGCCGCCTGCATGGCTTGCGCTTCCGCCTTGAGCGCGCGGCGATACTCGACCGGCATGACCTTGCGGAATTTCGGATACCAGACCGGCCAGTCGGCCAGGATGTTGGCCGCAATCGTCGAGCCGGTAAAGCGCTGGTGCCGCGAGATGAGAAGATGCAGGCGACGCGCATCGTCGCTGCTCATATCGCCCAGCACCTCGACCAGCCCATGCGCCGTCAGATCGCGCGCGTGATGGTAGACGCGGGCATTGACCTCTTCCTCGGCGGGCATCGGCTCAAGCTCGACCATGGCGAGGTTGCAGCGCGAGGCGAAGCTGTCGTCTTCGTCGAGCACGTAGGCAATGCCGCCCGACATGCCGGCGGCGAAGTTGCGGCCGGTACGGCCGAGAACGGCGACCACGCCGCCGGTCATGTATTCGCAGCAATGGTCGCCGGCGCCTTCGATCACCGCCACGGCGCCGGAATTGCGCACCGCAAAGCGTTCGCCGGCGACGCCGCGGAAGTAGCACTCGCCCTCGATCGCGCCGTACAGCACGGTATTGCCGACGACGATCGACTGCTCCGGCACGATGGCGGCTTGGGCCGGCGGGCGCACCACGATCCGGCCGCCGGAAAGACCCTTGCCGACATAGTCGTTGGCGTCGCCTTCGAGCTCGAATGTCACGCCGCGCGCGAGGAACGCGCCGAAGCTTTGCCCGGCCGTGCCGGTAAAATGCGCCACGATCGTATCGGGCGGCAGGCCGCCGTGGCCGTAGCGCTTGGCAATCGCGCCGGAAAGCATGGCGCCGGTGGTCCGATCGGTGTTGCGGATCGGCAGGCTGATACGCACCGGTGCGCCGCGATCGAGCGCCGGCTGCGATTGGGCGATCAGCTTGCGATCGATGATGTCGACGATCTTGTGGTTCTGCCGCTCGCAGTTGTAGAGCGCGACCGATTCCGGCACGTCCGGCTTGGTGAACAGCCGCGAGAAATCCAGCCCGCGCGCTTTCCAGTGATCGACCATGTCGCGGACGTCGAGCATCTGCATCTGCCCGATCATTTCGTCGAAGGTGCGATAGCCGAGTGCGGCCATGATTTCGCGCACCTCTTCGGCGACGAAGAAGAAGAAATTGATGACGTGTTCCGGCTGGCCCTTGAAGCGCTTGCGCAGGACCGGGTCCTGTGTCGCGACGCCGACCGGGCAGGTGTTGAGGTGGCATTTGCGCATCATGATGCAGCCGGCGGCAATCAGCGGCGCGGTGGCGAAGCCGAATTCGTCGGCGCCCAGAAGCGCGCCGATCACCACGTCGCGGCCGGTGCGCAGCCCGCCGTCCACCTGGACGGCAATTCGCCCGCGCAGGCGGTTGGCCACCAGCGTCTGGTGCGTCTCGGCAAGTCCGATCTCCCAGGGCGAGCCGGCATGCTTGATCGAGGTGAGCGGCGAGGCGCCGGTGCCGCCTTCGTAGCCGGCGATGGTGACGTGGTCGGAGCGCGCTTTCGAGACGCCGGCGGCGACGGTGCCGACGCCGACCTCGGAAACGAGCTTGACCGAAACGTCGCCGTCCGGATTGACGTTTTTCAGGTCGAAGATCAATTGAGCCAGATCCTCGATCGAATAGATGTCGTGATGCGGCGGCGGCGAGATCAGCCCCACGCCCGGCGTCGAATGGCGGACCTTGGCGATGGTCTTGTCGACCTTGTGGCCGGGCAATTGACCGCCTTCGCCGGGTTTGGCGCCTTGCGCGATCTTGATCTGCATCATGTCGGCGTTGACGAGATACTCCGCCGTCACCCCGAAGCGTCCGGACGCCACCTGCTTGATCGCCGAGCGCATCGAATCGCCGTTCGCCAGCGGCTTGAAGCGGTCGGCTTCCTCGCCGCCTTCGCCGGTATTCGACTTGCCGCCGATCCGGTTCATGGCGATCGCCAGCGTGGTATGCGCCTCGCGCGAGATCGAGCCGAACGACATGGCTCCGGTCGAGAAGCGCTTGACGATCTCCTGCGCCGATTCGACTTCCTCGGTCGCGACCGCCTTGCGATTGTCGTCGGCGGCCGATTTCAGGCGAAACAGGCCGCGGATCGTGAACAGGCGCTCCGCCTGCTCGTTGATGATCGCGGCATAGTGCCGGTATTTCTCGTACGAATTGCCGCGCACCGCGTGCTGCAGCGTCGCCACCGTCGCGGCGTTCCAGACGTGCTCCTCGCCGCGCACCCGGAACGCATACTCGCCGCCGACGTCGAGCATGGAGCGATAGACCGGCGCGTCCGAAAAGGCGTCGCGATGCCGGCACACCGCCTCTTCGGCGATACCGTCGATGCCGACGCCCTCGATGCGGGTGGCGGTGCCGGTGAAATACCTGGCGACGAACGCCGATTTTAGGCCGACGGCGTCGAAAATCTGCGCGCCGCAATAGGACTGATAGGTCGAGATGCCCATCTTCGACATCACCTTGAGCAGTCCCTTGTCGATCGACTTGATGTATCGCTTGACGATTTCTTTATCGTCGAGCTTCTGCGGCAGGTCGGCCTTCATGGCGATCAGCGTCTCGAAGGCGAGATACGGATTGATCGCTTCGGCGCCATAGCCGGCAAGGCAGGCGAAGTGATGCACTTCCCGCGGCTCGCCGGATTCGACCACGAGCCCGACCGAGGTGCGCAAGCCTTCGCGGATCAAATGATGATGGACCGCGGCACAAGCCAGCAGCGACGGGATCGGAATCCGGTCGGCGCCGGCGCGGCGGTCGGACAGGATGATGATGTTGATGCCTTCGCGCACCGCGGCATCGGCTTCGCCGCACAGCGCGCCGATGGCCTTTTCCATGCCGGCGGTGCCGGCCTCGGCCGGCCAGGTCGTGTCGAGCGTCTTTGACTTGAAGTGCGATTCGGCGACCTCCGAGATGGCGCGAATTTTCTCCAGATTGGCGCCGGTCAGAATCGGCTGATGCACCTCGAGCCGCTTGGTTTTCGACGAGCCCTCCAGGTCGAACAGATTCGGCCGCGGCCCGATGATCGAGACCAGGCTCATCACCAGCTCCTCGCGGATCGGATCGATCGGCGGGTTGGTCACCTGGGCGAAATTCTGCTTGAAGTAGGTGAACAGAAGCTTCGGCCGTTCCGACAGCGCCGAGATCGGCGTGTCGTTGCCCATCGAGCCGATGGCCTCTTCGCCGGTGGTCGCCATCGGCGTCATCAGGATTTTCAGGTCTTCCTGCGTGTAGCCGAAGGCCTGCTGGCGATCGAGCAGCGACAGGTTCGAGATCGGCGCCGATTTCGAGGACGCCGGAAGCTTCTCGACGAGGATCTGGGTGCGATCGAGCCACTCGCGATAGGGGTGACTGCGCGCCAGCGTGGACTTCAGTTCCTCGTCGGGGATGAGCCGGCCTTCCTCAAGATCGACCAGCAGCATCTTGCCCGGCTGCAGCCGCCACTTGGTGACGATCTGCTCCTCCGCGATCGGCAGCACGCCGACTTCGGAGGCCATGATGATGCGGTCGTCGCGGGTGACGATGTAACGGGCCGGACGCAAGCCGTTGCGGTCGAGCGTGGCGCCGATCTGGCGGCCGTTGGTGAAGGCGATGGCCGCCGGGCCGTCCCACGGCTCCATCAGCGCGGCGTTGTATTCGTAGAAACTGCGCCGCTCCTCGTCCATCAGCGGGTTGCCGGCCCACGCTTCCGGAATCATCATCATCATCGCGTGCGCGAGCGAGTAGCCGCCCATGGTGAGGAATTCGAGCGCGTTGTCGAAACAGGCGGTATCGGACTGACCTTCGTAGGAGATCGGCCAGAGCTTGCCGATGTCCGCGCCGAATTTCGGCGATGACACCGACGCCTGACGTGCCGCCATCCAGTTGTTGTTGCCGCGCAGCGTGTTGATTTCGCCGTTATGCGCGATCATCCGGTAAGGATGCGCCAGCGACCAGGTGGGGAATGTGTTGGTCGAAAAGCGCTGATGCACGAGCGCCAGCGCGCTTTCGAAGTCGGGATCGTGCAGATCGGGGTAATACGTGCCGAGCTGATCGGCGAGGAACATCCCCTTGTAGATCACGGTGCGGCAGGAGATCGACACCGGGTAGTAGCCGGAGATACGCCGGTCGCGCTTGGCATAAAGCACGCCCGAGATCGTCTTGCGCAGAATGTAAAGACGGCGTTCGAACTCGTCCTCCGACTGTATCTTCGGATTGCGGGCGATGAACACCTGCTTGTGCACGGGCTCGGTCGGCTTGACCGATTCGCCGAGCGTCGAATTGTCGGTCGGTACGTCGCGCCAGCCGATAATGGTCATGCCTTCGCGCGCGGCGACTTCGGCGTAGGTGTCCATGATGTCGCGCCGCCAGCCCGTCTCGTGCGGCAGGAACAGCGCGCCAACGGCATAATGACCGGGCGCCGGCAGCTTGAAGCCGAGTTCGGCGGCTTTCTTGGCGAAAAACTTGTGTGGGGTCTGCACCAGTATGCCGGCGCCGTCGCCGGCGCGCGGGTCGGCTCCCACCGCGCCGCGATGTTCGAGATTGACGAGAATCGTCAGTGCGTCTTCGACGATCCGATGCGACTTGCGGCCTTTGATGTCGGCAATAAAGCCGACCCCGCAGGAATCTTTTTCCAGCGCCGGATCGAAAAGGCCAAACGCTTGCGCATCCACCGTCATTCTTCAGCACTCCTCGACGGCCCCTTGGACGGCGCCGTCGCGAGAGTCGGCACAAAATTGCGCACGCCGGATCCCTCGTGATCTCCAGCGGAGTCGAGGAAAGTCTTGCGCCCGCGGGCGTTTCTCTCGTGTGGGAGGCAACCTTCGTGCCGGGGTCCGGCAATTGGCTGCTTTATGCCGCCGTCCGACGCGCCCTCGCCCGCGGCGGCTGGCCCCCGCGCGTCTTTGCCGGGGACATCCGGCGCGCGCTCTGGCCACCAATTAGGACAGCAATACTGTCCTATAAGCAACATGGCAGACTCCCAACGCGAACACAAGGGCGCGCCCTTTGCGGGCGCCGGGAAGCTCTCGAATTTTCACCCTGGCGCTTTGACTTCGGCGTGGTCCTGCGCGATCCGAGTGGACCACGCGCGAAAGAGCCGCACAAGATGTGCGTCTTCGCTTTCATCGCTGATAGGAACGGTGCCGCCGCGGGTGGCGTTTACGCGCCAGTGGCGGCCGAATATGAGGTCCGGTTAGG
>JAGXAC010000142.1 GCA_019075925.1 Hyphomicrobiales bacterium | reverse complement strand
GGCAACGTTGCCGCCAGACGAGTGATCTCAATCGCAGCCGGATGCGCGAGATCGAAACGGCGTGCCGTGGCTTCGCCGGCGCTGCCGGCGTCAAAGATTGCCGCACCGACGACGTTCGCCCACAGAATCCGTGAGCCGTCCGCGCTCCACAACCACGCCGGCGCCTGGCTGGTCGCGCGATCGGCGAACTCGGCCGCCAGGCGAGGGTCGCGCGCAACAGCGGGCTCAAACGGCACGATCGGCATGCGGCAGAAACTCTGTTTGGCTAACGAATTCTTAATAGTGCGCGGCATTCCAGCCGTCTACGCCGCGGCCGCGATCGGTGCCCGGCAAGACGGAATAACCTTAACCGCGCCAATAGCTTGCCTGCGGGGCCCCGATCGTGGTGCGCACCGGATGTGAATTCGCGCTAGGATGCGCCTGCCAGTGGGGTACGAGGAGTTGTCGATGTCCAAGGAACCGTTCGAGCAATTCGCATTACCCAACGAGGTGCGCGCTTTTGTCGAACAGAGCGTGTCGCAAGCGCGCAGCGCCTTTGATGGCATCGCGCAGGCGGCCAACCGCGCTGTGGCGCAATGGCAAGGCCAAGCCGAGGCAGCCCGCGCCGGCGCCAGCGAAATCGCCCACAAATCGATGGCCTATGCCGAGCAGAATATGGAAGCGACGTTCGAATTCGCGCAAAAGCTGATGAACGCGAAGGATCCGACCGAGGTCCTCAAGCTGCAATCGGAATACCTCAAGCACCAAATGCAGACACTTTCGACGCAGGCGCAGGCGCTCGGACAAAGTGCTGCCAAAATAGTGATGGATTCTGGCAAGCCTAAATCCTGATCCCGGATTGCCGCTGCGAAGCGGCCAAATTATTAAGCTAAGTCAACTAATTACCGATAATTGTGCAATGCAATAAATCCTATTGCATTGCACCAAAATGTCTGCTATGCGGCTTAAATGAAGCCCGAGCTTGGAGTGTTGTGCGTTCGGCTACGGGGTCAACGACGTATGTAAGCCTTGCGTAACGGGCGGCGAGGCCGATCGAAATTCGAAGGTTGAAACAGCCCAGAAGCACCAAAGAGCTAAGGACGAGTGTCATGGTCGAGACGACAACGACTGCCCCGAAAATGAAGACATCCAAACCGGCTTCGACCGCGTTTGAAATGCCGAAATTCGAAATGCCCAAATTCGATATGCCGAAGGTCGAGATGCCGGCCGCTTTCCGCGAGATGGCGGAGCGTGGCGTGGCCCAGGCCAAGGACACCTACGAGAAAATGAAGGCTGCCGCGGAAGAGGCGACCGACGTCCTCGAAACCACCTATTCCACCGCCACCCGTGGCGCCTCCGATTACGGCCTCAAGGTGATCGAAGTGGCCCGCGCCAACACCAACGCCGCGTTCGATTTCGCCGGCGAGATCATGGCTGCGAAGACGCTGTCCGAAGTGGTCGAGCTTGCCAGCGCCCATGCCCGCAAGCAGTTTGAAACGCTCACCGCGCAGGGCAAGGAACTCGGCACGCTGGCGCAGAAGGTTGCGACCGAAGCCGCCGAGCCGATCAAGAACGGCGTCAACAAGGCATTCAGCAAGGTTGCGTAAGCGGCGTCCGCGTCGGTAGCGTACGCGTTGCATCAACGACGTTGCATCAGAGCATTCAGTGCAAAGCCCGGGCTCCGTGCCCGGGCTTTTTGCTTTCGGTGAACCTGCCGAGATGAACCCGTTGCCGCTCATCCGCGCGAAAGCGGAATCAAGGTGTTTCCCGCCGTTTTCCGGGTTCCCGTTTCGGCGGGGACGAGGCATATGAAGACCTGAAAAGGCTTCGGCGCGCTCGCGGGACGCGGGTGGCGTGGCTTTTCCTTTCGGCGATCATGCGCTAGTTTCCGCGCGCCTGCCGACCGCGGGGACGTGCAGCTGTAGCTCAGTTGGTTAGAGCGCCTGACTGTGGATCAGGAGGTCGGTGGTTCGAATCCACCCAGCTGTACCAGCACGGCCGGAAGCTCCGCGCGCGACCGGCCGCAGACCATCATCGGCGTTTACGCCGGCTTTACCTTAACGCCACACCGCGCCGCCACGGCGAGGCGCCCTTAGCTATTTCTCGCTTATCACCCAACCACATGCGGCTTCCTTCCTCGCTGTGATGCTGTGACACGCGCCACCACATTGACGGCATTTCGAACCGCGGACCCGGCGGATGCGACCCGGCCCGCGGCGGTTGCGCAGCGGGACCGGCATCTGCGCGAAATCCCGCCGCAGCTCGGTCTGGTCGTCCATCGCGACCTCAACGAGATCGAAGCCGACTGGCGGCGCTTCGAGCGCACCGCCGATTGCACCGCGTTTCAAACGTTCGACTGGCTGTCGACCTGGCACAAGCATGTCGGAACGCTGCACGGCGTGCGTCCGGCGATCGTCGCCGGCCGCACCGGCGACGGCGAGCTCGCTTGCCTCTTGCCGCTGTCGGTGGTGCCCGAGCGCTTTGCCGACAAGCTCTGCTGGCTGGGCCAGGACTCCTGCGACTACAACGCGCCGCTGTTGGCGCGGGATTTCCCCGAGCGGATCGGCCCGGAGCGTTTTTTCGCGGCGTGGCGCGATGCGCTCGCCGAGATGCAGCGCAGCACCGACCTGCGCTTCGACTGGGTCGAATTCGCCAAGATGCCGCAAATCATCGGCGCGCAGGCGAATCCGTTCTGCCGCCTGCCGGTGACCGTCAACGCCAGCGGCGTGCATTTGATGCAACTCGGCGACGATTGGGAAAAATTCTACGTCGCCAAACGCTCGTCGGCCACGCGGCGGCGCGACCGCGCCAAGCGCCGGCACATGTCGGAGTTCGGCGAAATCCGCTTCATCACCGCAGCCGACGCCAACGACGCCCGGCGCACGCTTGAGATTCTGATCGAGCAGAAAGCCGACGCGCTGGCGCGCCGCGGCATTGCCAACATCTTCGCGCCTGCCGGTCACCGGGAATTTTTTCTCGATCTCGCCACTAATCCGAAGACGCGGCACTTCGTGCATATCAGCCGCGTCGAAATCGGCGCCGATTGCGCGGCGGCCAATCTCGGCATCGTGTTCGGCGATTGCTATTACCACGTGCTGGCGAGTTTCGGCGAAACGCCCGCGTCGCATTACGGTCCGGGCGCGTTGCATTTGCGCGAGCTGATGGCGCACGCGATCAAGCTCGGCCTTAAGCGCTTCGACTTCACCATCGGCGACGAGCCGTACAAGCTCGAATGGTCCGACACCGACCTGAAATTATACGACTACATCGAGACGGCAAGCTGGCGCGGCTTCCCGGCCGCATCGGCCGCGCGGATCAAGCAGCGAATCAAACGCTTCATCAAACAAACGCCGCTGCTATGGCATCTGATCTCCGACGCCCGCGCGGCGATCGGCTCGCTGCGGCGCCGCCGGGCGGCGCAAGCGCCCGTTCGCAGTTCGGCATCAGCCGCATCGCCCGCGGCCGTCGCCTGCGTCATGGGCGACATGGATTTGCTGCGGCCGTTGGCGTTGGCCCACATTCCCTGCGCCGTCGTCAGCCGCCCCGGCGTTCCTTCGCTCTATTCGCGCTACGCACAGTCACGTCTGCAATGGAGCGACTATTCAAGGAGCGCCGAGGCTCTGGTCGATATGCTGATCAGTTTCGGCAAATCGCAGGCCGAGCCACCTGTATTGTTTTACGAGGAGGACGCGCAGGTCCTGCTGGTTTCGCGTTTTCGCGCGCGCCTGGCGGAAGCGTTCCGGTTCGTCGTCGCCGACGCCACCTTGATCGAGGACCTTCTCGACAAGGCGCGATTTCAGGCGCTCGCCGAGCGGCATGGATTGCCGGTGCCGGCGGCGCGGCAATTCAATCCGGCCGAAATCGAACCCGATGGGCTGGGCCTGCCGTTTCCGATCATCATCAAGCCGCTGACGCGTCTTGATCGCTGGAACGCATTCTGGGGGCTGCGCAAGGCGGTGTGCGCCGAAAACCTCGACGACCTGCGGGCATTGTGGCCACGGCTGCGCGCCGTCGGGCTCGAACTGTTGGCGCAGGAGTTCGTCACCGGCGCCGAGTCCCGGATCGAAAGCTATCACTGCTACGTCGATCAAAGCGGCGGCATCGCCGGCGAATTCACCGGCCGCAAGATCCGCACCCAGCCGGTCGCTTGCGGCCATACCACGGCGCTAGAGATCACCGACGCCGGCGACGTCCGCGAATGCGGTCGCGCCATCGTCGTGCAACTGAAGCTGACCGGCGTCGCCAAGCTCGACTTCAAGCGCGATCCGCAAGGCGCACTGCAACTCCTGGAGATCAATCCGCGTTTCAATCTTTGGCATCATCCGGGAGCGATCGCCGGGGTCAACATTCCGGCGCTGGTCTATGCCGATCTTACCGGCTTGCCGCGGCCGCCGGCCGCGCCGGCGAAAGCCGGCGTTCAGTGGTGCCGATTGTGGAAGGATTATCCCGCCGCGCGAGCCGCCGGCATGCCGCTGACGCCATGGCTGCGCTGGGTGCTCGCTTGCGAAGCAAAATCGAGCCTGTCGTGGGACGATCCGACGCCGTTCTTCCGCTCGGCGATGTATCGGCTGATCGGCCCGGTGTTCGAGCGGCCGCATCCGCCCGGCTGGTACGGCCGCAAACCCATTGCGTAAAACCAGGTCGCGGATTTCACTCAACGTCTGTGCATCGCAGATCGCTTCTTCTACACTGAACGACAACGGGAGCGATCATGACGGCAGCCGAACATTATGCGGCGCGCGTCGAAGCGGTTTTGGCGCAACGGAGGCGGCTTCGCGGCGTCGAGCCGGCCGGCGATACCTTCGGCGGTCTGCCAGCCGACCATCCATTGCTCGAGGCCGATCCGCGCCGGCCGCTCGATGCCAATCTCCAGTCGCTTGCCGATCTGATCGAGCCGTCGGACACGATTGTCGACGTCGGCGGCGGCGCGGGGCGCATGTCACTGCCGCTGGCGCTGCGTTGCCGCTCCGTGATCAACGTCGATCCTTCGCCAACCATGGGCGCAGCCTTCGTCGCCAATGCCAAGGCCGCCGGCATTTCCAATGTCGAACTCGTGCAGGACGACTGGATCGCGGTCAGTCCGCCACAAGGCACCGTCGCGCTCGTCAATCACGTCACATATTTGACCCACGACATCGTACCGTTCATCGAGAAGCTTGAGCGCGCGGGCACGCGGCGCGTCATCCTCACCGTCAACGCACCGCCGCCGCCGTCGTGGAACCGCAAACTCTTTCAGCTCGTCCATGGCGAGGCCGAGGAAATCGTGCCCGGCCATGCCGAACTGATGAACGTGCTGTGGGAGATCGGCCGGCTGCCCGATCTGACGATGCTGCCACCGCAAAACGTCCGCTACATCGTGCCGCTGCCCAACCGGATGGCCGCGCTCACCTATGCGGTGCAGCGCGCCGCCAACGAGCAATGGGCACATTGGCCGGCGACACCTGCATTCGAGGCGCGCGCCCGGGCGGCCGTAGAGCAGCATTTTGACGACCTTTTCGCGCCGGGCGCCGACGGTTTCACTCCGCGTTGGATCGACTTGGGCCGCGAGGTCCTCATCACCTGGCAGCCAGGCAGGTAACTTTGCGCGGTTTGATGGTCTAGACTAGGGCGACGCTGCTCCAGCGTTGACCGCCGCGACGCCGACCCCATGCAAAACCAACCGGCGCCGATAGGCGCTGTCGGCCGGGGCGATGCCGTGACGGATGTCGCCAACTCAAGCGGCCGACCGGGATTGTGCAGATGAAGATTCGCCCCGCGCGGGACGCGGACGCCGCCGAGATCAATGCGATATTCAACCACGAGGTTGAGCACTCCGCCCCGCTATGGATCGAGACGCCGGTTACGCTTGCCGAGCGTCAGGAATGGCTGGCAGCCCGCCGAGCCGACGAACTTCCGGTGCTGGTCGCAGAAGTCGACGGCCGCGTCCTTGGTTTCGGTTCGTACGGACCATTCCGCCTGTACGAAGGGTTTCGGCCGACCGTCGAGCACTCGGTTTACGTCGCGCCGGCGGCGCGGCGCGGCGGCGTAGGGCGTGCGTTGCTCGCTGCCTTGATCGATTCCGCTCGCAGCCAGGGGAAAAAGGTCATCGTGGCAGCGGTGGATTCCGAAAACGAAGCGTCCTTATTCCTCCACGTTACCATGGGATTTGTGGAGACCGGCCGTATGCCGCGCATCGGCGAAAAATGGGGTAAGCGCCGAACCATGGTCTTATTGCAGAAAGAGTTGACGCAGAGTGCCGAGCCTTAACCGCCTTCCAGCTCACGCCGGACCAGAGCGGCGCCTTCCGCCATCGCCTGCATCTTGCCGAACGCAATCGCCAGCGGCAGGTATTTCATGCCGCAATCCGGCGCGATCGCCAAACGCTCGGCCGGGATGTAATCAAACGCGCGGCGGATGCGGCCGGCGACAATCTGCGGCGTCTCGATGGCCGGATCGGCCAGATCGATGACGCCCAAAATAACGGTCTTCGACGGCAACTCCCGCAGCACCTTGAGGTCGAGCTTCGGCTGCGCCGTCTCGATGGAAACCTGCGCGACCTTGCTGCCTTCGAGTTCGGCAAGAAACGCGTAGCCTCTCGGCTTGTCGCGCACCAGGGCGGCATAGCCGAAGCACAGATGCACGGCCGTCGTGCCGACCGCGCCGGCCAGCGCGCGATCGAGTGCCCGCAATCCGTAGCGGCGCGCGTCGTCCGGATGCTGCTGCATCCACGGTTCATCGAGTTGAACGACATCGGCGCCCGCCGCGAACAAATCCAGCACCTCGGCGTTGACGGCTTCCGCATAGGCGAGCGCCAGCGCTTCGCCGTCGCGATAAAATTCGTCCTGCGCCTGCTTGCTCATGGTGAACGGTCCGGGAACCGTGACCTTGATGGCGCGGCGCGTATGGGCGCGCAGCACCGCAAGGTCGCGCAATTCGACCGGCCGGGCGCGCCGGATCGGACCGACGACGCGCGGCACCGGGATCGGCTTGCCGTTGCGGCTGATCGTGGTGCCGGGATTGTCGGCGTCAATGCCGTCGAGCGCGGTGGCAAAACGATTGGAGTAGCTGGCGCGCCGCTGCTCGCCGTCGGTGATGACATCCAGGCCGGCGCGTTCCTGGTCGCGGATCGCCAGCACGGTGGCGTCGTCCTGCGCAGCCTCGAGCCGTTCGGGCGCCGGCAGCCAGAGATCGTCGGCGCGCGCGCGCGGGACCTGCCGCGCCAACCGCGCGCGATCGATCAGCCACTCCGGTTGCGGGTACGAGCCGACGAGCGAAGTCGGAAGCAGAATGTTCATGTTGGGTCATTCCGGGTTCGCCACCGCGTAGCGCCCCGGAATGAAACTACTTCGCCTTGGCGTACGGATAAATCAGTTCACCGGTTTTCTGATCGTCCGGCGTGAGTACCGTCTGGTAGCTCATGCCACGCCACGTCTCCAGGTTCGCGGCGTCGGTGATGCCGTGATATTGGACCTGCAGCGCGCGGGAACCGACCCATTCGCCGCCTTGGCCGAATTCAATCTTGTCGGCCATGATGGTGCCGAATGCGTGGCTGTGCATGTAGTCCGCGAGCTTCTTGTCATCGATGGTTTTGGCGCCTTCGACGGCTTCGCCGAGCAATTGGAAATAGGCATAGCCCCAACCGCCGAGATAATAGCCGAGCGGATCGATGCCTTCGGCCTTGGCGCGTTCCTGATATTTCTTGAAGAAGGCGGCGGCCGGCGCCATCAGCTTCGGCGACGGCACCCAGGTTTCGTAATTGACGATGCCGTTCAGCTTGGTTTTCAGCCTTTCCTTGAACGCCGTCGATTGCAGTCCGACCATGGCGCCGCCCAGCATCTTAGGCGTGAAATTCAGTTCGCTCGCCGCCTGCAGAAGCCCGACCGAGCTCAGCGGATAAGAGCACAACACCACGAGGTCGGCGTTGGCGGCCTGCAGCGCGCGGATGATGGGCGAAAAGTCGGTCGTGCCCGGCGGGAAAGTCTTGTCGTAGATGACCTTGAAGCCGTAGGTCTTGGCGTTGTCGCGGGCGCCGCCGCAAGCGTTGCGCGCGAACTCGGCGTCCTCGGCCGCCAGCGCCACGGTTTGCGGCTTCGGATTCTGCTTCGCCGCGCTCTGGAAATATCCTTCGGTAAACGCAAGACTGGGGTGCGGCCCAGCCGAAATCATCGAGAAGTAGCGCGAGTAGCGGAACTCGTGGTTGGCATCGAGCGCGAACAGCCCGATCAGCATTTTGCCTTTCTGCATGGCAATCGGGATCAGCGGCGCGACCAGGTTGGTGCCGTACGGCCCGTTGATGAGATCGACTTTGTCGACTTCAAGAAGCTTGGTGTAGATGCCGGGAATATTCGCCGGATTGGACTGGTCGTCGTAGTTCACCAGTTCGACCTTGCGGCCGAGCAATCCGCCCTTGGCGTTTATTTCTTCCTGCCAGATTTTGGCGCCGAGCAGCGCCTGTTTGCCGTTCGGCGCAAGCGGGCCGGTCAGCGCGAGGCTGAAGCCGATCTTGATCGGCTTGTCGCTCTGCGCGGAAGCGGGCGCGGCCGCCGCCGCGGCAATCAACAAAGCGGCAAATCCGCAGAAAAAATTGCGCAACGTTGCGTGCTGACCCACGGCGTTTCCTCCCCCTGGCCTCCGAGCGCAGCTTTTGGCGCCCGCCAAGCGAACAATGCACGGCTTCGGCGATCCTGAAAAGAGCGGGGCGCGGGCTTAAGGCCCGCGCCCCGGATCGTTCAGCAATAAACCAGGGCGAGTTACTTCGCCGCCTTCGCCTTGGCGTAGGGATAAATCAGCTTGCCGGTCGCCTGATCGGCGGGAGCGACGACCGTCTGATAGCTCATGCCCCGCCAGGTTTCGAGGTTCGAGGCATCGGAGACGCCGTGATACTGCACCTCCAGCATCCCGGATTTTTTCCATTCTCCGTTCGGGCCGAAGCTCATATTGCCCATGATGGTGTGGAATTCATGGGTGCGCAGGTAGTCCGCGATTTTATCGTCGTTGAAGCTCTTGGCGCCTTCGACCGCTTCACCAAGCAACTGGAAGTAGGCATAACCCCAGCCGCCAAGATAATAGCCGAGCGGATCGATGCCCTTGGCCTGCTCCTGGTATTTCTTGAAGAACGCCGCGGCCGGCGCCATCAGTTTCGGCGACGGCACCCAGGTCTCGTAGTTGACGATACCGTTGAGCTTGGTCTTGAGCTTTTCCTTGAACACCGTGGCCTGCAGGCCGACCATGGCGCCGCCGAACATCTTGGGCTGGAGGCCAACTTCGTGGGCCGCTTCCACCATGCCGACCGAGTCGGCCGGATAGGCGCAGACCACGACCAAGTCGGCATTCACCGCCTTGAGCGCACGCGCGATCGGCGTGAAGTCGGTAGTCTTCGGCGGCGGCGGATAGCTCTTGTCGTAGACGATCTTGAAGCCGTACTTCTTGGCGTTGGCGCGAGCACCATCACAGGCGTTCTGCGAGAAGTCGGCATCGGCGTATGACAACG
>JAGXAC010000141.1 GCA_019075925.1 Hyphomicrobiales bacterium | reverse complement strand
CGGCGGCGGAAGAACACGCTGCAAGCGAACCGACCGAGGATGTCGAAACGATCGCCGCGCGGCGTTACCGGCGCAACGCCAAGCGCCGCGTCGCGCGCTGGCCGTTGTCGCGCCTGCAATCGGCCATCCTGGCGCTCGCTTTGATCAGCGTCACGATCGTAGCGTGGCGGAACAACGTCGTGCGCATCATGCCGCAAACCGCGTCATTCTACGCGATGCTTGGCTTGCCGGTGAATCTCCGCGGGCTTGCCTTCGACCATGTCACGACCGCAATGGAGGAGCACGAGGGCGTGCCGATCCTGGTGGTGGATGGCAACGTCTACAACAACTCCGGCAAGACCGAAGAGGTGCCGCGGTTGAAATTCATCGTGCGCAACGCCGCACGGCAGGAAATCTATTCGTGGATGGCGGCGCCATCGCGCAACGCGCTGCAACCCGGCGAGGCGGAATCGTTCCGTACGCGGCTCGCGTCGCCGCCGCCCGACGCGCGCGACCTGGTTCTCCGCTTCGTCAACCGCCGCGACATGCTCGGTGGCGGCGGCTGAGAGGTGCCCATGGCTCGGATTCTCATAGCCGAGGACGAGGAAGCGCTCCGCGAATTGTGCGCGCGCGCTCTTGCGACCGACGGTCATCAAGTCAACGCCGCCGGCGACGGCAGCGAGGCGCTCGACATGCTTGCCGATGGCGGGGAGCCGTACGATCTCCTGCTCACCGATATCCGCATGCCGATCATGGACGGGATCGCGCTGTCGCTCGCGGCGGCGCGCGACTATCCCGATTTGACCATCCTGCTGATGACCGGCTACGCCGACCAGCGCGAGCGCGCCTCCGGCCTCGACGCCATCATCCATGACGTCCTGGCCAAGCCGTTCTCCGTCGCCGCGTTGCGGGCGACGGTCAATGAAGCGTTGACGGTACGGGCGCGGCACTGAAATTTGCTCGTCACGCGTCGGCGAGGACCCGGCTTGCGGGCTTGATGCTGGATTCCGCTTTCGCGGCAATGAGCGGGTTTTTCAAGTGTCGTCCGACGCCGCGTAAGGTCGCGGCAGCGGTTCGATCGGCAGTTCGGCGTGAGCCCGGCCGAAATCCGGCGCTGCCGAGTCCTGGCCGATCTGCACGATGCCGCGCCGGATGGCGCGAGTGCGGGTAAAATGGTCGAACAGCGCCTCACCGTCGCCGCGGCGGATTGCGCGGGTCAAATGCGCCAAATCCTCATTGAAGGTGCCGAGCATCTCCAGTACCGCGTCCTTATTGGTGAGGAATACGTCGCGCCACATGGTTGGATCCGACGCCGCGATGCGGGTGAAATCGCGAAATCCGCCGGCGGAAAATTTGAGCACCTCGGATTGCGTCACTTCGGCCAATTCGTCGGCGGTGCCGACAATGGTGTAGGCGATCAGGTGCGGCAGATGGCTGGTGATCGCCAGAACCAGATCGTGGTGCGCCGCCGGCATGGTTTCGACGTGGGCGCCGAGCGCGCGCCAGAAGGCGGCGAGCTTCTCGACCGCGGCGGTGTCGGCGCCGTCTGGGGGCGTCAGGATGCACCAGCGGCCCACGAACAGTCCGGCGAAACCCGCGTCCGGCCCGGAATTCTCGGTGCCGGCCACCGGATGGGCGGGGACGAAATGCACGCCCGCCGGCAGATGCGGCGCCATATCGCGCAATACCGCGCCTTTCACCGAGCCGACGTCCGACACGATCGCGCCGGGCGAAAGATGCGGACCGATTTCCGCGGCCACCGCGCCGCAGGCGCCGATCGGAATGCAGACGATGACGAGGTCGGCGCCGGCGACGGCCGCAGCATTGCTTTCGACCACCTGGTCGGCCAGTCCGAGTTCGGCGACGCGCCGCCGGGTCTCCGCGGTCCGCGCCGTCGCCACGATCTCACGCACCACGCCTTGCGCGCGCGCCGAGCGCGCGATCGACGAGCCGATCAAGCCCACGCCGATCAGCGCGAGCCGGTTGAATAAGGGCGCGGATGTTTTCACGACAGTCATGCGGCCTTGGTCAGAAATTCTTTCAGCGCACCGACCACCAGCCGGTTTGCTTCCTCGGTGCCGACGCTCAGACGCAGTGCGTTCGGCAACTTGTAGGCCGTGGTCTGCCGCAGGATCAGGCCGCGCGCCAGCAGGAATTCGTTCGCCTCCGGCGCGCCGCGGCCCTTGGTCTGCGGGAAATGGATCAGCAAAAAGTTGGCAACGCTCGGCGTGACGTGCAAGCCGAGCTCGCCGATCTGCCGCGTCAGCCATTCGAGCCAGCGGGTATTGTGCTCGCGCGCGCGATCCTGGTGCTCCACATCTTCAATCGCGGCAATGCCGGCATCGATCGCTGCGCCGCTGACATTGAACGGGCCGCGAATACGATTGACGGCATCGACAATCGGCGCGGGCCCGAACATCCAGCCGAGCCGGAGCGAGGCAAGCCCGTGGATTTTCGAGAAGGTGCGCGTCATGACGACATTGTCGCTGGTGGCGACAAGTTCGATGCCGGCTTCATAGTCGTTGCGCCGGACATAGTCGGCATAAGCCGCGTCAAGCACCAGCAGCACATTGCCGGGCAGGCCGCGGTGCAGGCGCTTGATCTCGTCGAACGGCAGCACGGTGCCGGTCGGATTGTTCGGATTGGCGAGAAAGACGATCTTGGTCTTTTTCGTCACCGTCTTGAGGATCGCATCGACGTCGGCCGTAAGGTTTTTCTCCGGCGCGACCACCGGCTTGCCGCCGGCGGCCCGCGTCGCGATCGGATAGATCAGAAAGCCGTGCGTGGTGTGGATTGCCTCGTCGCCCTCCGCAAGGTAGGCGTGCGCCAACAGGTGCAGAAGGTCATCGGAGCCGGTGCCGCAGACGATACGGTCAGGATCGAGTCCGAACGAACGCCCGATCGCTTCGCGCAACCGCGTCGCCGAGCCGTCGGGATAGTCCTGCAAATGCGCGGCAGCGGCCTTATAGGCCGCGAGCGCACGCGGGCTCGGGCCGAGCGGCGTCTCGTTGGACGACAGCTTGAACACTTTGGCAGCGCCCGGCGCGCTGCTTTCGCCGGGTACATAGGCCTCGATGTCGAGCACCCCCGGCCGGGGAATCGGACGCATTACAGTCATGACAATCCTGCTCATCCTCCCCGTAAACGGGGAGGAAAAATTAAGACGGCACCGTATAGCGGGTCGCGTGGCTGCCGACGAGGGCCCTCGATCGGATCGACGCACCGGTGCCGACCAGCGCATCGGCCACGGCGCCGATGTCACCGCGCGCCACCGAAATGAGCAGCGCTGCGCCGTCGAAAGCGCGATCCGGCACGGCGATCGCGTCGGCAAGTCCGGCCAAGGTGTCGACCAAGCCTGCATTCCAGCCGGCCACGCGCAGACTCCAGACCTCCGTCTCGGTGACCATGGCATCCGCCGCCACGCGCGATACCACGAACACCGGAAGCCCGGCCGGATGATCGGCGCGTTCGACGAACGGCAGCCGCGCGATGATTTTCGGCGCGCTGTCGAATTCGAGCGCCGTCCACCACGGTCCACCGGCGGCGCCGGCAATAGCGAACGCCGGCACCAGCCCGAGGTCGCCTTTCGATGCGGTCACCGCCTGAACGACGCCGGCCGCGCCCATATGCGGCACGAACGGCACCGTGAAACCGAAATGAAAACGCGCGGTGTCGCGCATCAGCGCATCGCCGGCTGAGAGATCGGCGTGCAGCATGAACGGCGCCTGCACATAGGTAAAAGTCGAGATGATGACACGCCAGATGCTCTCGACGGTTTCGAGCGGCAGCGAGCCGTGATGGCGCTTGACCAGCCGGCGCATCATGTCGGCTTCGCGCGCTGGCCGAAACGCCGAGCCGGACTCTTCGGTCTTTTTGACCGAGATAAGACGCTCGATGATCTCGCTGCGCTCGATCAGGAGCGCATGGATGTTTTCATCGATGCGATCGATGTCGCGGCGCAGATCGGCGAGCGCATGGTCTTTTTGGTGCGGCGGTTTCGGCATGGTTTTCCAGGCGGTCGGTCCGATTGATAGAAGTGGTTAAGCCCTAAATCAAAGAAAACATTGACACCGCCGATCAGCGGCCTATTTACCGGCTTTTGGCCGCCTAAAATAGCGGAAACGGACCACGCCGGGACGAGTATGGCAGAGGTTAGCGCGACGCTCGATCTTGCCGACCGAAAGCGCGAAGCGGACCACCCGCATTCGCCGGTGGTTCGATTCCCGGCCGGCGAGCCGTTGCGGCTCGATGCCGGTATCGATTTTTCCCCGCTGCAGATCGCTTACCAAACGTACGGCACGCTCAACGTGGAGCGCAGCAATGCGGTGCTGGTCTGCCACGCGCTGACCGGGGATCAGCACGTCGTCAATCGACATCCGGTGACGGGCAAGTCGGGCTGGTGGGAGACCATGGTCGGTCCCGGCCGGGCGATCGACACCGAACGCTATTTCGTCATCTGTCCGAACGTCGTTGGCGGTTGCATGGGGTCGTCGGGGCCGGCGTCGACCAACCCGGCGACCGGCACGCCGTGGGGGCTGGATTTTCCCGTCATCACCGTGCGCGACATGGTGCGCGCGCAGGCGATGCTGCTCGATCACCTCGGCATCGACTCGCTGTTTGCGGTCGCCGGCGGGTCGCTTGGCGGCATGCAGGTGTTGCAGTGGGCGGCAAGCTATCCCGAACGCGTTTTCGCGGCGCTGCCGATCGCCACCTCGACGCGACATTCGGCGCAGAATATCGCCTTCCACGAGGTCGGCCGCCAGGCGGTGATGGCCGATCCCGACTGGCGCGGTGGCCGCTACTTCGCCGAGGGGACTAATCCGCGGCGCGGGCTCGCGGTCGCGCGTATGGGCGCACACATTACTTATTTGTCCGATGCGGCGCTGCATCGCAAATTCGGCCGCCGTTTCCAGGACCGCGACAATCCGACTTTCTCTTTCGATGCGGACTTTCAGGTCGAATCGTATCTGCGGCATCAGGGCTCCAGCTTCGTCGAGCGCTTCGACGCGAATTCGTACCTTTACCTGACGCGAGCGATGGACTATTTCGATCTCGCCGCCGATTACGATGGCGTGGTGGCGAAGGGGTTCCGCGGTACGCCGACGCGTTTCTGCGTCATCTCATTCACCAGCGATTGGCTGTTTCCGACGTCGGAGGCGCGCGCTATCGTGCAGGCGCTCAACGCCGCCGGCGCACGGGTGTCGTTCGCGGAGGTCACCACTGACAAGGGCCATGACGCCTTTCTGCTCGATGAGCCGGAATTGTTCACCATCGTCAGCGGTTTCCTCGAGGGTGCGGCGCGTGCGCGCGGACTGAAGCCGGCGCGGGGATAACGATATAATGATGCGTGGATTGCGGTGCCTATTTGTTTTCAGCTCTTCCCGTCGGGGAGAGCTCGGATTGCCGGGCAAGCCTCTCCCCGATGGGAAGAGGCAGCGCGGCGGAGTGCTCTGATGCTGTCGCGCCTCAAGCATGATCTCACCATGGCGGAAGCCGCGCGCGGACCCGGAGGCTCGCGCGTCGATTTGCTGGAAGTGGCTGGCATGGTGGAGCACGGCGCTCGCGTGCTCGACGTCGGTTGCGGTGACGGCGAATTGCTGCGGCTGTTGGAGACGCGCGGCGTCGATGGCCGCGGCATCGAGCTTTCGCGCGAAGGCGTCAACGAATGCGTCGCCAAGGGGCTGGCGGTGGTGCAAGGCGACGCCGACACCGATCTCGCTAATTATCCCGACGATGCCTTCGATTTCGTCATCCTGTCGCAGACCTTGCAAGCGACGCGCAGCCCGCGCGTGGTGCTGGAGCATATGCTGCGGATCGGCCGCCACGCCATCGTGTCGTTTCCGAATTTCGGCCACTGGCGGATACGATTGCAGATCGCGCTTGGCGGGCACATGCCGCATACCGATAATCTACCGTATGCGTGGTACGAATCGCCGAACATCCATTTCTGCAGCATCAAAGATTTTCGCCAGCTCTGCGACGTTTCCGGCGCCAAGATCGAGGAGGCGGTGGCGCTGAATGCCTGGGGCCGGCGCGTGCGGCTGAAGATGCCGTGGTGGTTCTGGAACCTGTTCGGCGAGCAGGCGGTATTTTCACTGAGCCGGCGGACCGGCTGATCGCGTGCGGCTTGACCGGCCGTAAAAACGATCATCGGTCAGCGAATTTCACGGAACGTGGATAGGCAAGGACTGTAACCCACTTGCCTTCGACAGCGTTTCGTCCGGCATCGGCGGCAGAACTCCGTCGATTGCGATGCGGGCCGGATCGCCGTCACGCGATCAAAACGACGATGCCGATGCCGACCAGCGCGTAGACCAGCGAGTTGACGAGCATGCGGACGAGTTCCCGGTTGTTGGCTCGGGTCAGGCCGAACAGGAGCAGGAGCGCACGGGCTAACACGTTGCCCGCCAATCCAATTTGCCTCATTCTGAACCCTCCCGGCTAAAACAAAGTATCTACAATACTACTTTACGACATGTTGGTGAAAAGCAATATTTTTGATACCACTTTAACACAGCCGTGTTGGAGGGGGTAAGCATGCGCCTGACCGTGTATACCGACTACTCGTTGCGACTGTTGATGTACTTGGCGCTCAAGGAAGACCGGCTCGCGACGGTCTCGGAAATCGCCGCCAGCTACAACATCTCCAAAAATCATCTGATGAAGGTCGCCTACGAACTCGGCGTCGCCGGTTTCATAGAAACGGTGCGCGGCCGGCGCGGCGGCGTGCGCCTGGCGATGCCGCTGGAAACGATCCGTTTGAGCGACGTCGTGCGTGCGGCGGAGCCGGACATGGCGTTGGTGACGTGCTTCGAGCCGATTGAGGCGCCGTGCGCCATCAGGCGATGTTGTGTCCTGCGCGAAGCGCTCGAACGCGCTTATACCGCCTTCACCGAAGTCCTGGAGGATTACACGCTCGCCGACCTGGTTCGGCCGCGCAACCGGCTGCGCTCGATGCTCGCTATTGCCCCGCCGTCCAAAATCATGGCCGACGTCTCCCATGTCCGATAAGCCGTTCGATTGGGGGCGTACCGATCGTTCAGAAGAAGAGGCGTTCGGCACGCAGGTCGCGGCCGCCGTCTTGAATGCCGCCGCCGATGCGGTCGTTGCGTGCGACCGGGAGGGCAACATCCGGCTGTGGAATCCCGGCGCCGAGCGCATCTTCGGATTCAGCGCCATCGAAGCGGCGGGCCAGTCGCTCGACATCATCATTCCGGGACGCTTGCAGGCCCGGCATTGGGACGGCTTCCGCAAGATGATGGCGAGCGGCCAAAGCCGATACCCGCAAGGGCATCTCCTTTCGGCCCCGGGACGCCGGAAGGATGGCTCGCAACTCTCGATCGAGTTTACCGTCGTGGCGCTGCGGGACGGCGAGGGCCGAATATCCGGCTTGGTTGCGGTCATGCGGGACGTCACCGCGCGCTTTGAAGAGATGAAGGCGTTGCGCAAGCAGCTGCGCGAAGGCGCGCCGGCCTGAAGTCCAGCCGCTCGCGCGCGCTCGAAACTCGCCTATAATGCGATGATTGTGGAATCGCCGGCTTCGCCGCCGGTTTGTTTCCGGCCTCGCGGGGCCGGGAAGGGGCCCGTAGCTCAATGGTTAGAGCCAGCGGCTCATAACCGCTTGGTTGGAGGTTCGAGTCCTCCCGGGCCCACCATCGCTGGAATGTACATCACAAACTGATTGGGGTGTGCATCCCAGCGCCGCACATTCTTCCGGTAAGACCGGGTAAACGCACCGCCTCCACAAGCAACGCGAAAGCGGGCGCCACTTGGCGCCAAGTACGCGCTTGGGACACCTGGGTCAGTGAAGCGTAGCCACTCTGGGCGACAATCCCCTCACAAATCTGATAGGGGCAAAATCGAATTATTTCCGTCGCTTGCAGGGCGCACGGGCCGAAGCTCCTTTGACGACAAACCGGGGCGCGAAGAGGCGCGCCCTTGACCTTAATCAAGTGAAGCCCTTGATCCATATGGTCTAAAAAAAAGGAGGATCGTTATGCAGAACACCGCTTTGAAGCACTTCGACGCGCCGTTGCCGGAAACCAGCAAGAAGCCGCACTTCAGTCTCTATCCGATACGCAATGATTCCGAGCGCACTCATGCCAAAGCTGTTGAGATCAGTCCGCTGCTGAAAAAGGAAAAACGCTGCTGCGATAACGCGACCGATTGAAGGGAACGACTATATCGGAGAAAGAGTCTGACAACGCGCCCGAACACCGAACCGGAGAAGGTCCATGCTGAAACTGATTGAAGGTCTGCCGCCGGAAGTGCTGGGCGTCGAAGCGACGGGAACCGTTACGCATGAGGATTATCGGAAAGTCCTGATCCCGGCTGCGGAAGCCAAGATGGCCGGCGGGCCAATAAAAATGCTCTTTGTCGCCGGCTCGGAATTCAGCGGCTATGCGCTCGAAGCCTTGTGGGATGACGCGGCGTTCGGCTTCAAGCACTGGCATCAGTTCACCCGCATTGCCATCGTCACGGAAAGCGGTTGGCTGCGCGCGGCGGTCACCATGTTCTGCCCGTTCTTCCCCAGCCACATTCAGTTGTTCAAACTCGGCGAGTTGAACGCGGCCAAGGACTGGATCGTGCAGAAGGAGAAAGCAGGTGCGTGATGGCGCAGCCCTCCGATGATGTGCCGCTATCAGGCCGCTTAACGGCCATCCACGGTTCGGTTGTCGATATACGGTTTGCCGACGGCGTGCTGCCGTCCATCAACGAGGGCATCTCGATCCCACGCGAACACGGCGCACCGCTTGTCGCCGAGGTCCAGCAGCATCTCGATTCCGTGACGGTCCGCGCGGTGGCGCTGGATAACACGGCGGGTTTGAGCCGGGGCGCGTCTGCGCGCGCCCTTGGTGCGCCGATCCGCGTGCCCGTGGGGGACGCCGTTCTCGGGCGGTTGCTTAATGCCGTCGGCGAGACCGCCGATCGCGGCCCAAACCTGCCGCCGGGCACGCCCTATCGGCCGATTCATGCCTCAGCCCCGACACTGGACCGCCTCGGCGCCAATCAGGAAATCTTCCAGACGGGCATCAAGGTCATCGATCTGCTCGCGCCGCTGGTCAAAGGCGGCAAGGCCGCCATGTTCGGCGGCGCCGGGGTCGGCAAGACCGTGCTCATCATGGAGCTGATCCGCACGACCGTCGAAAAACATTCTGGCATCTCTGTGTTCGCCGGCATCGGCGAGCGCTCGCGCGAAGGTCATGAACTGCTGCTCGAACTGAAAGAGTCGGGCGTGCTGGCGCGCACGGCCCTCGTGTTCGGACAGATGAACGAGCCGCCCGGCGCGCGTTGGCGCGCCGGTCTGACGGCACTCGCCATCGCCGAGTATTTCCGCGACGAACAGCATGAGAATGTACTGCTGCTGATCGATAACGTGTACCGGCTGGTCCAAGCGGGTGGCGAGGTTTCGGGCCTGCTCGGCCGTCTGCCGTCGCGCGTCGGCTACCAGCCGACGCTCGCCAGTGAAATCGCCGAATT
>JAGXAC010000140.1 GCA_019075925.1 Hyphomicrobiales bacterium | reverse complement strand
GCGCCGTATTCCATGCGCGGCGCGGCAACCGCGACGTGCTCGAAGTCGGATTTGCGGCGGCGCGCAGCCATCGCATAGTCGCCATCGACCGCTGTCCGGTGCTGGCGCCGGCCCTCGACGGCGCCATCGCAGCGACCTGGGCGATCGCCGAAGGCCTAAGCGGCGCGGCCAAGCCGCTCGACATCCAGTTGACGGCGACCGATACCGGGCTCGACGTCGACGTGCGCGGCTCCGGCCCCCTGACGCCGATACAAATGGGCGACCTCGCGCGCATTGCCGCAAAGCATGCTCTGGCACGGCTGACGCGCCACGGCGAATTGGTCGCGCAACGAAGCCCGCCAACGCTGCGGATGGGTAGGGCGATCGTGCCGCTGCCGCCGGCCGCTTTCCTGCAGGCGACCATCGCCGGCGAGGAGACGCTGGCGCGGCTCGTGCGCGAAGGTTGCGCCGGCGCGGGCCGTGTCGCCGACCTGTTCTGCGGCGTCGGCCCGTTCGCGTTGCGGCTGGCGGAATGGGCGGCCGTCCACGCCGTCGACGACGACGAGGCTGCGCTTGCCGCGCTCAAGCGCGGCGCCGCGAACACGGCCGGACTGAAACCGGTCACGGTTGAGCGGCGGAATTTGTTTCGCCAACCACTCATCGCTGCCGAACTCGCCGATTTCGACGCGGTAGTCTTCGATCCGCCGCGCCAGGGCGCCGACCAACAGGCGCGCGCGCTGGCGGCAAGCGGCGTGCCGCGCGTCGTCGCGGTGTCGTGCAATCCGGGCACGTTCGCCCGCGATTTGCACACGCTCGTTGCCGGCGGCTATCACCTGGAGGCGGTCACGCCGGTCGATCAGTTCCGCTATGCCGCCCACGTCGAGATCGTCGCCCGGCTCGGAAAATAAACGCAGCGTATCGACTTTGCCTGCTATTTCGTGGACCGCGTATCGGCAATCGAACGGCCCTCAAAGCTTGATGACATGCGCCGGATTGGGCCGCTCGCTCTCGGGCGCCTGGCTGTAATCGCCGAACGGGCCGTCGCGGGCCTCGATCGCGGCGCGCACACCCTTCTGCTCCGCCAGATGGATGAAATCGATCGCGTCGGGGGTGTTGCGCATCAATCCGTCGAGGATCGTGCCCAGCATCTGCGTGCTGCTCAAACCCATATTCTCGTAGACCTGATTGACCACAAGCTTCATCGCCGACAATTGCGACAGCGGGATCGAGGCAAGCTGCAGTGCCGTCTCGCGCACGGTCGCTTCCAGTTGCGCGAACGGCACCGCGCGATTGATCAATCCGATATCCGCGGCCTGCCTGCCGGACAACGGCTTGCCGGTCAGCGCATATTCCTTCGCCTTGGTCAGGCCGAGGCGATAAATCCACATGCCGCTCAGGTAGCAGCCCCACATCCGCGCGTAAGGCGTGCCGATACGCGCGTCTTCGCTGGCGATGACGATGTCGGCGCATAGGGCGGTGTCGCTGCCGCCGCCAACGCACCAGCCGTGGACCTGCGCGATCACCGGCTTCGGCGCGCGCCACATGCTCATGAATTTTTGCGTCGGCGCCAGCGCATGCGACGTCGCCCAGGCAAAATCCTTGCCCGAGTCCCACGCCCCATTCGTGGTGATGGCATCGTCCCAGAGATGGAAACCTTCGCCGAAATCGTAGCCGGCGCAAAACGAACGCCCGGCGCCCCGCAAGATCACCACCTTCACGGCCGGATCGCGGATGGTAAGCTCGATCGCCGCCTCGAATTCGTCCGGCATGGGCGGGACGATGGTGTTGAGCTCCTGCGGACGATTGAGCGTGATGGTGGCGATCGCACCGTCGGTCTTGTAGACGAGCGTTTTGAACGTCATGGCGTCCCTGCCCTGTTGCGCAAAGTTCAAGGCTATCGGTCGGGCGCACCGCCGGCAAGGCAAGCAAGGGAGGCCGTTCGCGGCGTAACGGATTAAAGCCCTACATCCGCTTCGCGACTTCTTCGAGCATCACTTCGGTAGCACCACCGCCGATCGCCTGCACGCGCGCGTCGCGCGCCATCCGCTCGATGGTGCTCTCGCGCATGTAGCCCATGCCGCCGTGGAATTGCACGCAGTCGTACATCACGTCGTTGACGAGCTCACCGCAATACGCCTTCACCATCGACACCTCGCGGGTGGCGTCGATCCCCTGGGTGTCGAGCCAGGCGGCGTGGTAGACGAGCTGCCGTCCGGCTGCGACGCGAGCCGCCAGCATCGCCAGCCGCTGACGGATCGCCTGCTTTTGCCACAGCGGCGCGCCGAACGCCTTGCGGGTGCGCAGATATTCGAGCGTCAGTTCGATCGCCGCCTGCGATTCACCCATCGCCATGGCGCCGATCACCGTCCGCTCGTTCTGGAAATTCTTCATGATGGCGTAAAAGCCGCGGCCTTCCTCGCCGAGCCGGTTCTCGGCCGGAATGCGGCAGTTTTCAAAACGAAGCTCCGCGGTGTCGGAGGACCGCCAGCCGTGCTTGTCGAGCGCGCGGCTGACGGTGAAGCCGGGCGTGCCCTTCTCCACCAGGAACATGGTGATCGAGCGGCTCGCTTGGCCGCCGCGGTCGGTCTTCGCCGCCACGCAATAAAGATCCGCATACACGCCGTTGGTGATGAACATCTTAGCGCCGTCGAGAACGTAGGAATCGCCTTCCCAGCGCGCCACCGTACGGATGCCTTTGACGTCGGAACCGGCGTCCGGTTCGGTCACCGCGACGGCGGTGATCGTCTCGCCGGAGATGATGCGCGGCATCCACTTTTCCTTCTGCGCCTCGCTGCCGGCATTGAAGACGTGGACCGACGCCATATCGGTATGGACGAGCGCGGTGATTGCAACGCCGCCGAAAGTCGAGCGGCCAAGCTCCTCCGCGAACAGCGCCGTCGCCAAAGTGTCCATTTCCGAGCCGCCGTAACGGCCCGGATAGCGAATGCCGAAAAATCCCAGTCGGCCCATGTGGCGCAGCACCTCGCGCGGGACGAAGCCCTGCTCTTCCCACGCCAGCGCATGCGGCTTGATTTCGTGCTCGACGAAGCGCCGCACCTGCGTGCGCAGAAGCTCATGCTCTTCGGAAAAATACGGCGAGCGGGAATTGAACGGCGACTCGCCCGCAACCAATTGCGTTTCGGGATTGACGTTCATGGTTCTCTCATCACCACGCTGGGCTGCGTCGCGGCGGCCGCAGCGGGCTGCGTACGCGCCTGATATGCGGGCATGAGAGTATGTCGGCCGCTGGTGTCGATTTCCATCGAGCGAAGAAGATTTTGCCACAGTTCGCGAACTTGCGAATGGCGCGACTCCACCGCGGAAGCCACCACATCGCGAACGTGAGCGAGCTGCGGGCCTTTGAGGAACAGAATCTGCGCCTGCATCAGCCGGCCGCTTTCGAATTCGATCCGCCGCATTGCCAGCGCGAAAGGATCCTCATCCGGAAAGCCTTCGGGCAACAGCGCCGCCGGGCGGATCACGGTATGCAAGGCGTGGCCGAAAGCCGCCAGATCGATCAGGCCGCCCTGGCTTTGATCCTCCGCGCCGGCGACCGGGCGGGGAAGCCAGGCCATCTCCCACTGCCAAACCTGAAATCCGAGCGCCGGATCGGGCACCCACGACGTCGCGCGGCCCAGCAGCGAGAGTATTTCCATTTCGCGGCAGTATTGGGAGTGCAACTCCACCTGCCAGCCGTGGTGCAGGCTCGCCGGTATGGCGACGCCAAGCTGTCGCGTCAAAGCTCCATGCGCCGAGATGAGAAATGCCGATATGCGCGTCTGCTGCAGGGCCGGTATCCGGCCATGTTCGAGCGGACCGAGAAACGGCTTCATGACGCGGTCGCCTTTTTCTGTTGCGGCGCCAACTCCGGCGCCGAGGTTCGTACCGGTATCGCGCGCATATGATCGAAGCCCTCTGGAAAGGGAGTGAGTTCGCCGCCGACATTTTCCGGCGCGACCCAGATCGATCCTTTGCCCCGCCAGCGGCCCGCCATCACCTCTTCGGCAAAGCGCGTCGCCAGGTAAGCGGTCAGTGCCGGCTTCTCCAGCGTGAACGCATGATAGGCACGCGGAATGATGACCAGCGCGCTGTCGGGAATATGCGCGCGCAAGGATTCCTGGAGCGGCCGGGGCGTCAAGAAATCGTATTCGCCGGTCAGGATCATTGTCGGCGTACGGATAGCCGATAGTTGGTCGGTCAAGGGCTCAAATTCAAGAAACGATTCCATGAGGTTTTGCAGCGCGTAGACGTCATTGGCCAACCAACCGCGATGGCGCGCAAGATCGATGAGATGCCGCATCGAATGGAGCCACTCCCCCGAAAAATTCATCGGAAACAAGAGATCTTGCAGGAACGAAGTACCGCCGAGGATCAAGCCGGTGCGCAGCGCACTGCCAAGCATGAACAACTGCGCCGGAACCTCGGCGAAGCTGCTCATCGGCACTAGGCCCCTGATCTTGTCGCCATGATCGATGGCGTAGCGAAGCGCGATCACGCCGCCGAAGCTGATACCGGCGACAAAGATCGGCCGGTCGCCCAGTGTGTCGATCAAGCGGCGAAGGACCTCCACCTGGTCGTCCTGGCGGATGAACAGAGATGGCTTGTCGGATTGGCCTTGGCCGAGCATGTCGAAGCTGACGACTTGAAAGCCCTTCGCCACCAAAGCATCGCGAAAAGGTTGCCACAGCCGCACATATTGCGTCAGGCCATTGACGAGGACGTAGGCGGGACCGGTCGGCGGACCCGCTAGCTCGTAATGGATCCGTCGAGAATTGCAGTCCAGCCAAGGCATTCGCCACGCTCTCCCGGGACTTCCCTGCAGAGACTAACCTGAATTGACCCATTGGCTATAGAGGACCGGGGAAGCCGTCAATCGAAGGGACTAAACCCCGATCTCTAAGCCTTAAGTTGCAACGGCAGCGCACGCAAATGGTCATAACCGGCGGGAAAAGGAATGAGCGCGCCGCCGGGCTCCTCCGGCGCAATCCAGACTTTCTTGTCGCCGCGCCAACGGCCGGCCAGCACATCCTCGGCGAACCGCGCCAACAAATCGGCGGACAGCACCGGCTTCTCCAGCGTGAAGGCGTGATAGACCCGCTGGATAATGATCAGCGCACTGTTCGGGATATGAATGCGTAGCGACTCGTGCAATTTGCGCGGCGTGAAAAAATCGAACTCGCCGTTCATGATCATGGTCGGCACGCTGATCGACGACAATTGCGGCGTCAGCGGCTTGAAATCGAGAAACGACTCCATCAGATTTTGCAGCGCATAGAGGTCGTTGATCAGCCAGCCCTTGCGTTTGGCATCCTCCAGCCTGTCGAGCCGCTCGGTAATGTAATCGTCCGAGAGATTCATCGGAAATAGCAAATCCTGAAGATAGCCGGTGCCGCCGAGGACAAGCCCGGTGCGCAGCGCATCGCCAAACATCAAAAGTTGCGGTGTCAGCTCGGCAAATGCGCTCATCGGCACCAGCCCCGCGATACGATCGGAATGAGCGATGGCGTAGCGCAACGCGATCACGGCGCCGAAGCTGATGCCGGCGACGAAAGCCGGTTGATCGCCAAGCTCATTGACCAGATCGCGCAATACCGCCACCTGGTCGTCCTGGCCGATGAACAGGCTCGGCTTGTCGGAATTACCCTGCCCGAGCAGATCGAAGGTAGCAACGCGGAAGCCGCGATCCGCCAGCGCCGCCCGAAACGGCTCCCAAATCTTGATGTATTGGGTCAGCCCATTGACCAACACGAAGGTCGGCCCGCGCGCTGGACCGTCAAGCACGTAGCTGATTTGCCGCGACCCGGACCTGAGCGTGGGCATTACCGATCTCTTGGGTTGATTGCCGGCACACCAGACTACAGCGTGTCGACGAACGCCACCATTTGCTTGCGCTGATCGGGATCGGGCAACGGCCCGTGCATGGCGCCGGCGTTGTCGGTCATGTGCGCCGCGTCGGCGGTGCCGGGAATGACTGCCGTCACCCGCGGATCGGACAGTAGGTATTTGAGGAAGAATTGGCCCCAACTCCCGGCAAAGCCGCGCGCCCATTCGGGCAGTTCCTTGCCGCGCACAGCGCGGAACAAGCGGGCGCGACCGAACGGCAGCGCCGTCAGCACACCGGCTTTGACCTCGGCGGCAAGCGGCAAAATGCGCTTTTCGGCCTCGCGGTCGTCCAGCGAATAATCGATCTGCACGAAATCCGGTTTCTCGCGCCCGAGCACCGCCTCGATGGCGGGAAAGTCGCCGTGGCGGGTGGAGGTGATGCCGATATAGCGGCAGATGCCTTGGGCCTTCCAATCCTTGAATTGGGCCAGCGAAGCCTGCGGTTCACGTACGTTGTGAAATTGTAACAGATCGAGCTTTTGCGTTTGCAGGCGGGATAGCGAGCGTTTGAGCTCGGCCGCATCGGGTGACTCAAGCTTGGTGGCGATGAAGAGTTTGCCGCGAAGACGAGCGAGCGTCATCACGCCGCCAATCACCGCCTCGGCATCGCCATAGACGGACGCGGTATCGACCAGACTGCCACCGCCGGCGATCAGGGCCCGCAGTACGGCAGCTGCTTTCTGGCGGATCGCTTCGTCGTTGGTATTGAAGACTTGCGCGGTGCCGAGCCCGACCGCCGGCAGCTTTTCGCCGCTGCTCGGTATAGCGCGGGTCAGCACTGCCGGCGTTTGCGCCAATGCCCGCCAGGTCAGCACCGCCGAGCCGGCCGCGCCGGCTGCGAGCGCGAAGTTGCGTCGCGTCATGCCGATGGTCATGCTTGTCCTCCTTGCCCAACACGTCGATCCATTGATCCCGCCCGGGTTTCCTGGGCGCGGCCCAGCAGCGCCGAAAGCGCAAGCCAGCCGGCCGCCACCGGCAACGCCACGAGCGCAATGGCGCCAAGTTTCAGACCCAGCGCCTGCAGGCTGTCGAACACCCAGCCATATAAGGCGTCAGAGCCCCGATAGATCACGACGTCGATCAGATTCTTGGCTTTGTATTTTTCTTCGCGGTCCAGCACGGTGAAAAATACCTGCCGCGCCGGATTGGCGAGCGCATAGTTCATCCAGCGCTGCACTACCTGGAGCGCGATCACAACACCGAGCGTCGGCACGAAGAACAAAGCGGCAAAGCCCACGACATAGACGGCAGGCAGCGCTCCGGCGGCGAAACCGGTACCGCAGCGCTTGAGCAGCTGCCCGGTAAGAAAAATCTGAGTGGCCAGGCTCAGAGCGTTCACCGTCAGATCGATGCCGGCGAAGATGCGGGTTTGCGTGCCGCGGTCATGGATCGCGGCCGCGATGATGTTGGCCTGCTCGAAATAGACGATGGTTGCGCAGAACGACAGCAGGCTGACCCAGGCGCCGACACCGAGCAGATAAGGCGATCGGAGCAACTCCGGCAGAGCGGCGAAAGCCGAGCCGCCAATCCGGCGCGCTTCGGCGCCTTCCTGCGGAAAGGTCGCGTGCGCGGCGGCTGTGCGCTCGAGCCGATGCACGCAGAACACCGCGATTTCCAGGAGCACCGCCGCCGCGATTAACAGATTGACCGCACCGAGCGGCACGGACAATCCGATGGTGATCAACGGCCCGAGCAAACCGCCCACGGTGCCGCCTGCACCGATAAAGCCGAACAATCGCTTGCCCTGCTCCGCGGTGAACAGATCCGCCATGAACGACCAGAACACCGCGACCGCAAACAGGCTGAACACGCTGACCCACACGAAAAATATCCGCGCGACAATGACCGGCGCGACGCCGAACGTCAGCAACAGCCAGAACAGAGCCAGGTTGGCGACAAAGAAGTGATAGACAATCGGGACAAAGCGCCCGCGCGGCAGTTTCGCAACCAACGCGCCATAGAGCGGTTGCGCCACGATCAGCGTGACGAAAGTCGCGGTAAACAGCCATGGCAGGTTTCGCACGCCGCCGGCAATGCCCATCTGGTCGCGCAGCGGGCGCAGAACGTAGTAGCCGGCAAGCAACGCGAAGAAGTAGCCGAACGACCACAGCGCGGCGGCGCGCTCCCGCGGCGTCGCCGGCATCGCCCAGGCAAGCCAGCGCCGCCAGGCGTTCATGGAGCGAGATTGAGCTTCTGCTTGAGTTCGGCCGCCGTCACCCGCTGACCGAAGCCCGGCGCCCCCATTTGAAAGCGGCTTGCGTCGGCAAGTTTGCCGACCGTCACCGGATCGAAGCCGGCATCGCGCACCAGGCCGGCGGCAATCCGCACGGCTTGCGCATCGTCGCCGGCAATCGGTATCGCGAGCTTGGGATCGGGCCGGTTCGCCTCGCTGGCAAAGATTTTGTAATTCATCGTGTTGAAGGCACGGACGAGTCGCGTGCCCGGCAGGTATTTCTGCGAGGTGAGGCCGATGCCGTTCTTGTTGACCTCGTCGGTCAATTCGGCACCGTCGCGCGCGGTGGTGGAATTGCAGGCGTCCAGGACGATCTTGCCCTTCAGCGCCGCACCGTAGTCTTTGCCGAGATCGGGGAGTGCCTTATAGGGGACCGCGATCAGCAACGCGTCGCCGAACGCGATCGCTTGCTCGACCGTACCCGCCTGGGCAAGGTGGCCGAGGCCCGCCACCAGCTCCTTGAGTTCGTCGGGGTGGCGTGACGAAAACAAAACCCGGTGGCCATTCTTCACCCAGAGGCTGCCGATCGTTCCGCCGATGTGACCGGAACCGATAACGCCAATGGCCATCTTCGCGCCTTGCGCCCATATGCCGGCCGGCCGCAAGGCCGCGCTCAGGATGACCGCGCCACCAGTGCCAAGCAATACACGCCGCCGGCGGTCGATTGAATCCTCGCTAGCCATTGCAAATCTCCTGGTGCTCAAATCATCGCCTTCCGACGTTGGTAGCGAATTCAGCGCATCGCTCGGGTAAAATGCCCGCGAGCGGACGGCAGTCTTGTGCATGTGCGGCATGCGCAAAAGACGGTCTTGTGCGTCTTGGCGCCGTCACACGACGTAAAGCCGGTTTGGCAGGGCGCCGCCCGAGCCATCGCCCGGCGCGTGGGTTGCCAGCACCGCGCCACAGCGTTCGATGGCGGCGACGAAACCGTCAGCAATACGGCCGTCGCGCATGTGGCCGGTGAGCGCATCAATCGCACTCTGCCATTCCGCGTTGTTGACTTTCGCGGCAATCCCGTCGTCCGCGATGATCCGCGCGTAGCGCTCTGCCAATGACACGAAAATAAGCACGCCGCTGCGACTTCCGGTGTGGGCGACCCGGCGGATGACGAACTGCTCCAGCGCCGCGCGATGCGCCTGCGCGCGCCGCACCGCCCGCGGAACCAGCGCAAGCCGCAACGGCGTGAGGAAAAACACCAGCGCAGCGATAATGAACACGACAAGCTGGAGCAGGAAAATTCGCTGCACGCTCCACGGCGTGAGCACGATCAGCGGCCACGGCGTCAACAACGCGAGCGCACTCGCCCACAAAATCGGAACGTGCGCGTAATCCGCCGACGCGCGCGCCAGCACGCAAACGATTTGGCCGCTGGTGCGCTTCTC
>JAGXAC010000139.1 GCA_019075925.1 Hyphomicrobiales bacterium | reverse complement strand
CACGGTAAAGAAAGGTCGTCGCCCCAAGCGCCAGAATGTTGAAGCCGATGCCGACGACAAGCTGGTTGGCCTGCAGCGTGACGCTGAGCACCGCCTGCACATAGGCGACAGCCATGCTGACGGCAACGGCAACCAGCAGGCCGATCAGAGGGCTTCCGGTTGCCCACGATGTCAGCGCCGCTGCAAAGGCGGCAATCAGCATCATGCCGTCGAGGCTGAGATTGAGAACGCCCGCACGCTCGCTAAGCATCTCACCGGTACCGGCGAAAATGATCGGTATGGCCAGGCGCAACCCGGAGCCGAGGAAGAATGCGAGCTGTGCTTCGTTCATCGCCGCCCCATCCTCTCGACGAAGATCGCCGACCCGGCGATCATAATCACGATCAATCCTTGACAGATCAGCACGATCGCCGACGGCACATGCGCCGTGATTTCCATATTGATGCTGCCGGATCGCAGGAATCCGAAGAGAAGCGCGCCGAGGACCACACCGAATGCCGAACCCCGGGACAACAATCCTACCACCAAGCCATCGAATCCGTATCCCGACGAAAAATCGTTGGTGAGATAGAATTGTTCGCCCAGGATCATGATCGCACCCGCAAGTCCCGCCAACCCACCCGACACCGTCATCGCAATGATAATGAGCGAGCCCGACTGGATTCCGGCACGACGCGCCGCCACCTGGTTGAGACCGACCGCCCGCAGCTTTAGCCCAAGACTGCCGCGCTGCAGCACCACCGCCACCACGATTACGGCCAAAATGGCCAGCGGCAGACCGAGGTGAAGCGGGGAGGTTTGATCGGACGGGAACAGTAACGGAAGCCTTGTCGCTTCGGGTATTTCCGGCGATTCCGGCAAGGATGAAAGAGGACTCAGTGGCTTGCGCAGGAGGTAAAACGATTGGACCGACCAATAAACCAGCGGTAGCGCCGTGAAGGTGAGAAGCAGCGTGCTAATCACCTCATTGGTGCCGCGCCTGGCCTTCAGCACTCCGGCTATTCCGCCCCAAACACCGCCGGCGGCGGTGCCTACAATCAGCGGCAACAGGAACGCAAGACCGAAGGGCAGCGCCGCCGCACCGTGCAGCGCCATCGCGGTGGCGAACATGCCGCCCATCGCGAGTTGGCCTTCCCCCCCGACGTTCGTCAGGTTGGCGCGATTTGCGAAGATAAATCCGAGACCGACAAAGCCGAGGCTGACTGCTCGATTGATCGAGGCGCCGACGTTGAACGTGCTGCCCGCCATGCCGTCCCAAAAGGCCGCGACCGCGTCTTCAAGAGGCGTTCCTGTGCTGGCGATAATGACCAAGCCGATCAGCGTTGCGACGGCGGTCGCGGCGACCGGAACGCCGATCTGCAATGGCCAACGGGGGAAAACGCGAACTCGCTTCACCACCAAGCCAAACTCCTCGCTCCCCAACGGCAGGGCGTCCAACTTAGACATGTACTGGCTCTGGTACATGTCCTGACATCATTGCGCCGATCGCTTCGCGATTTGCTGGATTTCCTGGCATCTCGCCTACAATTCGCCCGCGATAGAGTACAACCACGCGATCTGAGACAGCGATCAATTCATCGAGTTCGCTGGAAATGAGCAGCACACCCAGTCCCTGATCGCGCGCCGCACGGATATGGCCATAAACCGCTTCAACGGCGCCGACATCCAGGCCCCGCGTCGGTTGCGCGGCCAGCAGGAAAGTGAGGTGATCGAGCGAAAGCTCGCGCGCGAGCACGGCCTTTTGCTGGTTGCCGCCGGAAAGGCTGGACATCGGCAGATCCGGACTTTCGCATCGCACGTCGAATTTTCGCATCAAGCCTGCGGCAGCCTCGCGCATTGCCCTTCGATTGAGGATGCCAAACCGTGAGAAACGATCAAGCCTGCCGAGAAGCAGATTTTCAGCGACGCTGAGTTCGGAAGCGATCGCGACCGCGTGCCGATCCTCCGGAACGATGCCGACGCCCGATGCGGTAATCTCCTGAGGCGTAGCGCGCGTGACATCCCTGCCATCGACCTTCACGGTTCCGGAACTTGGCGTGGTGAGCCCCGCTAAAATGTCTCCCAACTCATTTTGCCCATTGCCCTCGACGCCCGCCACGCCGACGATTTCGCAGCGCCTGACGGTGAGCGATACATCGTCAAGCTTGGACACGCCGTCCCGACCGCGCAGCGTGAGTTGCACGAGCTCAAGCGCCGCGGTCCCGTCACCGAATCCCGCAGTCTTCTGCACCGGCGTCTTGGGCCGAGCCGTTGCTGCGGTTTCCGGCTCCGCAGCATCGCCGATACCGATAGTCGCTGCCAGCACCGCATCGGCCGAACTGACGTCGCGCCCCACCATGGAGCGTACGAGCGCCCGCATGTCCGCTCCCGCCATTTCTACGGTTTCGACAAGCCTGCCGTGGCGGAGCACCGTCGTACGGTCCGCCACCTTGGCGATCTCCGCCAGCTTGTGAGTCACCAGAACTACGGATTTTCCCGTCTCTGTCAGCCGGCGACAAATGGACAGCAGCGCCGCGGTCTCCTCGGGCTTGAGCACGGCGGTCGGCTCGTCGAGCACGAGCAGCTTGGGGTCGCCGAGCAGGCATTTGATGATTTCGACACGCTGTCGTTCGCCGACCGACATTTCTTCGACGACGGAATGGGGATCAACGACGAAGCCGTATTCCCGATCGAGTGCTTCCATCCGCGAAATCATTTCCGAATATTCGAGAATGGGGCGCGCCCGGCCGAGCATCAGATTCTCGATGACCGTCATCGTCGGCACGAGACTGAAATGCTGATGGACCATGGCGATGCCCTGACGTAGGGCGTCGGCAGGGCTTTTCGGAGAAAGTGGCCGACCGCGGAGGGCGATAGAGCCGCTATCCGGCCGATAGACGCCGTACACCAGGTTGCAAAGCGTTGACTTGCCGGCGCCGTTCTCGCCGAGGAGGCAATGAACCTCCCCCTCGGCGACAGTCAGCGAAACATTGTCGAGTGCCAGGAGCGACCCGAACCGCTTGGTCAGCCCGGAAATCTCTAACAAGGTCACCGTCAGTCTGCCAGCACTTTGATCTTTCCTGACAGAAGGTCTTTCTCGATTTCCTGGACCTTGGCATTCATTTCCGGCGTCGCGCCGGTGCAAATCGAAATGCCGGCCGCCCGCGGCCCCATCGCCAAGCCGAATTGCTTATACTCCGGATGCCATGTGCCCGCGACTATCTGATCGATGGCGTATGCGAGCATGAAGCCGACGCCGCTGATCGTGTAAGCTACATAGAGTGGGTTCTTGTCGGCACAGTAGTCACTGTAGCTGCCGATCATCTTCGTTCCTTTCTCGCGCGCCGCCTGCTCCATGCCGCGGACGCCGAGATTGAGAATGTTGTAGTGCACATCGGCGCCCTGAGCGATCGCGGCCAAAGTCGCTTCCTTGGCTTTCGCCACGTCGTCAAAATCGCCGGTGTAGTTCTCGATGTATTTGATGTTCGGCTTGATATATTTGGCGCCGTTGCCGAACTCCTTGCCGGTGTTGACGATCGCAGGAATTTCGTAGCCGCCGACATAGCTGACGGCGCCGTTCTTCGACAACATCGCCGCGACGGCGCCGGCGACGAAGCCGATTTGCGCCTGCATGATGTCGTATTGCGACACGTTTGCCGTCGGCTGTCCCGCCGGGCCGACGATGGAGAATTTCACTTTTGGGAAGCGCTTTGCGACTTTGAGGACCGATTCCTGCGTTTGGCCTGCGGCCCCGATCACCAACTCATTCTTCGATGCGAGCGTGACCAGCGCCTGCTCCATGTCGGCGAATTTGACGTTCTCGATGTATGTGACTTTGATCTTGTTGCCGTGGCGAGCCTCGGCGTCCTTCATGCCGTTGTAGGCTGACTCCATCCAACCATGGTCGGATTTGGACCCTGGGATCAGGATGCCGATTTTGATCGGTCCTTCCGCCATGGCGGGAGTGACAAATCGACCCGTCGCAACGGCGACAGCCGACAGCGCAGTAGTCTTCAATAACGCACGACGATGGATGCTCATTGGCCGGATCCTCCTGCTGTGATCTGATGTTTGATTATTTTGCGGTTATTATTTGAGGCGCCGCACGGAAGCGTCGTTCGCCGTGCAATGTCCCCCACTCAGCGGCTTTCAGCCTTCGACGGCTGAATTTAAACCAGGACTGCATACCCTCCCATATTGGAGACCACATAGTGCTCATTCATAACGTGAATAGCTTCCCGTGATCTCGCCGGGCGGTAGATTCCACCGCTTCGAGAAGCGCAGCAAGCGCTTCGGTGAAACAAGCCATCGGCGGGCGCACAATACCCGCCCCGATCTGCCCGATGCCGGGCTCCTTGTGGGCGATTCCGGTGGTGACGACCGGACGAATGCCGGTGTCGACAACCTTCCTGATGTCGATCCCGGTCGGCGCCCCAGCGAAATCAAGGAGCGGCAACGACATCGCCGGGTTCTTCGTTCGCGTGATGTTATACATTTCCCGCGAGTAGCCGACGGCCTCGTTCACGGCGCCGCCGACGAGTTGAACGAGCGCCGGCGAAGCGGCCAGCGACATACCGCCGAAGCCGGCAGTCTCGGCGATGGCGCTGTCGCCCAGATCGGGGTTGGCATCGTCCTGAGTGAAGCCCGGGAAAAACAGCCCGACCGGCAGGTCGGAAAAATCCTGAAACCACGCGCCGTCCAACCCGCTCACCCGGATTGCCGTCGTCACCCCGTTGCGTGAGATGGCGGTGACTATCGAACTGTTCTCGACGCCATGCGCCGCATCCATGGTGGTTTTGGAAGATAGCATCGACAGGTTGAGGAAGAACTGCGAGTTGCTGCCAATGAAGCGGAGGGCCTGACTGGCCCGGTCATAATCGAAATCGCCCGCCAAAAGGGGCGGCACAATCGCGGCATAAAAAAGGGCCGTAGCCGCACTGTTGCGGCTGTGCACCTCATCGCCCATCAACAATGCCTGCGATTGGATCGCCTTCAGGTCGATGCCTTCCGCGACCGACGTGATGACGCGCTTGAGTTCTGGCGCCAAAACACGCTCGATCCAACGCAAATGGTCGATGACGTTTTGACTGTTGGCCCCGAAGCGCAGGACCTTGCCGATGCCTTCATTCATATTCGTGTAGGCGTAATTTTCATGCACGGCGTTGCGCGCGACGAATACCGGCATCGACGGCGAGATTATTCCCGACATCGGTCCGACGGCATTCGAATCGTGACAGGGAAGGAATGCGACCTCGCCTCCGGCGAGCATGCGGCGCGCCGCTTCGGGTGTTGCCGCCCATCCTTCGTATAGCGTCGCACCGATCATCGCCCCCTGCATCGGACCGCACATCTTCTCCCAGGCGATCGGCGCGCCTGCATGAAGCAATGTACGCTCCATCTCCGGCCACACGTCCCGCGCGTGGAGTGCGACGTCGATCAGCATCGGACGGGCATCGATCATCCGCTGAACCGCCTCGGCGTTGGCTCGGTCGACATGCGCGCCGAGTGAGGTGCTATCGCTCGAGTCGTCAGTCAGACGCGCCAGGTTCCAGGCGGTATTGGGATCACCCTTGCCCGGCGGATGCCAGTCGATCTGTAACGCGTCGGCTCCCGCGGCTACAACGCTACGTGTAAAATCCGCGACGCCCACATTGATTACCGACGGTGTCCGCTCGACGATATGTGGCGCCATGTTCATCGGCTCCTGTTGTGCCGTGGCAACCCGTCGGTCGCCGCGGCGATGCCGATAATCAATCCAGTGAACGTGAAAAGCGGAATCGTCCTGTCGTCATTTCGGCTCGACGTTCCACATACCTTGGTGCCGATTTTCCGTATCGCGGTTCCGTTGGCGGCAGATTTTACCATTTTGCTATACTACAATTCTGGTGCCGGCCCGACCTTCGAGCGCGTCGTAGACCTTATCAAGTGCGGTGATGATGACCTGTCCCGACCCGCGTTGTAGGTATCTCAACGCGGCAGTGATCTTTGGCCCCATGCTTCCGGGCGGAAATTGGCCGTCCGCCATAAATTCCTCGGCTTCGCGCCGAGTCATCTTGCTCAGAAAGCGTTGCGTCGGCTTGCCGAAATCGATGGCGACCTGATCAACGCCGGTAAGCATGATAAACCATTCCGCTCCGATCTCTGCCGCGAGCAGCGCACTTGTGAGATCCTTATCGATCACGGCGGGCACGCCATGGAAGTTTCCCTTGCTATCGCGCACGACCGGGATACCGCCGCCTCCGGCGGCAATCGGAATCACGCCGGATGCGAGGAAGGCCTCAATGGCCGGCATATCGATGATGCGTAGCGGCTCCGGCGACGGCACAACGCGACGATAACCCCGCCCCGAATCCTCAACGAATTGCCATCCGGTCTCGCTGCCGATGCGCTCGGCGTCTTCTTTGCTGAAAAATCGCCCGACCGGCTTGGTCGGATTGCTAAACCCCGGATCGTCGGCGGCAACCTCCACTTGCGTGACGATTGATGAAGCTAGGAGGCGCAGTTGGTGCTCCCACAGCACGTTCATAAGCGACTGCTGCAGCATGTAGCCCATTCCGCCTTGCGAATGCGCCACGCACACGTCCATCGGCATGGACGGCAACTCGTTCGACGTCTTCGCCATGCGAAAGAGAATGTTGCCGATGACCGGACCGTTGCCGTGGGTGAGAATGAGCTTGCGCCCGCTGGCGACAATGCGGACGAGATGCTGGCACATGCTGGTCATCAGCGCGAATTGCTCTTCGGCCAGTCCCTTGATGGTCGGCGGATAGCTTGCATTCCCGCCAACGGCTACGACAATGCGCTCGGCACGTTTTGCCATTTCGCCCGCCCGTACTATTCAAACGCCGCGTACTTTGCGACAAGGGTTTGCAGCGCCGTGGTAAAGCACTGCATCGGCGCCTGTACGATGCCGGCGCCGATAATGCCCATGCCGGGTTCCTTGTGTGCGATCGCGGTGTTGATTACCGGACGCATGCCCTCATCAATGACTTTGCGGATGTCGATACCGACAGGCGAGCCGACGAAATCAAGCGCCGGTAACGTGAAACCCGGATTGCGCGTGATGGTGACGCGCGCCATCTCGCGAGAATATCGGAGCGCGTCTTGCGGGGTGCCGCCGACAAATTGAACCATCGCGGGAGCTGCGGCCATCGCGAACGCGCCGAGGCCCGACGTTTCAGTGATGGCGCTATCCCCGATGTCGGGATTGGCCTGTTTCTCGGAAAATCCGGGAAGATATAATCCGACCGGCACGTCCGCGCGCCCGATGAACCATTCGTTGTCTAGTCCGCTCACACGGATGCCGACGTTGACTCCGTTCCGGGCCATTGCGGTGACCATGCTGCTGAACCGCACGCCATGCGCCGCATCCATGGTTGCCTTGCAGGCCGCCATTGAGAAACTCAGAAAGAACATATCGTCGGAGCGCAGCGTTCCGAGAGTTTCCGCTACCAGGTCTTTCCGCATTCCGGGCCGTATTAGGGCCTCGGCGACGTAACGCAGCAGCATCAACGTTGCCGCCGTGTTTCGATTATGCACGTCGTCACTCATGTGCAGCGCCTGAGCCATGATCGGCTTCAACGGCAATCCGCCGTCCATGGCGGTGACGGCCGTCTTAAGCGTCGGCGCCAGCACGCGCTCGATCCACTTCAGTCCTGAACTTACGTCGTCGCCGAATGCGCCAAAACGGAGCGTTCTGGCGCCGCCCGCTTCCATGAATGGCGCAAACGCTCGCGTGCCGTGCACGCGATTTTCCACCACGACGAGGGGCATCGATGGTGAAATTATTCCGCACATCGGTCCCACTGCGCCCCACTCATGACATGGCGCGAAGCGGACCTCACCCGACCCCGCAAGCTTTTTCGCTTCGTCCGCCGTTGTCGCCCAATTTTCGTAGAGGATTGCCCCGATGATCGCTCCGCGCATCGGGCCGCACATCTCAGCCCAGCTGATCGGCGGGCCGGCATGGAGGAGTGTTCGTCCCATTGCAGGCCAGATTTCTCTGGCGGCGAGCGCGACATCCACCCAGGTCGGCTCGGCCTGCAAGACTCGGCCGACCGCCTCCGCATTGGCGCGATCGATCGCAAATCCCAAAGACTTGCCATCTGTTGAGCGATCATGCGTCGCGCGGGCAAGGTCCCATGCCACGCCGGGATCGTCATTGCCTGGAGGTTGCCAGTCCAGATGCAAAACGGTTGCACCGTTGCGCTGCAATCCGGTATCGAGTCCGGAAACCCCAAGGGTTACTGCCGCGAGTTCGCTCGCAAGCAATCCGGATGCACGGGGTGTATTCATCCCGACGATTTTGAGTTGGCGGGAGATTGGGCCGCCCGCGGCGCCGCCACTGCGGCCTGATGTACGATCCGCACCGCCAATTCCGCCGCTGCTGTGCTACTTGGCGCGAGCAAAACGCCCTCGCGGCGCAGTGCGGCCTCCTGCGAAGACAAAACCTGTGGGTCTTCATCGGTCCCGCACACAAAGCAGATGATCGGCAGATAGCGGCCCTGACGTGCGGCCACGGATTTCGCCTGAGCGATTGCCGGCGCAAGAACCCCGGCAGGATTCTCGTGGCTGCCATAGCCGAGGACCACATCCAGCAGGATCACGGCAACGGAAGGGTCGTGCGCTTCCTGCAAAAGCCGTTCGATGCGGAGAGAAGGATCAATCATCGGATGGGGGCGTCCGACCGTAAACTCGTCGCTGCCAAGATCGATTGCGCAGTGCTCGCGGCTGGCGCTGCCCTCCGAAAGCCGATCGCCGGCTTCAAGCGGCGCGTTCGAAAAGCTCCTGATGCCGTGTTGCCGCCAAATAATCTGCGCCTCGTAGCAAAAGGTGCCGCCAGAGAATAAGCCGCGCACGAACCGCTGATCGGGCCCTGGAAACCGCTCGTCAGTGATCGCCTTCATTGGCGGCACTGCGGTGCCTGTTGTGGCGGGATTCCCGCTCTGCAAGGCGACGGCCTTCGTTGCGGTATCGTAGAGCGTCGCTGCCGAATGAATCGAGGAAGTTCCGGCCGTATCGCCGGCGGCAGCGCCGAGGAAGCATATGACCACGGGTTTGCCGATGCTTTCCACTTCCCGAGTAATGCGTTTCTGTACCGACGCGGCGGGCGGCTTCGAGACGATAGCGATGATTTTGGTGTCTGGGTCGGTGGCAAGCAGCTGAAGCGCCTGGCTCATCGTGCTTCCGCCGATTGCCTCGGAAATGTCGCGGCTGCCCGTACCGATGGCATGCGAAACTCCGCCGCCAAGCTGGTGAATACGGCAGGTTACTTCCTGCAAACCGGTCCCGGATGCGCCAACGAGCCCGATCGGGCCGCGCCGTACCACATTGGCAAATCCAAGCGGCACGCCGCGAATGATCGCGGTGCCGCAGTCTGGGCCCATGACCAGAAGCTCCTTCCGTCGGGCCAGGTCCTTTATGACCCGCTCCTGCTCAAGCGGCACGTTGTCGCTGAAGAGGAAGACGTTCAGTCCTTGATGCAGCGCCTTGAGCGCCTCAGCGCCAGCATAGGGACCCGGCACTGAGATCTGCGCCA
>JAGXAC010000138.1 GCA_019075925.1 Hyphomicrobiales bacterium | reverse complement strand
TCGTTCTGCCGGCATGCGCAAGCAAATCGTGCCCGGTCGTCACGTTGGATTGTTTATGGGCAAGTCCGTGCTCGAAGGCGTATGGCGGGAAATCGCCGGTTGGGTTCGCGAACCGATGGTCGCGGTAAACGCCGTGCGTCTGAAGTAGCATCGAAAGCCAGATAAAAAAATCCGGATCGCATCGTCCGATGCAATCCGGATTGTTTCAAATGCATGCTTCCGGCGTTCAGGCTGCCTTGACGGCGATTTTCTTTTCCGACCGCTGCACGTCGGCGGATTTCGGCAGTGTCACCGTGAGCACACCCTTCTTGAAGCTGGCCTCGATCTTGTCGGCATCCACGCTGGTGGGCACCTGGAACGAACGCTGAAACGAACCGTAGCTGCGTTCGCTCAGGTAGTAATCTTTCTTCTTCTCTTCCTTTTCTTCCTTCTTCTCGCCTTTAATGGTGAGGACGTCGTCGGAGAATTTTACCTCGACATTCTTTTCGTCGATGCCGGGCAGTTCCACCGCGACTTCGTAAGCCTTCTCCGTCTCGGTGACGTCAACGGCGGGCGCCGAGCGGCGCGACCAATACGGATGAACGTCGAACAGCGATCGGCCGAAGGGCGCGCGCCAGCCGAAATTGAAATCATCGAACAAGCGGTCGACTTCGCGGCGCAGACTTTCGAGAGGATGCCAAGGTCGCGGCACCGCCACGCCTCCCTCGGTCTTGACGGGAAGTTTGGTGATATTTTCAGCCATGACACACTCCTGTGTGAGTTAAAGTATTCTAATAAATGACGCTCGAAAGCGGTGCGAATTGATTTTCGTCAATGAGCGATGCGCCGGCGGCTTGATCTGCGTCAATGTGCCGGCAGCTCCGCTGGATTGAATACGCTTCAGGAAAGTGGAAAATGCCCTACTCAAGGAATACCGATTTACCGCCGTCCGTACGGGCACATCTGCCCGAACATGCACAGGCTATCTACCGCGAGGCGTTCAACCACGCTTTTGCCGCGCATTCGGGCGAGGTTGACCAGGAAGAACGAGCGCACCGGATCGCCTGGGCGGCCGTCAAGCACTCCTACGTCAAAGCCGGCGAAAGGTGGATACCGCGCCATCCGTAATGTCCCTTAGGCTCATTTCCTGAATTTTTGCGTCCTCCGGCCGCGGTTAACGTCGCCATGCATTTCAAAGCCGGCGGACGGACTATGACCGAACGAATAGCCGAAGCTGCGGCCCGGTCGCAGCAAACCAAGCCGGAAGTCTCGCATCCCGGACACGATCTGGCACCGCCTTCAATACCAAGACTTCCCGTCGCGTTGCCGCCCATTGTGAAAATTCGACGTCGGTGGCCGAGCATCGCGCTTGCGGTCGCTATTCTGCTCGCGGCCGGCAGCGGCGGTTACTATTGGTGGCATCGTCTACATCCGGGGTTGCCCGCCGACATTGTCTTCGGCAACGGCCGGCTGGAAGCGGACGAAATCAACATCGACACAAAATATGCCGGCCGCATTGCTGAAATGCTCGCCGATGAAGGCGACCTCGTTAGAGCTGGGCAAATCGTCGCCCGCATGGACACGCGCGACTTGCAAGCATCGTTGAAAAAGTCGGAAGCACAGGTTCGACAGGCTCGGCGGGCGGTCGATGAGGCCGAGGCCAATGTATCGCAACAACAGGCACAGGTGTTGTTAGCCCAGCAGGAATATGCGCGGGCCGCATACCTGGTGCAAAAGGGCTTCCAGACCAAAGAAATTATGGATCAGCGCCAGCAACAGCTCGACGGTGCCAATGCAGCGTTATCAGCTGCGAGTGTACGTGTCATCGAGTTTCAACATGCGCTCGATGCCGCAACTTACGACGTCGAGCTCTATGGCGTACAAATCGCAGATAACACGCTAGTCGCGCCGCGCGATGGACGCCTGCAATACCGCATTGCCAATCTCGGAGAGGTGTTACCCGCCGGCGGCCATGTGTTTGCCATGCTCGATACGTCCGACGTCTACATGGACATTTATCTGCCGGCCGAGCAGGCAGGCAAAGTCAAATACGGGGCGGATGCGCGTATCGTGGTCGATGCGTTTCCAAAGGTTTCGATCCCGGCCAAAGTGACCTTCATCGCCACGCAAGCGCAATTCACGCCAAAGACGGTTGAAACGAAAACCGAGCGCGACAAGCTGATGTTTCGCATTCGTGCTCGTGTCGACGCCGATTGGTTGCGTGGGCGAGCCGACGCGGTTAGCAGCGGATTACCCGGCGTCGCTTACGTGCAAACCGACGCAAACGCGCCGTGGCCCGCCGCCTTGCAGGGAAGCGCGGTGCAATGAACGGTCGGGTTGAGCCCGTCGTGCAACTGCAGAACCTCACGCAGCGTTACCGTCGCGTGGTCGCGTTGAACGACGTCAGCATTGATCTGCCCGCCGGACGCATGATCGGTGTGATTGGTCCGGACGGTGTCGGTAAATCCACTTTCCTGAGCTTGATCGCGGGCGCACGGCGTGTGCAATCTGGCCGCGCCATTGTGCTGGGCGGAGATATGGCCGCTGCCGCGCATCGCGCCGCCATTTGTCCGCTAATCGCCTACATGTCGCAAGGGTTGGGGAAGAATCTTTATCCCGATCTCAGCGTTCGCGAGAATATCGAGTTTTTCGCGCGCGTCTTCGGACAATCGCGTACCGAACGGGATTGGCGAATCGCCGAGCTCCTGATGAGTACCGGGCTGGCGCCATTCGCTGACCGTCCGGCCAAGAAGCTTTCCGGCGGCATGCGCCAGAAGCTTGGATTGTGCTGTTCGCTTATTCACGATCCCGACCTCTTGATCCTCGATGAGCCCACGACCGGTGTCGATCCGCTATCGCGACGCCAGTTCTGGGAGTTGATCGCGCGCATGCGCACGCGGCGTCCCGCAATGAGTTTGGTTATTGCCACCGCTTATATGGATGAGGCTGATCGCTTCGATTTCCTTTTAGCCGTGAATGACGGAAAGATCCTGGCGGCCAGCGCGCCGACCGAACTGAAGAGGCAAACGCATACGGCCGACATCGAGGCAGCGTTCATTGCGTTATTGCCCGAAGAACTCCGGGCAGGGCGCAGGATGTTCAACATCCCGCCTCGCGACCACGGCGGCGTCGAGCCGGTGATTACCGCGCGGGATCTCACATGCCGCTTCGGCGACTTTACCGCGGTCGATCGCGTGAACTTCACCATCGAACGCGGCGAAATCTTCGGCTTCGTTGGCTCGAACGGCTGCGGCAAGACAACGACCATGAAAATGCTAACCGGACTATTGGCGCCGAGCGAAGGCGAGGCGCTTTTGTTCGGTGCCCCGCCGGATACCCGAGACCTCAATTCGCGCGCCCGCGTCGGATACATGTCGCAATCATTCTCGCTCTATACGGAGCTCACGGTTCGGCAGAATCTCGAGTTACACGCGCGGCTGTTTCACCTGGCGACAAGCGAAGCCAAAGCGCGGATCGATGAACTGGTCGATCGATTCGGATTGAAGGAAGAGCTCGACAAGTTGGCTTCCGACCTGCCTCTCGGCGTTCGACAGCGCCTTTCGCTTGCCGTGGCGGTCGTACATCGGCCGGAAATGCTGATTCTCGATGAACCGACGTCGGGCGTCGATCCTTTGGCCCGCGACCGCTTTTGGGAGCTGTTGATCGATCTTTCGCGCAATCAGGATGTGACGATTTTTGTATCGACGCATTTCATGAACGAAGCCGAACGGTGCGATCGCATTTCGTTAATGGATTCCGGCCGCGTTCTCGCAACCGATACCCCGGCAAACCTGATCAAGGCTCGAAGGGCTTCGTCGCTTGAAGATGCCTTCATCAGCTACCTGCAGGAAGCGAATGCCGCGGCCGCGATCGGACCGATCATCGACGCCACAGCGGAACTCGCGCCGCAATTTCCGCAAGCGTCGGCATCGCAGAGTCTGTTCAGTTTGCGGCGCCTATTCGCCTGCACCATCCGCGAGGGCATCGAACTGCGGCGCGATCCGATTCGTTTGGGGTTTGCTCTGTTCGGTACCGTAGTTTTGATGCTGGTCTTTGGATTTGGGGTGTCTACCGATGTGAACAATCTTACGTTCGCGGTTCTCGATCATGACCACACTCACGAGAGTCGCGCCTACCTCGAGGAATTGCGCGGATCGACGTATTTTATCGAGCAGCCGGCGCTTAAGGACTACAACGACCTGCAAAAGCGGATGCAGAGTGGAGCAATCAGGGCTGCGATTGAAATTCCCCCCGGCTTCGGCCGCGACATCGAACGCGGTCGCCCAACTTGGGTGGGTGCATGGGTTGACGGTGCCATGCCGTTTCGAGCCGATACCATCCGCGGTTATTTGCAAGCCATGCACCAGCTTTATCTGAGCGATCCGGCGGTCAAGACAACCGCTCAACAGCAGCCGCGTCCGCTTTCCCGCATCGAGCTGCGGTTCAAATACAATCAGGATTTCCAAAGCGTCTATGCAATGGTGCCGACAAGTCTGTCGATGCTGCTGGCGCTGTTTCCGGCACTCCTGATGGCGCTCGCGGTGGTGCGCGAAAAGGAACTTGGTTCGATTACCAACCTGTATGTGACTCCGGTCACCCGTCTCGAATTTCTCCTCGGCAAGCAGCTCCCGTATGTCGGTGTCGCGATGGCGAATTTCTTGGTCATGTTAGTCATGGCGCTGCTCGTGTTTCAGGTCCCGCTCAAAGGAAGTTTCCTCGCGCTGATTATAGGCGCCTTGGTCTACGTCACCACGACGACGGGCTACGGCATGTTGATTTCGTCATTTGCAAATACCCAGATTGCGGCGCTATTCGGTACCGCCGTCATGACTTGGCTGCCGGCGTCGCAATTCTCCGGAATGATGGTGCCGGTCTCGTCATTGTCGGGAATTGCTCAGTTCATGGGCCGGGCATTCCCAATGACCTATTTCATTCCGGTCAGCACCGGCACCTTCACCAAGGGCCTGGGTCTTGCCGACCTTGCAACCGATATAGGCGAACTGGCAATTTTTATCCCGACATTGACGCTGATCAGCTTATTGCTGCTGCGCAAACAGGAGCACTAGGGGGTTGATCAATGCGCATGTTGCAAAACATCTTTTGGTTGGGGATTAAAGAAATCCGGAGTTTCTTTCGCGATTACGTACTGGTCTTGTTCGTCGTCTATGCCTTTTCGCTGCAAATCATCGCGCAGGCGAGCAGCTTTTCGCAGGAGGTGCATAATGCGTCGATTGCCGTGGTCGATGAAGATCATTCGGAACTGTCGCGTCGGATCACCCGCGCTTTTCTGCCACCTTATTTTAAGCCGGCACAACGGATCACCGAACGCGATGTCGTTCCGATGATGAACCTGGGTAAGTACACTTTCGTGATCGATATTCCGCCGAACTTTCAGCGAGACGTTCTCGACGGCAGAAATCCCGCGCTCCAGGTCAATGTGGACGCCACCATGATGGTGCAAGGCGGGCTCGGCGCTGGTTATGCGCAGCAGATCATCATGACCGAGATCCGGGATTTTATTTCACATGCAGAAGGTGTCCGGCCGTCGCCTGTCAATCTCGACGTCCGCGTTATGTACAATCCCAACATTACGACCAGCTGGTTCACCGGTGTTATGGGCATCATCAACAACATCAGCATGCTCGCAATCATCCTTGCGGGCGCCGCGATCATTCGCGAGCGCGAGCACGGTACGATGGATCATCTGCTGGTCATGCCGATAACGCCGTTTGAAATCGCGATATCGAAGGTGTGGGCAAACGGGCTGGTGATTACGACAGCTGCCGGATTGTCGATTTATTTCGTCGTTCGTATGTTGCTCGGCGTACCGATCGCCGGGTCGGTGCCGCTGTTCTTGTTCGGCGTTGCCATTTATCTGTTCTTCGCTTGCGCTATCGGCATATTCATCGGAACCGTTGCGCGATCGATGCCGCAGCTCGGCTTGCTTTATCTGCTGATTTTTCTGCCGATGAACATGTTGTCCGGCAGCAACACTCCGCTGGAAAGCATGCCGCCGTGGTTGTCGACGATCATGGAGGCATCACCATCGACGCATTTTGTGTCTTTTGCCCAGTCGATCCTCTATCGTGGTGCCGGTATTGATGTGGTCTGGCGGCAATTTGTGTTTGTCGCGATTGTGGGCGGGCTATTCTTCTATCTTGCGGTTCAGCGATTCAGAATGGTAACGCGACGAACAATTTGACGGCGCGTCATCTGGTTGCGGTATCGACGATCACAACGGTGATGAACATACCTGGAAGCGGCGTCCGTCCGCGCTTTGTTGATTTGGATCAAGAGCGCGCTGTCACTTTTTCGTAATATGCATAATCGAATGTATGGGACTCGTTATGCACGTAAAGGTCAGGCCTTTCCTTCGAAAAAGCGCCGTGATCGCTCTCTTGGCGATTGCGCCGATCATTTCTGGCTGCGTCGAATCGCGTGCGCCTCTTCTGACCAGAATTGAACCACTCTTCGGGCCTCAATTCGAGGCGCATTTGTACGATACATTCATCGCCGGAAAGGCTCGAAACGTTCAAGTTGCACAATATCGATGGCGTGGCGATGGATACGAGCGGGTAGGGTACTCTGGCGAAAAGTTTGTCGTCCAGCCGATCAATGAAACCGATTTCATCGTGCAGACCGATAATACTGACAACGCAATATTTCATTACTCGGTCGCGCGAAAAATTGTTGATGGCGTCTTCTTGGTGCTTCCCATCGAAGAATCGGATGCGCCGCCTGAAACGCGCGCTGCAATATGCGGGAACGATCAGGCGATCATCTGCACGATTGAGAGCTACGATCAGCTTGTTACGCTTGCCAGGGCTACGGTAGAAAAATCGCCGCACAACCCTCTACTCGGCGTTATTGTGCGTAACGGCGAGTGATCGAGGCTCGCCCACTTTGTCGGAGCGCAATATGGTTGCCGCGAATCTCGCAGCCTGGACGATCGATCCGCTGAACTTTCCGAACCGCGCTAAGGCGATTGACAAGGCCTGTTATGCGGTGCGGTACGCGATCCTCGCGCCATCCAGCCACAATACGCAACCATGGCGATTTGTGATCAATGGTGACGAGCTTCTTGTGTGTGCCGACCGGACGCGGAGTTTGTCGAACATCGATCCGTACGATCGCGAACTCATCATCAGCTGCGGGGCTGCGCTGTTCAACTTGAGAGTCGCATTGGCTTACTTCAACGTTCCATTCGAAATGACCACATTTCCGCAAAGTACAGATCCGGACGTGGTCGCGCGTGTCACGTTCCCCGTTCAAGGAGCGCAGCTTAGGGATCTCGCCGACTTGTTCGAACCCATAACAAAACGCGCAACAAATCGGGGACCGTTTGTAGAAGAGCATATTCCCGATGCGATGATAGAAAAGCTCCGGTTCGCAGCCGACGCGGAAGGCGTTGACGCGAGGTTTGCTCGAACTTTGGCTGAACGGGAACGTGTAGCGGCGCTGGTCGCCGAAGCCGATCGGCGGCAGTTCGATGACATTCGCTTTCGTCGTGAACTCGCCAGTTGGATACACCCATCGCGCAAGGACGATGGAATGCCGGCTACCTCTCAGGGGATGGATGCGCTCGTCGATTTTGCGACGCCGATCGTCGCCATGGCTATCCGGACATTCGATATCGGCAATGGGGTAGCCGCGGCACACGAGCAACTTGCGCGCGGTTCACCGTTGCTGGTGCTTTTGTCGACACCCGGAGACAACAATGAGGCTTGGCTAACGGCCGGTCTTGGTCTGCAACGTCTGCTGTTGACCGCCACTTCCATCGGCTACTCCACCTCCTACCTTAACCAGCCGATCGAGCTTCCGGAGCTCCGAAAGGCACTGGCGGCGAAGCTGAACGTGGAAGGTTTTCCGCAGCTCCTGCTCAGAGTGGGCCGCGGCTCCCACGCGGCGCATTCGCCGCGACGGTCAATCGCTGACGTCCTCGTTTAATTGTTCCGCAAATCGTCCGGCTCCCGAACGATGGGTGCGCCGTCGTCGCCTTTTGCACCTCGGCTGATTATTTATCGCAACCGGGCCGGCGATTAAGTCTTCAGCGCCTTAATCACACGCCCCGAATTCGTGACGAATCCGAAGCACTTCTTTACGTTGAAGATCGTTGCTTCGGTACAGTAATCGGGAGACGTGGTTGCGCAGCAGTCGTCGACAAGAATGCAGCCGTAGCCGAGAAAATTTGCATCAGTCAGCGAGTGGAGAACACACTGGTCGGTGTTCACTCCGGCGAACAGCACCGTCTTGGTGCCGAGATTGCGCAGGATGCTGTCCAGCGGGGTGTCCCAGAAGCCGCTGATGCGATGCTTGTCGACGCGAATGTCCTCCGGCTTTTGCTCGAGCTCATCGACGACGGCCGCCGCCCAGCTGTCCTTCTCCAGCACATGCGCTCCGCTTCCCGGCAACGGCTCGCCCAGTCCGATGCCGACGCCAGTCGGCTTATAAAGATGTAGCTGGTTCGGCGGCATGTTCATGAGATCTGGACGATTGCCCCAGTTCACCCAGATCACCGGGACGTCAGCGTTGCGCAGCGGCGGAAGGAGACGCTGCAGCGGACCGATCGGCGCGCGATCGGGGGAATAGTCGACGCCGAGATGATCGACCCATCCGCCCTTTGCGCAAAAGTCATTCTGCATGTCTATGATGATCATGGCCGTCCGGTTGAGATCAATCGTGACGCTCTGTGGTTCGGCCTGGATCGTCACCGGCCGTGGGCGCGGCGCCGGCATGGCCATGTCGACGTGAGTAGGATTCGCCAGCCACTTGTATCCGGGCGCCGATCCCAGCGGCATCATCTGATCCTCCTGTCGTGCGCCCGCCTCATTCGCCGGCAAGCGCTTGGTCCCGGTGCTTGAAGACATCTGTTCCTCCTCTACAATCACGTCGTGGCTCCTGCCACGACAGTTGTTTAGTGGTGCGATCGGATTCTCAATTTGCGCGCTCGAAAGGTAGCGTCAGCGCTGCGGGTTGTCGGCTCCTGCCGGCTACGCTGGCAATCGCGAAAAGCGCGAGCAAGTACGGCAGCATCAAAAGAAGCGAGACGGGGATGTTGAGGTTCATGGCGGGAATTAGAAATTGCAGCGCCGTTGCAAAACCAAAGAGCAGGCATGCCGCAAGTGTTCGCCATGGATCCCATCCGCCGAAGATCACCGCAGTAATGGCGAGATATCCAGCGCCGCGGGTCATGCCCTCGGTAAAGGTGTTGCTGTCTCCCACGGACATGAACGCGCCGCCAAGCCCTGCCAGCGCCCCGGCATAGAGGACGCCGAGGTAACGCACCTTGGATACGTTTACCCCGGCTTCGTCGGCGGCTCGCGGGTCTTCGCCCACCGCGCGCACGGAAAGTCCGAACGACGTGAAGTTGAGAATGAACCATGTTACGACCACGAGCAGCAGTCCAATATAGGCAAGCCCCGTCTGTTGGGTGAGTGCCGGGCCGATGACCGGTATCGCGGCCAGCCAGGGAAAATTGAGCTGCGCAAATCCCGGGATGGTGTCGCGGGACAACGGGCCGAATATCTCACGGTAAAGAAAGGTCGTCGCCCC
>JAGXAC010000281.1 GCA_019075925.1 Hyphomicrobiales bacterium | reverse complement strand
CCGCATGGCGCTCACCTTCACCGCGCGGGCGGAAGGCGAAAGCATTGAAGCGGTGATCGGACGCCTGAAGGCACGGATCGGATAACGATGGCGACCGAGGCCAGGCGCAGGTCCGATCACGATCGCGCGTCGGTGCACCGGGCGGTCGGCGAAGGCCGCACGCTTGCCGCCGCGATGCCGCGGCTGATCCTCGAAGCGCGCCGCGTCGCGGCAACGGTGGTGCACGGCCTGCACGGGCGCCGCCGTGCCGGGCCCGGTGAAAATTTTTGGCAATATCGCCGCTTCGTGTCCGGCGAGCCGGCATCGCGCGTCGATTGGCGGCGTTCGGCGCGCGACGACCATCTCTATGTGCGCGAGCAGGAATGGGAAGCGGCACATACGGTATGGATCTGGCCCGACCGTTCGCCATCGATGGTATTTGCGTCGCCACTCGCGCACGACAGCAAGCTTTACCGGACGCTGGTTATCGCGCTGGCCCTTGCCGAGGTCCTGGTCGAAGGCGGCGAGCGGGTCGGCGTCCCCGGCTTGCTCCGCCCCACCGGCAGCCGCAACGTGATCGAGCGCATGGCGCAGGCGATCGGCCACGACAGCGACGAGCAAGCAAGCCTGCCGCCCAACTTTGCACCCTCGCCGCTGTCCGAGATCGTCGTGTTGTCGGATTTGTGGAGCGAGATCGGCGACGTGCGCCGCACCCTCACGCAACTCGCCGCCAGCGGCGCGCACGGCCATGTCGTGCAAATCGTCGATCCGGCCGAGGAGACGTTTCCGTATTGGGGGCGCATCGAGTTCGTCGAGCCGGAAGGCGGCGGCCGCATCACCGCGGGCCGTGCGCAGAACTGGCGCGCCGACTACGCGGCAAGGGTGGCGCGTCATCGCGCCGAAATCCGCAGCGAAACCGATCGGCTCGCCTGGAGCTTCATCGTCCATCGCACCGACCGGCCGCAGGCTGAGCTTTTGCTGGCGCTGCACGGCCGCATCGGCGGCAATCTGGCCGACGGCGGTTCGCGACACCAAGCCGCCCGGCCACGGGTGACGGTATGATCGGCGCCTGGCCGCTCGGCTTTGCCGAACCGCTGGTACTGATCGGCCTCCTGACGTTGCCGGTTCTGTGGTGGCTGCTGCGGCTCATTCCGCCGCGGCCGCGCCGCATTGATTTTCCGCCGACGCGCCTGCTTCTGGAAATCGCCCCCCGGGAAGAGACGCCGGCCCGCACGCCATGGTGGCTCACGTTGATGCGGCTCGCGCTGGCCGGCCTGGTGATCGTCGCCGCCGCCGGCCCGTTGTGGAATCCGCCGGTCGCAGCAACGAAGACGCGCGCGCCGATTGCGATCCTGATCGACGACGGCTGGCCTGCGGCAGCCGCCTGGGCCGCGCGTTTACGCACTGCCGACGATGTCATCGCGCGCGCCGAGAACGACCGCCGCGCGGTGGCGCTTATTCCGCTGTCGGAAGGCACCCGCGACATTTCTTTTGCAACTCCCGCTTCTGCGCGCATACGGCTGCACCAGATCAAGCCCAAGCCGTATACAGTCGATCGCACCGAAGCGCTGCCGGCGCTGGCGCGTTTTCTCGATCGGACGCGCGACGTCGAACTCATCTGGCTGGCCGATGGCACCGATCTCGGCCGCGGAGCCGAATTCGTCAAAGCCCTGGCGCCGATGCTCGGCGCGCGCGCCATGACCGTCGTCTCCGGCGGCATCGCCGGTCCGCACGCGCTGACGGCCACCGACAACGCGGCCGGCACGCTGAGCGTTAAAGTCCTGCGCGCAAATGCCGAGGCGCCCGCGAGCGGTTCACTGCGTGCGCTCGATCTCAAGGGCCTGACGCTCGGCGAATCCCACTTTACC
>JAGXAC010000137.1 GCA_019075925.1 Hyphomicrobiales bacterium | reverse complement strand
AAAACGAAGCAGCCTCCGCGAGGCCATTTCCAGAAGCCCTCTTAAAGAATGGGCTTCCGGCACACGCATGATCCCGAAAAGTGGTCTTCCGGTTTTCGGACAAAGATCATGCGCCACGAAAAAGAGGGGGTGGAGCGCCGAAAGACGCATCCAGCCATGGCCGTGCTTCACGCCAACGAGTGTACGCAGTTTGCGCCACTCATTCCGCGAAGGCACGGCAGCGATCCGGGCGGGGATCGCTCGCCTTCCGGCGCTCCACGGCGGCGCTTGCCCCGACGAGCGAACGCCAGAACTCAGCCCAGGCCGCGCTTCACGCGAACTAAAAGAGACACGCAGGCGTTACCCGCGCCGTCATTCGCGTTTAAGCGGAGCACCCCGCGCCCCGGTCTTGATGCCGGAGGGGACGATGCCCGGACCGCCCGGGAGCGGGGTCACAAACCCCGCCCGCAGGAACCGCACTCGCTCCGTGTCCAGGTGTGTCTCGAGGCCACGCCCCTCACTGAGCAAACATCGTAACTGAATTAGGGACGAAAGTCAAGGAAAAGGGGACGGACTTTCTGGGCGAGCCCGCCCCTGGCGCGGACATCGACGTCTTTTTTGCTCGGTCCCTTCGCGGCGGAGGACGCCCCGCTCAAGCGCGCATGCGTGCGAGCGTACGCCGCGCCGCCTCGCGATGCTCCGGCTTGATGTGCGAGGCGACCGCTTTCATGGCGATGCCGATGATCGCGGCGTCGTCGGCGAAAACGATCAGCGGCAAATTTTTCGGAACAAGGTGATCCGGTATCACGAAATATGCGATCGCCCCGGCCAATACCGCTTTCACATACAGCGGCGTGTGCCGATCGAAGATGCAATAGTGGGCGGCGAGCACGTCTTGCAGAAACGGGATGCTGGCCGCCTCGCGCCGGATCGCGCGCCAGAACTTGCGCCGCCAACCCGCCTCGTCCGCTCCGATCTGCCGCGCCAGTGTCGCGAAATCCGCCCAAGATGCGAAGCCCGAGGCGGCCGTAAATCCAAACGGCATGTGTTCCCTCACTCTTCGGCGTCGAACACCTGCCGGACATGGCGTCAAAAGGCGGCGGCCGCAAGGCGGCCTCGCGGTCAACCGGCGAATTTGTCCATCGCTTCGGCGAGCTTGACGTCGAGCTCGGTCAGCCCACCGGCGTCGTGGGTGGACAACGTCACCTCGACGGTCTTGTACACGTTGGACCATTCCGGATGGTGGTCCATCTTCTCGGCGACCAGCGCCGCGCGGGTCATGAAGCCGAAAGCCGCGTTGAAGTCGGTAAACACGAATGTCTTATGGATGGCATCGCGCCCTTCGACGTCGCGCCAGCCTTTGAGCCGGGCGAGCGCGCGGCTACGAGTTTCGCCGGAAAGCTTCTGCGCCATGGGGGACTCCGCTTGTCAAATCGGCACCGGCCGAACGAGACGTCGCTAAATTGGCGGCAAGACTGCCGCCTCGCAAGCCACTTCGCAGTCGCCCGCCGGCGGTCTGGAAGGCTCGTCGCATGAGGCGGAGCCTAATTTTCGCCTCCCGCCGCGATTAACCAAAGCGCGTGTTGGGCGGCGACTTCGGCAAGATGGCATAGCGGTAAAACGTCCGGCTCGGTACTATTAACCATGCCACCGCGGCTACCCAAACGGCCTCCTCTCGCCATGAAGCTTTGGCTTTCCCAACGCACGCGCCGGAAAGCCAAGACGGAAGCGTCGCATGTCCACGGCCGGCCGATGAGCGTCGAATCGCTTGAACACCTTGTACGCAGCCGGGTGCGCATGTTCCTGCGACATACCTGGCTGGTGACCGTTTTGGGCACGCTCGTCATCGCCGGCAGCGTATGGATGGCGTTCTATTTGATGACGGCGCCGCAAATCATACGGATCGCCGCCGGGCCGGCCGGCAGCGCCAGCGACAAAATCGTCCACGTGCTGATCGATCGGTTCGTCACCGACAAAAACAAGATCAGGCTCCGGCTCGTGTCCACCGGCGGCCCAAGAGAGAGCGCCGAGGCGATGAGCAAGGGCATCGCCGATCTTGCGGTGCTGCCGAGCACGGTCGGCGACTCGCCATCCTGGCCGGTGGTGGCAATCATGCGCCAGAACGTCATGGCGCTGATGGTGCCCGCCACGCCGGGCGCCGCCGCGCCGGCGAAGCAAGAAACTCCTGCACCGACGAAGAAACAGCCGGTTGCCGCGCCGGAGAAAAGGGAAAAGCCCGCCAAGGCCGGCAAAGCCGCCAAACCGGCGCCCGCTAAAACCGCCAGGAGCAGCAAGACCGGCAAGGACGACAAAAGCGGCAAGGCCACAAAAAGCGACGACACCGCAATCGACGGCGGCAGCGCCGCCGGCGGCGACGCCGAGGCCGCCGACACCGCCGCCGCCGACAAGCCCGATAAGCTCGACAAGGTCACCAAGCTCGCCGGCAAGCGCGTCGGCATCGTCGCCGGCAGCGTCGCGACGGTCGATCTGCTCGATGTCCTGCTCGATCATTACGGCGTGCCGCGCGACAAGGTGCAGGTGTCTCTGATCGAGCCGAAAGATCTTGCGCAAGCCGTCAAGGACAATCAGGTCGATGCCGTCTTTGTCGCCGGCTCGCCGACCGGCCGCGCGATCGGCGACGCGGTTACCGCGGTTACGCAAAACGGCCGCGCACCAAGCTTCATCGACATCGACGAGGCGGACGGCATTGTCCAACGCGATCCGGCCTTTGATGCCATCGATATCGACGCCGGCACGTTCGGCGGCAATCCGCCGAGCCCCGACGACAGCCTCAAGACGCTGAGCTTTCCGGAGTACCTGGTGGCGCGAAAGACGTTCAATCCCGACGCCATCGCCACGCTGGCGAAGCTGATCTATTCGTCGCGGTTGGCGCTGGCCGCCGCCATGCCCGGCGAGATCAAGGTCAAGGCTCCCTCGACCGACAAGGACGCCAGCGTCCTGGTGCATCCCGGCGCGCTGGCCTATCTCGGCGACGACCAGAAATCGTTCTTCGACAAATACGGCGACGACATCTTCTACGGTTTGCTGATTTTCCCGATTTTCGGTTCGGCGATCGCCGGCATGGCCGGTTATTTCCAAAAAAGCGGCCGCACCCGGCGGCTGCGATTATTGCAGAAGCTGCTCGATATGGTGCACAGAGCCAACGCCGCGCAATCGCTCGCCGAACTCGATCAATTCCAGCAGGACGTCGACCATCTGGTGGTCGCGGTCATCCACCAGACCGAGCGCGAGGAATACGACCAGAACGCGCAGATGGCGTTCTCGCTGGCGCTCGATCAGGTTCGCTTCGCCATCGCCTCGCGCCGCGCGATACTGCTCGGCAATTCCGGCGACGGCAAGGCCGGCGGCAAGTACGCCGCCGCTTAACCGAGCTTGCGCAGATTCTCGAATGCCGGTCGCGGCGGCTTTTCCATGCTCATGGAGCGGCGCGTCTGCGCCGAATAGAACGAAGCGTTTTGTTCGCCGCGCAACGCTTCACGCGAGAACATGATCATGTGGTGGCTGACGATGCCGATACTGAGCGCGGCATCGATTTGGCCGCGGCGTAGCGCCGGCAATACCGCCTTCCAGAACCAGCGGCGATAATCGCCGAAAATTCCGATCCGCCAGGCGATATTAAACGCGAGCACGAATGCGAGGCTGAGGTTGTTCCAGGTCAGCTTGCCGCGCACGGGCCCGTCGGCCAGCCGGTTGGCGTAGGTGGCCTCGATCTGGTGCAGGAAACGCCGGAACAGCCGTTCCGGCTCGTAAGCATGCGCGATTGCGCGCCGCCACGTCGCCACGACCTCGTCGTAGGGTCGCAGAAACACGACATTGCTTTCCAGGCCGGATTCGTCGGCGACCACGCGGCCTTCGCGCTTGAGGCGGTCCCACAGCGGCGTCTTCGGCAGCGCCTGCAGCAAGTTGATGGTCAGGACCGGAACGTTGGAAGCGTCGATGAAGGATTTCAGCCGCGCCTCGGTATCCGCGCTGTCGGTATCGAGCCCGATGATGATGCCGGAGGTGACTTCGAGACCGTAGCTGTTGAGCGTGCTGATCGCTTCGAGAATTGGCAGTGTGGCGTTCTGGTCTTTGCGCATGTGCTTGAGCGCATCGACTTCCGGCGTCTCGATGCCGACGAATACGGTCTGGAACTCGGCGGACCGCATCAGCGAAAGAACTTCGGTCTGCTTGGCGAGATTGAGCGTCGCCTCGCAGCCGAACCGCAACGGATGCCCGTGTTTCTTCTGCCACTCGATCAAATGCGGCAGCATTTCGCGGGTCGCCTTCTTGTTGCCGATGAAGTTGTCGTCGACAAAATAGATGAAAGACGGATGGCGGCCCTGCGCCAGCATGGCGTCGAGTTCGGCGGTGAGTTGTTCGGGCGTTTTGAGCCGCGGCTGCCGGCCGTAGAGCGCCGGGATGTCGCAGAATTCGCAGCGATACGGACAGCCGCTGGAGAATTGCAGGGAGCCGAGCAAATAACGATCGAGCCGGATCAGATGATAAGCCGGCACCGGAAAGTCGCAGAGCGGCAAGCGGTCGGCGGTCTCAAAGCGAACCTGCACCGGCGGCGCCGAGCAGGTCTCATCGAGGCGGGCGATCAAGCGGTCGGTAGCGTCGCCCAATTCACCGATATGCAGATAGTCGCAGTCGGGATACATCTCCGGTGCGCCTGACACCGACGGCCCGCCAAGCGCGACCACTTTGCCGGCGGCCTTGGCGCGGCGCGCAATGTCGCGGATTTGCTCCGCCTGGACATGCATGCCGCTGACGAGTACCGCGTCCGCCCAGGCAAAATCGGCGGCGCTGGCCGGAGCGATATTCTCGTCAATGAAGCGGACCGGCCATTGCGCCGGCATATAGGCCGCCAGAACCAGCAGGCCCTGCGGAGGCATGAAAGCCCGCACCCGGCCGAACAAATGATAGGCGTGCGAGAAAGTACCGAACGAGGGCGTGTAGGCCGGGAATACGCAAAGGATGCGCCTGGTGTTGCTGGTGGATCGTGGGAAACGCAAGCAGTCACCTCCCGGCTCGCCCGCTGCCACCGCGCCTCCCGGAACCCGACAGCGACCGAAACCTCGTCAATGATGCCGCTAACTCTAACACACTCGCCTGCCGCGGCTTGCATTGCTAACGGCGGGCGGCTGACTATATTCCGTCCGATTCTGCGGGCCCCTTGGGGGCCCGCAACAATTTAACACGGGCCCGATGAATCTGCGCAACATCGCCATTATTGCCCACGTCGACCACGGCAAAACCACACTGGTCGACCGGCTTTTGCAACAATCGGGCGCGTTCCGCGAGAATCAGCGCGTCGCCGAGCGCGCACTCGATTCCAACGACCTCGAACGCGAACGCGGCATCACCATACTCTCCAAGGTCACGTCGATTCTGTGGCAGAACATCCGCATCAACATCGTCGATACCCCGGGCCACGCCGATTTCGGCGGCGAGGTCGAGCGCATCCTCGGCATGGTCGACGGCGCGCTGGTGCTGGTCGATGCCGCCGAGGGCCCGCTGCCGCAGACCAAGTTCGTCGTCACCAAGGCGCTCAAGGTCGGATTAAAGCCGATCGTCATCATCAATAAGGTCGACCGGCCGGACGCGCGCCCGCGCGAGGTCGCCAATGAGGTATTCGATCTGTTCGCCGCCCTCGATGCGAGCGAAGAGCAGCTCGACTTTCCGCTTCTTTATGGCTCCGCCAAGCAGGGCTGGATGGCCGCCGACCCCGCCGGGCCGAAAGACCAGGGAATGACGCCGCTGTTCGATCTTATCGTCCGGCACGTCGCACCGCCGGTTGTCGAGCACGGTCCGTTCCGCATGCTCGGGACAATCCTCGAAGCCAATTCCTATCTCGGCCGCATCGTCACCGGCCGCATCCTTTCCGGCTCGATCAAATCCAACCAGACCATCAAAGTGCTCGATCGCCATGGCACGCTGATCGAGGAGGACCGGGCAACCAAGATCCTCGCGTTTCGCGGCCTCGAGCGTACGCCGATCGATGAAGGTTACGCAGGCGACATCATCTCGATTGCCGGCCTGCCGGAAGCGACCGTCTCCCACACCTTATGCGCGCTGGCGGTGACCGAACCGCTGCCGGCACAGCCGATCGATCCGCCGACATTGGCGATGACTTTCCGCATCAACGATTCGCCGCTGGCCGGCACCGAAGGCGACAAGGTGCAGAGCCGGGTCATCCGCGAGCGGTTGCTGCGCGAGGCGGAGGGCAACGTCGCGTTGCGCATTTCCGAATCGACGGAAAAAGATTCGATGGAAGTCGCCGGCCGCGGCGAGCTGCAACTCGGCATCCTGATCGAAACCATGCGGCGGGAAGGTTTCGAACTTTCGGTTTCGCGGCCCAAAGTCCTGTTTCAGCATTCGCCGACCGGCGAGTTGCTTGAGCCCATCGAGGAGGTCGTCATCGACGTCGACGAGCAGCACGCCGGCGTGGTGGTGCAGAAGCTCGCCGAGCGCAAAGGTGAAATGGTCGAGATGCGCCCCTCCGGCGGCGCGCGTGTACGCCTGATCTTTTACGCCCCGACACGCGGGCTGATCGGCTACAACGGCGAGCTTTTGACCGACACGCGGGGCACCGCCGTGATGAACCGCGTGTTTCACGCTTATGGGCCTCACCGCGGCGACATCGCCGGGCGGCGCAATGGCGTGCTGCTTTCGACCGATCAGGGCGAGGCGGTCGCCTATGCCATGTGGAATCTGGAGGACCGCGGCCCGATGATGATCGAGCCGGGCTGGAAGGTTTATCGCGGGATGATCTTGGGCGAACATACCCGCGGAAACGACCTCGAAGTCAACGTCCTCAAGGGCAAGAAGCTGACCAACATCCGGACCCACGCCAAGGATGAGGCAATCCGCCTCACGCCGCCGATTAGAATGACCTTGGAAAAAGCGCTCGCGTATATCGAGGATGACGAACTGGTCGAGGTCACCCCGAAGTCGATTCGGTTGCGCAAGAAACTGCTCGATCCCAACGAGCGCAAGAAGGACGAACGGCGCAAGGAAGCCGAGCGGGTGTCTTGATTCCGCGCGCCCGATCGGTCGGCGCTTAATTCCCGGCGCCCGATTCCCCGTGCCGGAACGGCGGACGAACCCCCGCCGCACCGTCCGATAAGCGACAACCCGCGGCAATTATCCGACAACCGTGTCGCCTGTGCAACAGCCGCACATATTGTGATTGGCGGCGTCTTTTTCGCCGTCAATGGATTGGACCGGCGGCATCGTTCCGTTAATAATCCACATCGTCAGCGTCTCGTGAATTGCAGGACTTGAAGGCCGAACAATCGCTTGCTTTGATCTCGCCATGAGCACCGTTCTCATCGAAATTCGCCGCGCAAAGCCGCACGATGCAAGTGCAATCGCGGACGCGCACGATGAGGCTTGGCGGGCGGCGTATCAGGGCATCATTCCGGGCGCGGAGCTGGAGCGGCTGATCAACCGGCGCGGGCCGGCCTGGTGGGACTCGGCGATCCGCAAGGGCAGCCGCGTCGCGCTTCTGCAGTTTGGCGAAAAAGTCGCCGGTTACGCCAATTACGGCCGCAATCGCGCGCGCAGCTTGCATTACGACGGCGAGATCTACGAACTTTATCTGCGGCCAGAATATCAGGGATTGGGCTTTGGCCGTCGGTTGTTCACGGCGGCGCGCCGCGATCTGACACAAAGCGGATTGAAGTCTTTGATCGTCTGGGCGCTGTCGGAAAACGACACCGCGATCGAATTCTACAGCGCGCTCAGCGGCAAGACCGTCGCCCGCTCGTCTGAGAAGTTCGGCACGCGCGTGCTCGATAAGGTTGCGTTCGTCTGGAACAGCTAAGGCGCCGCATTGCCGCTAGCTATATGCCGCTGATCAGATTCGCCAGAAATGGCAGGATCACCCACTGAATAAACAGAATGACAATCCACGCCACGATCGGCGAGATGTCTATTCCGCCGAGATTGGGCAGCCGATTCCGGATCGGGCGCAATACCGGTTCGGTGATCCGGTAAAGAAATTCGACAATGCCGCGCACGACCGGATGGCGCGTATTGACGATATTGAATGCGAGCAGCCAGCTCAGCACGGCCCAGGCGATGAGCACGTAGATGTACAGCGTCAGCAGGAAGCTGATGAAGGCCAGAATACTGAGCAGAAGGGAAGTCATTCTTCGTATCCCGCGCTAGTGGTCCGATTCAAACATTCGCATCCGCGTTCCGGCACTCTCTGGCGCGAATATCAGAATCAAAAGAAACACCGGCAAACATAAGGCTTAGGGGGCCGTGGATTTGACATTCGCTTCACAAGTTTGCCGCCGGGTGGATAGCGAACGCCAAATCCGCTCCACGAGCGCGCGGCCTGCGCACGTTTAACGGGCTTGGCTGCGGCAAACAAGCCATCGCCGGTAGAGCACGAAGAAACGCCGGCCGTACCGCCCACCATTGACAGCTTTAGGCCACGGCCCTAAATGCCCCCACTCGCCCAAAGGCCGGCTCAATCCCAGCCGGTTGATGCCGGCGGGGCCGTAGCTCAGTTGGGAGAGCGCCTCGTTCGCAATGAGGAGGTCAGGGGTTCAACTCCCCTCGGCTCCACCAGCCTTCGCTCGCCGCGCGAGCTGCGGCTCGGCATCCGCCTCGATGCGCCGCCGGCGAAAGGTCCGCGCCGTGACGGAACCCTCGTACCGCAGCATCATATTCGCGACGAAATGCGCTAATCTATGGTTGCGTGGACGCTGGGGTCACAAGGAACGACCGGGCATGCGATCGATCTTCGTAGCAATGACGTTGGTGGCGCTCTGGATTGGCGCCGCGGAACCTGCCGCCGCGGCAAACGTGCCCTGCGGCGGCGACTTCGGCGCCTGGCTCGAAGGCGTCAAGCAGGAAGCGGCGGCGCAAGGCATCTCGCAGCGCACGATCCAATCGGCGCTGGCCGGCGTGAGCTTCGATCCGACCATCATCGCGCGCGACCACGCGCAAGGCGTCTTCCGTCAAAGCTTCGAGCAATTCTCCGGCCGCATGGTGCCGCCGCGGCTGCGGCGCGCCGAAAAGCTGCTTCACCAATACGCGCCCGTATTCGCTCGCATCCAGCAGCAATATGGCGTACCGGGTCCGGTGATCGTCGCCATCTGGGGACTTGAAACCGACTTCGGCGCCAACTCGGGAAAATTCCCGACTATTCGGTCGCTGGCGACGCTGGCCTACGATTGCCGCCGGCCCGAGAAGTTTCGCGGCGAATTGCTGGCTGCGTTGCGTATCGTCGACCGCGGCGACATGAGTCCGACCGACATGCGCGGCGCCTGGGCGGGCGAAATCGGCCAGACCCAATTCCTGCCGTCGTCCTATCTCAAATATGCCGTCGACTATGACGGCAACGGACGCCGCGACCTTATTCACAGCGTGCCGGACGTACTCGCTTCCACCGCCAATTATCTCAAGGGCTATGGTTGGCAGCGCGGCCAGCCGTGGGGAGAAGGCACCGCCAACTTCCAGGTCCTGCTGCAATGGAACGCATCGCAGGTCTACACCAGGACCGTGGCGTATTTCGCCGAGCGGCTTGCAGGCAGTTAGAGCATGATCCGGACAAGTGATCATGCTCCCAACGAACAAGCTAGACCCTGATCCAATACAACGTGAT
>JAGXAC010000011.1 GCA_019075925.1 Hyphomicrobiales bacterium | reverse complement strand
GATCTCGGGGGCGAAAAACGCGACCCTGCCCTTGATGATCGCGAGTCTACTGACCGATCAAACGCTGATCCTCGACAACGTACCCCGGCTCGCCGACGTCGCGTTGCTCGAACGCATCCTCGGCAATCACGGCGTCGATATCATGGTCAGCGGCAAGCGCGCCGGCGAAACCGCCGATCACGCCCAAACGCTGCACATCTCCGCGGCGAACATCGTTGATACCACCGCGCCCTACAACCTTGTGTCGCGGATGCGGGCAAGTTTCTGGGTGCTGGCGCCGCTCGTGGCGCGCATGGGCGAAGCGCGGGTATCGTTACCCGGCGGCTGCGCCATCGGTACGCGGCCGGTCGATCTCCTGATCATGGCGATGGAGCGGCTCGGCGCGCAGATCGACGTCGATGCCGGCTACGTCGTGGCGCGCGCACCGCGCGGGCTCAAGGGCGCCGAGATCGTTTTCCCAAAGGTGACGGTCGGCGGAACCCATACCGCGGTCATGGCGGCGGCGCTCGCCGACGGCACCACGGTGATCGACAATGCGGCGCGTGAGCCGGAAATCGCCGACGTCGCCGATTGTCTCAACAAAATGGGCGCCCGCATCGCCGGCGCCGGGACCTCGCGCATCGTGATTGAAGGCGTTGCCAAGCTCGGCGGCGCGCGACACGCCGTGTTGCCCGATCGCATCGAGACCGGCACTTATGCAATGGCGGTCGCCATGGCCGGCGGCGATATCCTGCTGCAGAACGCGCGACCGGAGTTGCTGCAAGCCGCCCTCGATGTGTTGCAACAGACAGGCGTCACGGTGACGCCGACCAATCAGGGCATCCGCATTGCCCGTCATACCGAAGAGCTTAAACCGGTTGAAGTTACGACGGCGCCGTTCCCGGCCTTCCCGACCGATCTGCAGGCGCAGTTGATGGCGCTGATGACGCGCGCGAACGGTACGTCGCACATTGTCGAAACTGTGTTCGAGAACCGCTTCATGCACGTGCAGGAATTGGTGCGGCTTGGCGCCCGCATCCAATTGACAGGCGAGCGCGCCACCATCGAGGGTGTCGAGCGGCTCAAAGGCGCTCCGGTCATGGCCACCGATCTGCGCGCATCGGTCTCGCTGGTCATCGCCGCGCTTGCCGCTGAGGGCGAGACCATCGTCAACCGCGTCTACCACCTCGACCGCGGATTCGAGCGGCTGGAAGACAAGCTCGGCCGTTGCGGCGCCGCCGTTGAACGCCTGTCCGGATAGGCCGCCCAAGCCCGTCACGGCGGCCATGCGAGAAGAACAGACGGCCCGGCCGGGTAAGGGGCAGTTCCAACAACCAGCGTGCGGCTCCATAGAAATACGGCCCGCGATAGCCTATGTGTCTGGATAACATCGACAATGGAAACGCCCGGAGTTTCGGATGGCTTCTGCCCCCACCTCCCTCATCGACCGTGCCGGCCTCGACCGGACACGCCTCGCCAGGATCATCTCGCGCGGACTTGAAGGTGCCGACGACGGTGAATTGTTCCTCGAATACCGCCAGGCCGAAATGCTGGTGTTCGACAACGGCCGGCTCAAGCAAGCGACCTATGACACATCGCAGGGTTTTGGCCTGCGCACCGTCAAGGACGAGGCGGTCGGCTACGCGCATGCCTCCGATGTGTCGGAAGCCGCCATTGCGCGCGCCGCGGACGCGGTACGCGCGGTCAAAGGCGGCTATTCCGGCCATTACGCCGGACCGCCACCGCGGACGAATGCAAAGCTCTATGGCGATGAGAGCCCGCTCGGGAGCCCGAATTTCGAAGCGAAGGCGCGGCTTCTTGAAGCCATCGACGCCTATGCCCGTGCCAAGGATCCCCGCGTACGCCAGGTTTCCGTCAGCCTCGGGGCTACGTGGCAAGCCGTCGAGGTGGTCCGCGCCGACGGCGAGACCTATCGCGACGTGCGGCCGCTGGTGCGGGTGAATGTTTCGGTCGTCGTCGGCGATGGCGACCGGCAGGAAACCGGCAGCGCCGGTTACGGCGGCCGTGAAGGCTATGAGCGGTTCATCGTTACCGATACCTGGCAGCACGCGGTCGATAACGCGGTGCGCCAGGCGCTGACCAATCTCGAAGCCGTGCCGGCGCCGGCCGGCGAAATGGACGTCGTGCTCGGCCCGGGCTGGCCGGGCGTCATGTTGCACGAAGCCGTCGGACACGGCCTCGAAGGCGACTTCAACCGCAAGAAGACCTCGGCCTTCGCCGGGCTGCTCGGCCAGCGCGTCGCCGCCAGGGGCGTGACTGTGGTCGACGACGGCACGATCGCCCAACGCCGCGGCTCGCTCTCGATCGACGACGAAGGCACCCCGACCAATCGGACCGTATTGATCGAGGATGGAATTCTGGTCGGCTACATGCAGGATCGCCAGAACGCGCGGCTGATGGGAATGAAACCCACCGGCAACGGCCGGCGCGAAAGCTTCGCGCATGTGCCGATGCCGCGCATGACCAACACCTACATGCTCGCCGGGACGCGCGATCCCGGCGAGATCATCGCTTCGGTCAAAAACGGCATCTACGCCGTGCATTTTGGCGGCGGTCAGGTCGATATCACCTCGGGCAAATACGTGTTCGAATGTACCGAGGCGTACCGGATCGAAAACGGCAAGCAGGGCGCGCCGATCAAAGGCGCCATGCTGATCGGCAACGGCCCGACCGATCTCAACCGTATCTCGATGGTCGGCAACGATGTCGCGCTTGACGACGGCATTGGCACCTGCGGCAAGAACGGGCAGGGTGTGCCGGTCGGCGTCGGCCAACCGACCTTGCGGATCGACGGCATCACCGTCGGCGGCACGGGCTAGAGCGGAAACTCCGTTCGTGCCCCGCGCCGCGACCAGGGCACGACAATTCAACTCAGTCCCATCCCGGTTTAGCGCACCACGCCGGAAATGCAGCACGGCCGGTGGCGCGGCGGCTTGATGACGTTCTTTAAATAGCAGCGTGGCGCCGCCGCGCCGTAACCCGCACGGTGATAGGTCCAGGCGCGGCACCGCGTGTCGGCTTGACAAGCAGCGGCGCAGATTTTGCCGCGCGGCTCGGCGGGGGTTTCGAAATTGCGGTAATCGCCGCCGGCGCGATCGATGGAAAATTCCAGTTCGCCGAGTTTCGGTTCGATCACAGCGCCGCCGCGTACGCCCGAGACACAGCAGTTTGCCGGCACGCGCCGCATGATTTCGCGCTTGAGCCAGCACATGGCCGGCGCGCCGGAGATCGATGGGTAGGAGAAGCTCCACGATCGGCAGGTTTTGTCGTGCTCGCAACGGGCAGCGCAAACCGCCGGATCGCCGCTCGGAACCGCGGCATGGGCATAATCGCCGCCGGGCCGGTCAAAGCCCGCCTGGGCGCGCGCCGGTGTGTCGGCCGCTGCCGTCGCCATGGCGAGGACTACAAGGGCGACGAACGCTCCGGTCGGCAGGCGCGATGTGTCGCCTCGCGTTGCGCGCGACCTCGAGCTTGGCACCGTTTCGTCTCCGCAAAAGAAACCCTTGGCGACCGATACTACAGCAATTCAACGCCTATCGCGTAACTTCCGCGACGCACTACCTGCGCTCAACCGCGGAAGTGTTTCGATAACTTCAGGCCCTGCGCCTGATAGTTCGAGCCGATGCCGGTACCGTACAACTGATCGGGGCGCGCCAACATGTTCTCATAAACCAGACGGCCCACGGTTTGGCCATGTTCCAGAATGAATGGCACTTCGCGCGAACGCACTTCCAGCACCGCGCGGGCGCCACGTCCGCCGGCGCCGGCATAACCGAAACCCGGATCGAAGAAGCCGGCGTAATGTACGCGAAACTCGCCAACCAGCGGATCGAACGGTACCATTTCGGCAGCGTAATCGGGCGGCACCTGCACCGCCTCGGTAGACGCCAGGATGTAAAATTCGTCCGGGTCGAGAATAAGGCTGCGGTCGGCGCGTGCCGCTATCGGCTCCCAAAAATCGGCCACCTCGTAGGCGCCGCGGCGCTCGACCTCGATGACCGCCGTATGCCGCTTGGCGCGATAACCGACAATGTCCTTGCCGTTGGGCAATCCGCCGCCGGAAAGGTCAACGCTGACGGCGACGCCTTCGCCCATCACCGCTTCGGCGCGATCAACCAGTCGCTCGCGTGCATGCAAGGCTCGCAACGCTTCGCCGTCCAGCGTCGCCTCGCCGCGGCGAAAACGGATTTGCGACAGCCGCGAGCCTTCGCGGACCAGCACCGGAAACGTCTTCGGACTGATTTCGGCGTACAGCGGGCCGTGATAGCCGCCCTCGACCCGATCGAAGCCGCGGGTCTCGTCGGCAATCACCCGAGTAAAAACATCGAGGCGTCCGGTCGAACTCTTCGGGTTGCTGGCGGCCGCGATATCGTCGGGTAAGGCGAGGCCCTCGATCAGCGGCACGATGTAGACGCAACCGGTTTCCAGCACGGCACCGTCGGTCAACGCGAATTCGTGCAGCTTGAGGTCGGCGATACGCCGCGCGACAGCTGTCCCCGGCCCGGGCAGAAAGCTTGCGCGCACACGATAGGCAATCCCGCCTAAACGCAAGTCCAGACTGGCCGGCTGGATTTGATCCGGCGCGAACGGCCGCGCAGCCACGATCGCGCGCGCCGCCGCCAAATCCGCAATCATGCGGTCAGGCAAGATACCTTTGTCGAGGGAGTTGGAAGACAACGCCACGGCTCACCAATTCGGTCCCACTTCAACGTGGGCAATTCCGGTGCCCCCGATCTAACCCGATGCCCGGCTTGACGGAAAGACGACCCCGGCGTAAGAGCCAGCTTATCCCGTGGTCATTTGAGCCGGCCGGCTTGCAGCCACGTTAAACAAATCGCTAAAAGGCCGGGGACGCTTGAGCCCGGCCCGAGGATCATCCTCCCGGCCGGGTTTTGTTTTGTCTGGCCATGAGGAGGGCCAAATGACCGCGTCCACACCCGACCGTTACCGCCCCGAGACCCGGCTGGTGCATTCCGGCACGCTACGCTCGCAATTCGGCGAAACCTCCGAGGCTTTATTCCTCACCCAGGGCTACGTGTACGAAAACGCCGCGCAGGCCGAGCGCCGCTTTAAGAACGAAGACCCTGGTTTCCAATATTCACGCTTCGCCAATCCGACGGTGGCCATGTTCGAACAGCGCATGGCGGCATTTGAAGGCGCCGAAGCGGCACGCGCCACCGCAACGGGCATGGCGGCAGTGACGCTTGCGATCGTCGGTCAGCTCAAGGCCGGCGACCACGTGGTGGCGGCGAAGGCCTTGTTCGGCTCCTGTCGCTATATCGTGGAAGATTACCTGCCGCGCTTTGGCGTCGCTTCCACCCTGGTCGACGGCACCGACCTCGAACAGTGGCGCAACGCCGTGCGGCCGAACACCAGGACCTTCTTCATCGAGACGCCAACCAATCCGACGCTGGAAATCATCGACATTGCCGCCGTCGCCGAGATCGCGCACGCGGCCGGCGCGACTTTGGTGGTCGATAACGTCTTCGCCACGCCGATCTTCCAGTCGCCGCTCGCACTCGGCGCCGATTGCGTGGTCTATTCGGCGACCAAACATATCGACGGCCAAGGTCGCTGTCTTGGCGGCGTCATCCTTGGTTCGGAAAACTTCATCCAAAAGAACGTCCATACGCTGCTGCGGCAAACCGGACCGTCGATATCACCGTTCAATGCCTGGGTGCTGCTCAAAGGTCTGGAGACGCTGCCGGTGCGGGTGCGGAGGCAAACCGACAGCGCCGCAACGTTGGCGGTGACGTTGGCCGAGCATCCCAAGATCGCACGCCTGATCTATCCCGGCAGGCCGGATCATCCGCAGGCCAAGATAGCCCAGAAGCAGATGCGCGGCGGCTCGACGCTCGTCGCTTTCGATATCAAAGGCGGCAAGAAAGCTGCGTTTCGTTTTCAGGATGCACTCAGGCTGATCCGCATCAGCAATAATCTGGGCGATGCCAAGAGTCTGATAACTCATCCGGCGACGACGACACACCAACGACTCGCCCCGGCGCAGCGCGACGAGCTAGGCATCACCGACGGACTGGTGCGCCTCTCGGTCGGGCTCGAGCATCCGGACGATATCGTTGAGGACGTGCTCGCCGCGCTGGAAACCGTCTAAAGTCGCGAAGGTCGCTAGGGCGCGGAACGCGCGGCTGCCGAGGCAAACGGGCGCGCACTCGCTCCGGCGATCGCGGTCGCCAGCAACTTCGCCACGCAGGCGTAGCTCCAGTCGTTCATATGCAATTGGTCGGGGGCGGTGAATACCTCGAACGGGATATGCTGCACATCGTGCCAGTTGCGCATGATCGCGAAGCGGTCGAACAAATCGACACCTGCCAATTTGGCCGCCAGCGTAATCTGATCCTCCATGCCCCCGGTCTCGGGTTTGGCCAGCACGCGCGGCGCAAACTGCATATTGATCAGCACCACGTCGGCGCCAGCGGCCTTGAGATCGGCAATACCCTCTTGCAGCACGACGGAATGCGGCTTCAGCGGATGATCGCGCAGCACCGAATTGGTGCCGACCTGCCAGAGAACGAGATCGGGGTGCAGAGCGATGACGTCGGAGCCAAAGCGGGCCACCATCTGCGGCGTCTCTTCGCCGTTGACGCCGCGATTGAACACGGTGATGTCGCGCCCGGGAAACCGCTCCGTCAATTCGGCGGCAAGGCGGCTCGGATAGCTCGCGGCAGGCGAACTCGCCCCGGCGCCCGCCGTCGATGACGAACCGATCGCAACGATGGTCAGCGACTGATGGGCCGCCAAGCGCTGCGCAGTGTGGCGCAGCGGATAGCGGAAACGGGAAAACTCCGCCGGAGCGCCGCACGCGTAAGGTGCGGCATTGGGCGCCACCACCGGACCACGCGACGCCGCCACAAGCGTTTGCGCGTGGACCGGCGCAGCCGCAGCAGCCAACGCCGTTAGCCCCAACGCCGCCGCGGCGCTGAGAACAAACCCGCCGGCAGGCTTATTATTTGTTGCTTTCGACATTCGCCGGCGTTCCAGCGTCAAGGTGGGCGGCATTCATGATTTGCATCGCCAGCGCCCGGCCAAGACATTCATGCACTTTTCGCGCCATAGCGTAGCTGTTGGTGGCGGCATAGAGGTCGAACGTACCCTCATCGCTCCAGTAATGCATGATGGCTAACCGATCAAACAAGGGGATGCCGCGCTGCTCGGTCACCCAACGCATGACATCGGCGTAAGGCGTGACGCTGAGCATAGTTTCGGTGCGTGGGCTGAACTGCATGTTCATCAGGATCGCTTCTGCCTGCGCCTTGGCAATCGCATCGAGCCCGTGATCGAGACTGATCCGGAAATCGTCCGGCTCGACCCCACGCAGCGAGTCGACCGTGCCGGCTTGCCAGATCACCAGCGCCGGCTTGTCTTCGGCGAGAATACGCGGCAACCCCGACGCCATGTCTGCGGTGGTCAACTTGGGCTGCACGTGCGCGGTGACTTTGATCTCGTTGCCCGGCAGGCGCTCTTTGAGTGCTTGTTCGAGCTGCGCAGGGTAGGCAAATCGTGCGCCATCAGGACCCGCCAGCGCCGACGAGCCGGAACCGACGACGGTTATATCCAGCCGGTGACGATCCTTGATTTCGGCGGCGGCGCGACTGAGCACGACATCCGTTGCAATGAGCGAATCCGGAACCGTGCAGTTCGATTCCGGCTCGGCCGCGGCAGCACCGCCGGCGAGCGCAACCGCCGCTACGACGGCAAAAACAAAACTCATGCCTCGCCCCCCGCGAGGTCGGGGTCCGGCGTTTTCAAACGCGGCACGGACCTTCGCCCTTCCATGCTTTTGTACCATGAAAGCAGGCGCGCCGTACCAATCATGATCAGTATCCCTAATACGCTGACCGCGGTTTGCAGCAGCGGCCCGCCCGACCATTCCGCGATGATGAATTGGCCCGCAAAGGCCAAAAACACACCGAGGCAGAATATTTCGAGCGAGTGTTGGCCACAGCTGATCGCCGGCAGCAGCACCGGCGACCGCAGGCCGCGCCAGGAGCGCGGAATGAAATAAACCGTCACCGCCGCCAGCGCCAGGAAATGGGCAAACCGCAAGACATCGAGATTGGTCTTGTCGATCGGATACATCCAATTCGCCAGCCAGCGCGGCACGAAGCGATCGAGCGATTCAAAGTGCCAGGTCAGGGTAATCAGGAACGCGAACACCAGGTAAGCGATAGCGACCACGAGCAAGACACGCGAGCGCAGCACGCCTGCCAGCCGTTGCGCGCCACCAAGCGCGCACCAGGCGCCGAACACGAACAACAATTGCCAGGCGAACGGATTGAAGAACCAGACGCCGTTTGGGTAGGCCGGCAAATTCCAGTCCAGTTTCCAGGCCAGCGCATACACCACGGCCGATCCAGCGAGCGCAAAATTCGGCAGCCGCAGCAAGAAAAACAGAACCGGCGGAAAGAACAGCAGCAGCACGATATAGAGCGGCAACACATCCATGTTGACCGGCTTGAACTTCAGCAGCAGCGCCTGAAAGATCGTAATGTCGGGTTGTTTGAGAAAATCGAGAATCTTCATTTCTTCCGCGTAGAGCGGATTGTCGAATGTCGCTGCGACGTAGGCGATTTCGGCCATGAAGATCGTGAACAGGAAAATATGCGCGACGTAGATTTGCCAGGCGCGGCGCAGGATGCGGGCGCTTGAGACCGTGAAGCCGCGTTCGCGCATGGCGCGTCCGTAGACGAAAGCGGCGGTGTAGCCGGAAATGAAAATGAAGATTTCAGTCGCGTCGCTGAAACCGTAATTGCGGATCGTGAGCCAGCTAACGATGTTTTCGGGAATATGATCGAGGAAGATCAGCCACAGCGCCACGCCGCGGAACAGATCGAGCCGCAGATCGCGTTCGCCCGGGGCCGCCGCAGGCGGGGAAGCCATCGCCATAACTCCGCACCCATGACTGGCGGCGTGCTGCGGACGCCGACAGTAATCTAGTGCTCCGATTCGAAAATTCGCAAGCGATTATGACATTGCGCCGCATGTTACGTCGCCGCTTGAGAAAGCGACGGGATTGGGCCAAGATTTGCGCCATGTATCGCGCCGTCACCCGCAGCATCCAGGTCGTCGTCACCCCACGCTTTGTCGCCGATCGTTCCTCCCCGGAAAACAACTATTTCTTTTGGGCTTATACCGTCGCCATTACCAATAACGGCGGCGAGACCGTTCAATTGAAGACCCGGCATTGGCGCATTACCGACGCGACCGGCCGGCGCCAAGAAGTCCGCGGCGCCGGGGTGGTCGGCGAGGAGCCCGTGCTCAAGGCTGGAGAATCGTTCGAATATACCAGCGGGGTGCCACTGCAGACACCGTCAGGTTTTATGTTCGGAACCTATGGAATGGTGAACTCCAGCGGCGAGCATTTCGATATCGAAATTCCCGCTTTCTCGCTTGATAGCGGCGACGACGGCAAACGCACGCTCAATTGAGCGTACCGCTCACGGCCACTACCTCTTCCGGCTTGAACTCATAGGTCGAACTGCAAAATTCGCAAGTCACCGTGATCTTGCCGTTCTCCACCATGTCGTCGCGGTCCTCCGACGGAAAGCTGCGCAGCATGTTCTCGACACTCTGCCGCGAACATGAGCATTGCGCATGTACGGGGGCGGACTTGAAGACCCGTACACCGCGTTCGTGAAACAACCGATAAGCAAGCCGTTCGTTCGACAGCGCCGGGTCGATCAATTCGATATCGTCGACGGTGGCAATCAACGACCGACCCTCGACCCAGGCTTCGTCTTCCGGCAGCAGATGCGGCTCCGTACCGGCCGGCGCGTCGCCCGGATCGAGATCGGCTTGCCGCGCGCGCTCGGCGGATTTCGGCAGGAATTGCAGCAGGATTCCACCGGCGCGCCAGCGGCGGCGCGCTCCGCCATTTTCCCCGCCGCGGAATTCCTCGGCGACCGCCAGCCGAACCCGCGTTGGAATCTGTTCCGAGCGGAGACAATATTCGTGCGCGGCATGTTCGAGATCATTGCCATCAAGCGGAACAAGTCCCTGATAGCGGCTCATGTCGGGGCCCTGATCGATGGTCATGGCGAGGTGGCCCTTGCCGAGCAATCGACCCTGATCGACCACATCAGTCGCCATGGCGGCGATCCGCTCGGCGTCGAAGCGCGCGCAGGCGCGCACCTTATCTGGCGACGTGAAGTCGACGACAAGCATGCGCACGGGGCCGTCACTCTGGGTTTGCAGGATGAAACGGCCGTCAAACTTGAGCGCCGAACCGAGCATGACCGTGAGCACGATGGCTTCACCGAGCAGCTTGGCGACCGGCAGCGGATAGTCGTGACCGCTCAAAATCGTGTCGACGACCGGACCGAGCCGCACGATGCGCCCACGCAGATCGAGCGCGTCGACCTCGAATGGCAGAATGGTGTCGTCAAGGCTTTGCTGAGCGGGCGCGCGTACTGGAATTTCCGTGCCGGGAGTATTCATCGGAAGCCATATAGGTGGCCCACACCGGAATTGTGAGCCCCGGCGCCCGCGCAGGCCGTCACCGGCCGTCTGCTAGGCACCAGGTCAATAGGCCCTTTTGCGCGTGCAGCCGGTTCTCCGCCTCGTCGAACACGATCGAGTTCGGACCATCCATCACCTCGTCGGTTACCTCTTCGCCGCGATGCGCCGGCAGGCAATGCATGAAGACTGCGTCCGGCTTCGCGCGCGCCATGAGCCGCCCGTTCACCTGATAGCGCTTGAGCAGATTGTGGCGGCGGGCGCCGTTACGATCGCCCATGGAGATCCAGGTGTCGGTCACCACGCAATCGGCGCCCCTGACCGCTTCTTCGGGATCGGCAGTGAGGGTAATCGCGGCGCCCGACGACTTGATCCAGTCGGTCAGCGGCTTTTTCGGGGCCAGCTCCGGCGGGCACGCGACCCGCAGCCGAAACGCAAACCTTTCGGCCGCGTGCATCCATGAGGTGAGCACGTTATTGGCATCGCCGGTCCAGGCGATGGTGCGGCCGCGGATCGGGCCACGATGCTCCTCGAAAGTCATCACATCGGCCAGCAACTGGCAGGGATGCGAGCGTCGGGTCAGACCGTTGATCACCGGTATGCTCGCGTATTTGGCCAGTTCGGTGACTTCCCGCGGGTCGAGTGCACGTATCATGATGGCGTCGACGTAACGCGACAGCACCCGCGCGGTGTCGGCCAACGTCTCGCCGCGGCCGAGTTGCATCTCTTCCGCGGTCAGCATGATGGCGTCACCGCCCAGCTGGCGCATGGCGACTTCGAACGAAACCCGTGTGCGCGTCGACGGCCGCTGGAAGATCATCGCCAGCGTTTTGCCGACGAGCGGCCGTTCCGCGCCGCCACGGCGGGTTTTCATGGCACGGGCCGTGTCGATCATCTTGCGCAATTCGGCGGCTGGAACGTCGATCAGATCGAGAAAATGGTGGAGCGAGCTCATCGAACCGGCTCCTCCGTGCGCGCCGCCTTGGCGGCCCGGCCGACCGCGCCGCAGGCGCGGTCAATCCGCGCAATGCCTTCGGCGACCTCCTGCTCGCTGACGATCAAAGGCGGCAGCAACCTGACAACATTGTCGCCGGCCGATACGGCGATCAGCTTTTCGGCGCGCATGGCATCGACCAACTCCCCCGCCGGAACCAGCGCGCGCAGCCCGATCAACAGGCCTTCGCCGCGTACTTCGGCGATCACTGACGGGTGGCGGTCCTTGATTTCCGCCAGCCGCTGCTTGAACAACAGCGCGGTACGCCGCACACGGTCGAGGAAGCCCGGCGCCAGCATGACATCGAGAACGGCGTTGGCAGCGCTCATGGCCAGCGGGTTGCCGCCGAAGGTCGAGCCATGCGTACCCGCGGTCATGCCTTTGGCGGCTTCGCTAGTGGCGAGGCACGCGCCGACCGGGAACCCGCCTCCGAGGGCTTTGGCGAGCGCCATGATGTCGGGCTCAACGCCGAGGCGCTGGTAGGCAAACAATTCGCCGGTGCGCCCCATGCCGGTCTGCACTTCGTCGAACAGCAACAGCAAGCCGCGCTGGTCGCAGAGTTCGCGCAACGCCCGCAGGAACGAGGGCTCGACCACTCGGACGCCGCCCTCGCCCATGATCGGCTCGATCAAAATGGCGCCGGTTTCGTCGCTGACGGCGCGTTTGGTCGCGTCGAGATCGCCGAATGGCACCTGATCGAAGCCCTCGACCACGGGACCGAAGCCATCGAGATATTTTTTCTGGCCGCCGGCGGCGAGCGTCGCCAGAGTGCGTCCGTGAAACGCGCCTTCGAACGTCACAATCCGGTAGCGTTCCGGGTGCCCGTTCGCCGAATGATATTTGCGCGCGGTCTTGATCGCGCATTCCATCGCTTCGGCGCCGGAATTGCAGAAGAACACCACGTCGGCGAAGCTCGCCTCGCACAGCCGCTGCGCGACCTGCTCCGCCTCCGGAATCTGATAAAGGTTGGAAACGTGCCACAGCTTTTGCGCCTGCGCGGTGATGGCGGCGACCAGGTGCGGATGGGCGTGCCCGAGCGCGTTGACCGCCACGCCGGAGGTAAAATCGAGATAGCGATCGCCATTGGCGGCGATCAGCCATGCGCCTTCACCTCGCTCAAAGGCAAGATTGACGCGCGCGTAAGTCGGTAACAGATGCGATGTCACGGTTGAGCCCGCGCTGCGCAGCAGCTATCTGCGCGGCCGAAACAAAATGTGCCGCCTCACCGGGCGGCACCATACAATTATTTTATTTGTGACGCGCGCGCCGGTCAACACGACGTTAGAAAGCCCGGCGTGGCGCGGGTTTTCCCCACTTCGTCCACACTAGACCGGAAAAATTTGAACGCCCGTCGCAGCGACTCTTGCGCTCGACTCCCGCCATATTGTAGCCTTTTGCCTGTCGAGTACGATATCTCGTGCGGCGGACAGTCAGCTAAAGCGTCAGTGTAGCGTGCGTGCCGGGCGGCAAGCGCCGCCGGGCTTGATGACGGATTCCGTCCGATCGACCGCACACATTGTGGAGGACTGAGCTTGGAAGGACTTGGCATGTCGTGGACCGACGAGCGCGTCGAACAGCTGAAGAAGCTGTGGTCCGACGGCCTTTCGGCCAGCCAGATCGCGGCCGAACTCGGCGGCATCACCCGCAACGCAGTGATCGGCAAAGTGCACCGGCTCGGCCTCTCCGGCCGTGCCAAAAGCGCTTCAAATTCTTCGCCGCGGCCGCGCAAGCCGCGCTCACCGATGATGCGTATCGGACGGGCGTCGATCCGCGGCAATACCGCGCTGGCGCACGCCTACGAGATCGAAGCCGAAGCGACGCCGGAACTCATCGAAAACATCATCCCGATCGGTCAGCGCCGCACGATCCTCGAATTGACCGAACAAACCTGCCGCTGGCCGATCGGCGACCCTGGCAGCAGCGAGTTCTTTTTTTGCGGCGGCAACACCATCACCGGATTGCCGTATTGCGGCTACCATTCGCGCGTCGCCTATCAGCCGGCCGGCGAGCGCCGCCGCGACCGCCGCTCGATGCGTTGAATTTCAGCTTGCCTTGCCAAAGCGATCGTCGAGCGAATAGCCGGCGCCGCGCACGGTGCGGATCGGATCGGTGCCGTGGCCCCGGTTGAGTGCTTTGCGCAACCGGCCAACATGGACGTCAACCGTGCGCTCGTCGATATAGACCTCATTGCCCCAGACACCGTCGAGCAATTGATCGCGCGAAAAAACGCGACCGGGGCGTTCCATCAGGAATTCGAGCAGGCGAAACTCGGTCGGTCCGAGATCGACTGGACGCGCCGAGCGCGAAACCCGCTTCCTTTCGCGGTCGAGTTCAATGTCGCCGATCGCCAATCTGGTGGCGACACGTTGCGGGCTTGCGCGGCGCAGCAATGCTCGAATCCGGGCCAATAGTTCCGGTACCGAGAACGGCTTGACCAAGTAATCGTCGGCGCCGGTGGCGAGCCCACGCACCCGCTCGCTCTCCTCACCACGCGCCGTCAGCATGATGATCGGCAGACTCTGTGTCTGCGGCCGCGTTCGCAGCCGGCGGCATAATTCGATGCCGGAAAGTCCGGGCAGCATCCAATCCAGTACGATGAGATCGGGCGCCTTCTCGCGCAGCCGGGTATCCGCTTCGTCGCCTCGGGCAACCGCGTCAACCTCATAACCCTCAGCTTCGAGGTTGTAACGCAACAACGTCGTCAGTGGCTCTTCGTCTTCGACGATCAGGATGCTGGCTCCCATGCCCGTCCTCCCGTCACTTTTGCAGTCGCGCCGCGCCAAAACCGGTGACGTCGCCTTTCGGACGCTGGTCGGCGATGGGATGGCCCTCATTCATGAAGTACACCGTTTCCGCAATGTTGGTAGCATGGTCGCCGATGCGTTCGATGTCCTTCGCGCAAAACATCAGATGCATGCAGAAGGTGATGTTGCGCGGATCCTCCATCATATAGGTAAGGAGCTCGCGAAACAGCGACGTGCATAAAGCGTCGACCTGCTCGTCGCCGTTCCAGACTTCGAGCGCGGCGGCGATGTCGCGTCCGGCAAAAGCGTCGAGCACCTGTTTGAGTAGCGCCAAGACCAGCGAAGCCATGTGTTCGACGCCACGGATCAATTGCTGCGGATGCAGGTCGAGATCGAGGGCAACGACGCGCTTGCCGATGTGCTTGGCATGATCGCCGATGCGCTCGAGATCGTTCGCGACCCGCATGGCGCCGACGATTTCGCGCAGATCGACCGCCATCGGCTGGCGCCGGGCGATGGTCAGGATCGCCTTTTCCTCGATTTCATGTTGCATCATGTCGATGGTGGGATCGACCGCGATCACGTGCTCGGCGAGGTCGGTGTCGCGCTCAACCAAAGCGCGGGTGGCATCGGCGATCTGCCGCTCGGCAAGTCCACCCATTTCCGCCACCCGGCGGGCGATCTCCTGCAAGTCGGTATCGAAGGCTTTGGCCGTATGGTCAGTTCTCTGGTTCACATCGGTCATGGCGGTCACCCAAAGCGGCCGGTGATGTAGTCTTGCGTCCGCTGATCGTGCGGCGCCGTGAACATCTTGCTGGTTGAATCGAACTCGATCAGCTCGCCGAGATACATAAAGGCGGTGAACTCCGAGACGCGCGCGGCCTGCTGCATGTTATGGGTGACGATCACGATCGTATAATCGTCGGTCATCTCGTCGATCAGCTCCTCGATTTTGGCGGTCGAAATCGGATCCAGCGCCGAACACGGCTCGTCGAATAAAATGACTTCAGGCCGCACCGCCACAGTACGCGCGATGCACAGCCTTTGCTGTTGTCCGCCGGACAGGCTTTGGCCATTGGCGGAAAGCTTGTCCTTGACTTCGTCCCAAAGGGCCGCACGCCGTAGTGAAGTCTCTACGCGTCCGTCGAGCTCGGATTTCGGCAAGCGTTCGTACAACCGGATGCCGAAAGCGATATTTTCGTAGATTGACATCGGAAACGGCGTTGGCTTCTGAAACACCATGCCGATGCGAGCGCGCAGCAAGTTTAGATCCTGCTTTGGCGATACAATGTTTTCGCCGTCGAACACGACCTCACCCGTGGCATGCTGATTGGGATAAAGGTCGTACATACGGTTGAGCACGCGCAGCAAAGTCGACTTGCCGCAGCCGGATGGGCCGATGAATGCGGTCACCTTGTTCTCATAAAGCGGCAGGCTGATCGACTTTAGCGCGCGGAACGAGCCATAGAAGAAATCGAGGTTGCGGATGGTCAACTTCTCGGCCAGACCGGCGCGGTCGGTCGGCAACGCGGTAACGGTGGGAACGGTAACTGAGGCGACGTTCATGACTGCTTACCCGTTGAAGCGAGACTACGCGCGGTTATGCTCAGCACCAGCACGGCCATGGTGATAATGAGCGCGCCGGTCCAGGCAAGCGCCTGCCAGTCCTTGTAGGGACTTAGCGCGAACTGGAAGATTACAATGGGCAGGCTCGCTATCGGCGCGTTCAGGTTGGCGCTCCAGAACTGATTGTTGAGCGAGGTAAAGAGCAGCGGCGCGGTTTCGCCGCTGATGCGGGCTACGGCCAGCAAAACGCCGGTGATCATGCCGGCCTGGGCGGCACGGTAACAAATGTGCCTGATCGTCAGCGAGCGCGGCAGGCCAATCGAGGTGGCGGCCTCGCGCAGTGCATTCGGAACCAGCGTCAGCATGTCCTCGGTCGTGCGGACCACCACCGGTATGACAAGGACGGCCAGCGCCACGCCTCCGGCCCAGCCGGAGAAATGCCCCATCGGCGCAACCATAACTTCATAGATGAACAGCCCGATCACGATGGATGGCGCGCTCAGCAGGATATCGTTGATGAAACGCACCACGCTGGTGAGGCGGTCGTAACGGCCATACTCAGCCATATACGTTCCGGCAAGAATGCCAATCGGAGTACCGATCGCAAGTGCGAGAGCGGTAAGCATCAAACTTCCAACGATCGGATTGAGCAGACCGCCCTGCGCCCCAGGCGGCGGCGTCATCTGCGTAAAGACCGCCAGCGACAGACCACTAAATCCCTGCCAAAGCAGCGATCCCAATATCAAGGCCAGCCAGCCTATGCCGACCAAGGTGGCTGCCAGGGCAAGTATTGTGGCGACCATGTTGCGGCGGCGCCGGCCGGCATAACGAGCGGTCATCGGCATGCTCGACATGACATCACCCGATCCGGCGCTCGATCCGCATCAACATGTAACGCGCGATGGCGAGCACAATGAACGTAATGACGAAGAGAATGAGACCCAGAGCGGTCAACGAGGATGTGTAGAGGTCGCCGACCGCTTCGGTAAACTCATTGGCTATGCTGGCGGAGATGGTGGTCGCGGGCGCGAGCAACGAAGCGGAAATTCGGTGCGCATTTCCGATGACGAAAGTTACCGCCATGGTCTCGCCGAGCGCGCGGCCGAGGCCGAGCATTACGCCGCCGATAACACCGACCCTGACGTAAGGCAGCACCACGTAGCGAGCCACCTCCCAGGTGGTGCAACCGACGCCGTAGGCGGCTTCCTTGAGGACGGTGGGAACCGCTGCAAACACGTCTCGTGAGATCGAAGTCACGAACGGCAGCACCATGATCGCCAGAATAAGACCGGCGGTGAGCGTGCCGATGCCGTAGGGCGGCCCGGAAAACAGCGGGGCAATGCCGGGCATGTGGCCAAGCGTCGCAATCAACAAAGGCTGCAACGTGCCTTGCAGGAACGGGGCAAAAATAAAAAGCCCCCAAATCCCATAAATAATGCTCGGAATGCCAGCGAGCAGTTCGATGGCGATGCCGATTGGCCGCCGCAGCCATTGCGGGCACAGCTCGGTAAGGAAAAAGGCGATCATCAGTCCGATGGGGACCGCGATCAGCATGGCGATGAACGACGTGACCAGGGTGCCGTAAATTGGCGCCAGGGCGCCGAATTTCTCGGTCACCGGATTCCAGCGCTCGGTCATCAAGAAGCTGAGCCCGAAAGTCCGCAGCGCCGGCAGCGATCCCACCATCAGAGCGACGATGACGCCACTCAACAACAATAGCACGCCGAAGGCCGCCGCACGCGTCAGCTGGCGGAAGACAATATCGCTGAGCCGCAGCCGGTCGAGGGCACGAGCGCGTGTACCCGCCCGGACGGAAACCAAGGTTCCCGCTCGCAGCGCCATGTCAACCACGGATTGCCCCCGAGCCGAGTCTATCAAAGCGTTCCTTCAAGCAGATGGAAGCGCTTAGTTCAAACGATCTGCCGGCTGCCGCGCAAGAGCTTCGGTGCGACAGGCCGGCGAAAAAAACGGTGGGCAACGCCAAGTCCGTGGCGCCTTTCCGCCGGTGGCGCATCGGACTAACGCGCTACGGCGCTGAGGTGCAGCGGCTTGCCGTCGGATGCCTTGAACCGTTCGGCCCAGGTCTTTTCGATTAAAGCGACGACGTTGTCCGGCATCGGCACGTAGTCGAGTTCGGCCGCCATTTGTTTTCCGTTCTTGTAGCCCCATTTGAAAAATTTCAGAGCTTCGCCGGAAGCTACCGGATCTTGCGCCACCTCATGCATCAGAATGAAGGTCGAACCCGCGACGGGCCACGAACGATCGCCGGGGGCATTGGTCAAGACGACATAAAAGTCCTTCGCTGAAATCCAATCGGCACCGGCAGCCGCAGCGAGGAACGTATCAGCATCAGGAGAGACTGTTTTTCCTGCCTGATTCACCATTTTGGTGTACGCCATCTTGTTCTGCTTGGCGTAGGCATATTCGACATAACCGATCGCGCCATTGGTGTTGGCGGTATTATTGGCAACGCCTTCATTGCCCTTGGCGCCTATTCCGACGGGCCATTCAACGGCAGTGCTCTCGCCGACTTTTTCCTTCCATTCCGGGCTAACCTTCGAGAGGTAGTTAGTCCAGATAAACGTGGTGCCTGAACCGTCCGAGCGGTGGACGACAACGATTGGCATGCTCGGCAACTTCACACCGGGATTGAGTTTTTGAATCGCGGGATCGTCCCACTTGGTGATTTTGCCGAGGAAAATGTTCGCCACGGTGGGGCCATCGAGCGCCAACTCGCCCGGCTTGATACCTGGCAAGTTCACGACCGGCACATCCGCGCCGTTGATGATCGGAAACTGCACAAAGCCGCTCTTTTTCACGGTTTCGGGAGCAAGCGGCATGTCCGAGGCACCAAATGTCACGGTTTTGTTCGTGATCTGCTTGATCCCGCCGCCGGAACCGATCGACTGGTAATTTAGTCCGATGCCGGTGCTCTTCCTGTAAACGTCCGCCCATTTGGCGAGAATCGGATACACGAAAGTCGAGCCGGCGCCGGTGATGTCGCCGGCCGCTGCCGGAAGAACCGTCGCAGCCAGGAAGCCTGCGGTAGCCATCGCTCTCAATTGGTTCACGTGGTGCTCCTGTGTGAAATTTCGGGCGGCGTGGACCGTCTCCGCGCCGGCTGTTGCCCCTTAATTTGGGGACTTCGCGATTTCATCGACGTCTCGGTAACGCACCGCGGTAAGCATCACTTGATCAAAGTCAAAGCGAACCCGCAGCGCGTCATGAATATGTGCGCCACGCAACCGTTCTATGTGTCCCCGATGACAGTTAGATGACAATCTAGCGCCTTGTCAGAACAGGCAATTTTAGCCCGGAGCGGCAGCGCTGGCGGGCAAAAAAACGCTGAAGGTGGCGCCGGCTCCCGGCTTACTTTCGATGCTCAGCCGGCCGCGATGGCGATTGAGGATATGCTTGACCAAAGCAAGGCCGAGCCCGGTGCCGCCCTGCGCCCGGCTTTCGCGCACATCCACCCGGTAAAAGCGTTCGGTCAGTCGCGGCAGATGTTCGGGCGCTATGCCCGGCCCAAAGTCGCGTACGGCAACGCATGCTTCCGGCGAACCGTCGGCTGATCGGTCCTGCGTCAGCGTGATCTCGACGCGCTTGCCGGCCGCGCCGTATTTCAATGCGTTTTCGATCAGGTTCTCGAAGACGCGAATGAGTTCGTCGTGGTCGCCGGGTACTATCAGCGCGTTCGCCGCCTGTACCTGCACGGTTACGCCGCGGTCGCGCGCCAGCATTTGAAGACCATCGACGACTTGGCGGACGATCGGCACCAGATCGACCGGCGCGTCGGGCTGACGGTGTGCGTTGAGCTCGATCCGCGACAGCGACAAGAGGTCGTCGAGCAGCCGCGCCATACGGTGCGCCTGCTGCTGCATGATGGCAAGGAAGCGGTCGCGCGCTGCCGCGTCGTCTCGCGCCGAGCCTCGCAGCGTGTCGATGAACCCGGAAAGCGCGGCCAGTGGCGTGCGCAATTCATGGCTGGCATTGGCGACGAAATCGGCGCGCATTTCGTCGATCCTGCGCAACGGCGTGAGATCGTGGAAGGTCATGAACACGAATTCAGGACGCGCCGCGCCTATCGCATGCTTGACCGGAACGACAACCACCTCAAACCAGCGATCGAGCGGAACCCGTTCCGAATATTCGATGCGCTGCTCTTCGCCGTCGGCATAGGCGCGACCGACCGCTTCGATCAGCTCGGGCATGCGAAGCGCAAGCGAGACCGGCTCTGCGTGGCGCAACGCCGGCGCAAGCGAACGCGCGTAGCCGTTGAACGCCAGCACCCGGCCATTGCGGTCGAGCGCGATCACCGGGTCGGGCAAGCCGGCGACCAGGGCATCGAGCGGCTCGCCGGCATGTTGCGGCAACGCGACCGGGGATTTGACGCCCGCCTCTTCGGTAGCCGGCAATGTCAGAAGGGCAACTGCCGAGATGATCGCAAACCCGGCCAGCGCGTAGCCGACGGCCAGCGCACCGACGATCGCCAGCCCCGCGAATACGATCGACGCCGCGGCAATAACGAAATGCAGACCGCGGCGCTCGCTTCGGCGCTTGACGATGCGACCCTCGTCCAAATTCATCGGCCCGTCCTCACGGCGGCAGCCGGATCAACTCACGTCGGATTTTTCCCGTACCAATCCGGCTGCGGTATTCATTGGCGTGCCGGCCGGCGAGGCGATGCGCCGCGTCGCCCGGCTCAGCAGAAGCTCGCGCGTTCCAAGTATCGAAAGCGATAGCGCAAATGGAATGATGTAATAGAGCAAGCGAAACAACAGCAAGCCGGCAAGCAGATCTTCTTTGTCGAACTGCCACAAGGCGACCATCATGGTCGCATCGAACACGCCAAGTCCTCCGGGCGCGTGGCTCGCGAAGCCGAGCAGGGTTGCGGTGACGAAGATCACGGCGACGGTCACAAAACCGAGATGCGGCTCGTCCGGCACCAGCCAGTACATAGCCAGTGCGCAGCACGACAGATCGAGAATGCCGATCAGAATCTGCAATAGCGTAAACGGGCCGCCAGGCAACGACACCTGCCACCCGTCACGGCCGATGATTCGAGGTTTGATCCAAACCCACGCCACATAAGCGGCCAGCAAACCGAGGATGAAGACGGCGATGACGCGGTTGAGCCAGAGCGGAAGCTGGTCGAAATCGTGCGCCGCCTGCGGCGCGTAAAGCACCCCGAGGCCGAGCATGGCGGCATTGCCGAGCCAGAAGGTGAGACCTGCGACGAAGCAGATCTTGGTGACCTCGATGACGCTCAGACCCCAAGCGGAATAAATGCGATAGCGGACCGCGCCGCCGGAAAAGACGCTGGCACCGACATTGTGGCCGACTGCATAGCTGGTGAAGCTGCCGAGTGCGGCAACACGGTACGGCAATTCGGAGCGGCCGATGGTTCGCAGTGCGAACAGATCGTAGAAAGTCAGCGTCAGATAGCCGGCAGCAACGAAGAAGCCGGCGATGCCAAGGGTGCGCCAGTCGGTCGCTTCCAAGGCGTCGACAAGCTCCTCGGGGTCGATGTCGTGCAGGATGCGGTAAAGCACGAACGCCGCCACCAGGATGATGGCGGTGCTAAGCACCACGCCCAATCGGCTGAAGCCAATCTTTCGGTTGAAGAATTGCGCGGCGGCGCGGAAGGTCTTCAACATTCCGCGCTCCCACTCGGCTGTTCGCGCATCAGTTCGACCGTCGTCCCGCCACCACCGGCCGCGCCCCCACTAGCAGAAGTCAGGTTCGGGCGCGAGTGTCGTACCAGCCTACCGGCAGTTTCGCTGCGTCCCATCAGAATCACGGCCGGCATTCCAAAACCGGCCGAGGCTCGCCCGGCCTTGGGGCGCCCCGGACACGGACTGCTCCATATCTACTTTATAAGGCCCGATTGCAGCGTGATTTTGTTGTGTTCAATAATGCCTTCAAGGCGGGCGATGTTCTGCAGGAGCCGGTCGCTGGAAAGGCGGAGGAAATAATATCCGAACTTCGGGTTCTGGAAGTAAATCTCCAACAGCCGGTCATAGGTAATGGTCAACACATCCCCGCTTTCGATGCATTCCACCGACTGCGTCCGTTTATTGCCCGGCGTAAGAAAGCCGAGTTCCCCCATAAGCTGTCCCGGCGCGACTTCGATGCCGATTTCGGTGACCAGAAATTTTCCGGTCACCGTCAGCAACATCTCGTTCGCCGGCTGTCCTTTCCGAAACAGCACGTCGCCTTGGTGGTAGCTGCGCCGATTCATGAACGGCTTGAGCCAATCCATCGACAGATCGCCTTGCGCGGCGACGCGAGCTTTCTTGACGAGGGTGAGCATCTGAACGAGCCGCAAGCTGTTGATGGGTAGCAGCAGCAAGTACATCAAAAATGTCGGAATCGCGCCGGCGAGCGCGCCATAGGCCATAAACAACAGGGTGCTGATGATGCCGAAGGCGCGCAACGGCACCATCGTGCGCGTTAGTACGGTGGCCGCATAGAAGGCTGCACCAACCAACGCACACATGCTCGCAAAATTGATGTTGGCCATGGCGATGTCGACCAACCGGCCGGCGATCGCGTGGAACGTGACATTGTTGGGGTCGATGCCGATCTGAACCAACAATTTATTGAATGTGAGATTTTGCGCCGCGTGATCGAGCGCACGATTCAGTATCGCTGTAAGATTTAGAGAGTCCTTAGTCATTCCCCCTCCCAGCGATTGATCTGGCCGTGGCAACAGCCCTGCCACGCGCGCAACGTTCTGACGTTAGGGAAATCGCCGGCGCAGAATATCGCCTGGATTCCGCCGAGTCATGGATCGGCCCGGGACAAGCCACGGAGCCACTGGGCTTAATCCGTACCGCCTGAGCCTCCGCCCGACGAGGGATACAGTGTCGGGCACATTCGGGACGGACCGGATTAAACTGCGATATTTGGCCACAATCGGCGTTGGATATTAGCGCCGGCGCGGCCATGCCGCCATGGGATGATGCCCATTCGGCTTTTTTGCGGTTTTTGTGGTTGACGAACTGCGCCGCCCCGGCTTGTTTCCCGCATCTTCACGGAGGATAAGCCGATGCCCAAGAATAATCCGCCATTTCGCGCCGATATCGTCGGCAGCCTGCTGCGGACCGGTGCGCTCAAGCAAGCGCGCGCGAAGCGGGAAAAGGGCGAGATCGACGCAGCCCAACTCAACGAGATCGAAAATCGTGAAATCGAAAAGATCATCAAGAAGCAGGAAGAAGTCGGGCTGAAAGTCGCGACCGACGGCGAGTTTCGCCGCTCCTGGTGGCATTTCGATTTTTACGGGATGCTCGACGGCGTGGAAATCTACGAACTCGACCACGGCATCCAATTCCACGGCGTGCAGACCAAGCCGCGCAGCATTCGTATCAAGGGCAAGCTCGGATTTTCCACGCACCCGATGCTGGAGCATTTCAAGTTTCTCAAGGCGCACACCCGGGTCGTACCGAAAATGTGCATCCCGAGCCCGGCGACATTGCATTTTCGCCTTGAACCGAAAGCCGTCGACGCGAAGTTTTACGCGGATCGCAGCGCGATCTTCGAAGACCTGGCGAAGACGTATCGGCAGACCATCCGCGGATTTTACGACGCCGGTTGCCGTTATCTGCAATTCGACGATACCGCTTGGGCCTATCTATGCTCGCAGGCGGAATTGAAAAAAGCGAGCGACCGCGGGCTTGACGCCGGCCGGCTGGCGCAGGACTACGCCCGCGTCATCAATCAATCGCTCGAGGGCAAACCGGCGGACATGGTGATCACTACCCATGTGTGTCGGGGCAATTTTCGCTCGACCTGGATTTCAGAGGGCGGGTACGAGCCGATCGCCGAGATCATGCTGGGCGAATTAAAGTACGACGGGTATTTTCTCGAATACGATACCGCGCGTGCCGGCGGTTTCGAGCCGCTGCGCTTTCTGCCGAAAGGCAACAAAGTTGTCGTGCTCGGTCTCGTCACCACCAAAACCGGCGAGTTGGAGAAGAAAGACGACATCAAACGGCGGATCGACGAGGCGACCAAATACGCGGCGCTCGATCAGCTGTGTCTCTCGCCGCAATGCGGCTTCGCCTCGACCGAGGAAGGCAACGTGCTTGCCGAAGACGAACAATGGGCAAAGCTGCGCATGGTGGTCGAAATAGCCGATGAAATCTGGCGTTGACGGTGTCGACATCCTAGGAAAATAAGCCGCCTTGGCGCGGTTTTCCCGAAACGCCGAAAAAATCGTCGTTCTCGGCTGTTCGTGCCGATGACAAACCGGGCGAGGTACCGTAAAATTTTACTCAGTGGCCGCGCAGAGTTGGGGAAAAGGGGTAAGCCAATGTCGTCTACAGAACACACCATGCCTGACGCAAACCGCCTCTATATCGGCGAGGGCGTCACCATAAAGGGCGAAATTTCGGTGCCGGATACGTTGGTGGTATGCGGTGTCCTTGAAGGCGATGTGACCGTCGGCAACTTGATCGTTGGCGAGACCGGCGCGATCAAAGGCCGGATCACGGTTGCCGAGAACGCGGAAATTTCAGGCAAGGTCTACGAAAAACTCGATGTAAAATGCCTGTTGATCCTGCGCTCCACCGGCCGCGTCGACGGCAATATCAGCTATGGCCTATTGCAGATCGAGCAAGGCGCCAGCATCGCGGGCGGACTATCCTCGACTGACTATCGCCCCGAACAGAAGCCGCCGAAGGTTGAGCTTTATCCGCGCGATCAGAAGGGAAAGCAGGAGGGTGCACGCTCCGGCAAAGGTGGTTTGTCACCGCTTGAGCCGCTGCCGGCCAGCCCTTCCGGAACGTAATTTCGATCTCAACCGGCTGACTGCCATTTTATTTTAGGCGTCCTGGACTGACAATCGATGTCCTCCCGCCGAGACGTTTGTGCACATGGACCATCAAGCTCATGGCAAATAACGGCGTTGCCAAGTTGATCACCGGCACGGAGACAAAAGCCGCGATGAGCAATCCGCCGACAAAAACGCTAACGGCGTTGCGCCGGCGCAGAAGCCGCACTTCCGGCGGCGAATGAAAGCGCAGTGCGGCAAGCTTGAAATATTCGCGCCCGAGCAGCCAAGCCGTCGCTACAAAGAACAGCACGGCACCAAACCCGGCAAACAGCAGAAACGGCAAGGCGCAAATGTAGACGACGATCGCGAGCAACGCGGTTCTGGCGCCTTCAGGCATCGCGATGCTGAGCGGTAACGCGATACCGGGCGGATCGGCCGGGTAGTTGGTGCGCTCGACCTCGTCGGCGATTTGATCGGCAAAAAAACTTCCGACCAGCGCGGTGACGGCCGGCATCAGGAATATGCCGCCGACGATGACGCCAAAGCCCGCCGCGAATGACAGCAGCCAGGCGATCGCTGTCGCCGGCGTATGGATTTGCGGACCGACGCCCTGTTCCAGTGACGCGGTTCCGGCGCCCAGCAGCCAGACGATCAGCCGATCAAGCGCGATGGCGACAACGAGAATGACGGCGAGCGCAAGCCCGATCGACTTCAAAAGGATGGCGCGCAGCGGCGGCGAAAGCATTTGGCCAAGCGCTTTGGCGGCGGCGTCGAGCATGCCATTCCCTATGCAGGAGCCGCACAGGTAATAATGCGTCGCAGCCGGCACAAGCCGCGTCAGGCCGCAATCGCTCCGCTCTTACCGCCGATGAGTGCCGCCTCAGGCTCCAAGCCCGGCGGTAAATCCGCCCAATGCAACGCCTTGTAGTCGAAGCCGCGCGCAACGGTCGGCTTCACCACGTTGAAGTAGGGCGAAATGTCGAAATCGCGCGGGCAATAGAGCGAGGAATGGCGAATCTCCAGGATTTGCTCGAGCGCTTGCCGGCTGCGCGTCGTCGCGACCTTGGGCAGGATCGGATAGTGTACGGCGCGGAAAGCATCCGCAATTAGCGCCGAACAAATCAGCCGCGACGGATCGCCCGAGCCAAGCGCGATCAGGCGCCGCCGCCACCGCTGCGGCACCGGCAGCGGAAACAGATACCGCATCAGGTCGATGATGTTCTTGAGATCGTAGGCAAAGCCGATGCGCTCGACGGCATAGGTGCACACCGCCGCACAATCGGCCTCGGTCAAGCCGACGGGGCGGCAAATGCGGGTGTGGAAACGGTGATATTTCGATAGCGGCGCCGAAACCACGCCCTCGCCGACATTGGCTTCGATCAGTACATGCGGCTCGCCGTCCTCGGTAGTACGGTCGGCAATCGGGCCGACATACAGCGCGGAATGCGACCAGGTCGATTGGGTAAGATATTTGATGACGCCCGCGATGCGGTTATTGCCCTCGACCAAGAGCACATCGCCCGCTTGCAGCGATTGGCGCAGCGCCTCGGGATCACTCGGTGTGAACGGCTCGTAGCCGGGCACCGGCGTTTGCAGATGGCGCGCGATGAGCCGCCCGATACCATCGAGCATCACGCTCATGGCAGTCTCCCCGACCTCGCCGCGCGCGCTTTTCGCACGCCGTTATTTGTGGCAATTTTAGCCGGTAGCCGTTGCAATTTCGTTCACGTCGGCCGCGCGGACTTTTGACTCAATCTCAACCATGCGGTTTGCGCAAAACCCGGCGTTCGGGCAAGCTGACGGAAATCGCAAGCAATTGGAAACCATGTCGCGTCTGAGCCGCCGCTCATTTGTCGCCGCCTCAGCCGCACTGGTAGCGCGGCCGGCTATTGCTGCGGTGATGCGCGACACGGCCGAAGTCGACGTTGTGATCGTCGGCGCGGGCGCGGCCGGCATCGCTGCGGCGCGGCGGATCGCCGCCACCGGCCGTACATTCATCCTGCTCGAAGCCGCCGACCATATCGGCGGCCGATGCATCACCGAAACGCGCACCTTTGGCGTGCCGTACGACCGCGGGGCGCATTGGATCCACACGCCCGACCTCAATCCACTGACCAAATTAACCGCCTGGCGCGGCCTGGAAGTTTACCCGGCGTCGGCAAGCCAGAGAGTCCGAATTGGCCGGCGCGACGCGCGCGAGGGAGAGCTGGAAGATTTTCTGGCTTTGCAGGTCCGCGCCAATCGCTCGATCGTCGACGCTGCTCGCCGCGCCGACGGTGCTTGCGAGCAGGCTTTGCCAAACGATCTCGGCGACTGGCGGCAATCGATCGAATTTCAATTTGGGCCATTTTTTTGCGGCAAGGATCTGACACACTTGTCGGCGGTCGATTTCGCCAAAGCCGCCGAACGCAACACCGCCGCGTTTTGCCGGCAGGGGTTGGGAACGCTGCTCGCTTCGTTCGCCGAGGGATTGGCGGTCAAACTCGCAACACCGGTGACGGCTATCGACACCCGACGCGGCGTCGAGATCATCACACCGAAAGGAACGATCAAGGCGCGCGCCGCCATCTTGACCGCTTCGACCAACGTGATCGCGTCGGGCGGTATTAAATTCGTGCCCGACCTCGCCAAGCGCCAACTCGATGCCTGCGCCAAACTTTCACTCGGCAGCTACGACCACGTTGCGCTCGAGCTTGCCGGCAATCCGCTGGGCTTTGCAAGCGATGATCTCGTATTCGAGAAGGCGGCTGGCGCGCGCACGGCTGCGATCCTTGCCAACATTTCCGGTACTCAGCTTTGTCTGATCGAACTTGCCGGCGAGTTCGGCCGCGATCTCAGCGGACAGGGTGAAGCGGCCATGGTCAATTTTGCCGCCGATTGGCTCGCCCGGTTGTATGGCTCGGAAGTCAAGAAAGCGATCAAACGCTCGCACGCCACGCGATGGAATGACGAACCGTGGGTACTTGGTGCCTGTTCGGCGGCGATGCCGGGCGGGCAAAGCGCGCGCCATATTTTGGCGGAGCCGGCACCGGGTCCGGTCTGGTTTGCCGGCGAGGCGGTGCACGAAACGCTGTGGGGGACGGTTGGCGGCGCCTGGGAATCGGGCGGTCGCGCCGCCGACGCCGCGCTGCGTCACATCGGCGCCTTCAAAGAGCCGCCACCGCCACCGCGGACAACCCAACGTCGCAGCCTGCGGCAACCAAGAATCTGAAGCGAGCGAATTAGCCGCGCAAGACGCCGCCGGTGCGTTTGCCGACCTCGCCGACGATTTTCGCCGCCAGCGCCTCGATCTCGGCATCGGTCATCGTCCTGTCGCGCGGCTGGATAGTGACCGCAATCGCTATCGACTTCTTGCCCGGCTCAATACCTTTGCCCTCGTAGACATCGAACACTGTGACGCCGGCAATCAGCTTGCGATCGGCGCCCTGCGCGGCACGCACGAGATCGGCGGCCTTGACGCTCTGCTCCACCACAAAGGCGAAGTCGCGCTCGACCGGCTGGAAAGGCGAGAGGTCGAGCGCGGCCTTGGCGCGGGTCGGCTTTTTTTTCTGTTCCGGAATGCGCTCCAAGATAACTTCGAAAGCCACAAGCGGCCCGTCCGCATCGAGCGCCTCAAGCGTACGCGGATGCAGTTCGCCGAAATGGCCGAGCACGTTCTGTGGACCGATCTGGATGGTTCCCGAGCGGCCGGGATGAAACCAGCCGGGCGCCCCGGACGCGATTTGCAGCGCCGACGCCGGCGCACCGGCGGCAACAAGCGCGGCCAGCGCATCGGCCTTGGCGTCGAACGCATCGACCGCGCCGTCGCGCTTTTGCCAATGCCGGCCGATTCCGTTGGGCTTTGCCAGCGCGCGCCTGATGCCCGTAGCCGCAGTGAACTGATCGCCCGGCGCATCGCCGCAGAACACCTGACCGACCTCGAACAAAGCGACGTCGGCAAAGCCGCGATCGGCATTCCTTTGCGCCGCGGCAACCAGACCCGGAATGAGGCTTGGCCGCATGTCGGACAATTCAGCCGCGATCGGATTGGCCAACACAAGTTCGGACTTGCCGCCGCCGAACAGTTCCGCCTGCCGATGCGGGACGAATGACCAGGTGACCGCTTCGATCAGATCGCGCGCCGCCAGCGCGCGTTTGGCTTTGCGCGTCCGCGTCTGGATCGGCGTCAGCACCGGCTTGCGCGGCGCCTCGCCGCGATCGAACGGCGTCAGCGGCACATGATCGACGCCGACGATGCGCACCACCTCTTCGACCACGTCGGCTTTGCCCTGCACGTCCGGCCGCCATGACGGCACCGCGACCTTAACCCGCTCGCCTTGGCCGGCGACAAAGAAGCCGAGCCGTTCGAGCACTCGGCGCATCTCCGGCAGCGGAACGGTAAGGCCGGCGAGCCGCTTGAGCTCCGACACCGGAAAGTCGATGACCGGTTCGGGCGCCTCGGCGCTGCCGGCAACCGTATTCTGCGACGGCGTTCCGCCACAAAGATCGAGTACCATCTGGCTTGCCAACTCGAGCGCGGGCAGCATGAAAGCCGGATCGACGCCGCGCTCGAAACGATAACGCGCGTCGGAATTGATGCCGAGCTTCCGCCCGCTCTGCGAAATATTTTTTGGTTCCCACAGCGCCGACTCTATAAGGACGTCGGTGGTCGCTTCCGAACAGCCGGTCGGTTCGCCGCCCATGATGCCGGACAGCGATTCCACTCCCGCCTCGTCGGCGATTACGCAGACCATGTCGTCAAGCGCGTAGGTCTTGCCATCGAGCGCGGTCAGCGTCTCGCCGGCGCGGGCGCGCCGCACGGTGAGATTGCCGCGCACCTTGGCGGCGTCGAACACATGCAGTGGCCGGCCGCGATCGTAAGTGATGAAGTTCGTGACATCGACCAGCGCGTTGATCGGGCGCAATCCAATCGCCGTGAGGCGCCGTTGCAGCCAATCGGGCGACGGCCCGTTCTTGACGCCGCGAATGAGCCGGAGCGCGAAGGCCGGGCACAGTTCCGGCGCCTCGATCTTGACCGCGACCGGGCAAGGGAATTCGCCCCTCACCGCCTGGATGGCGGAATCTTTGAAGACGCCCATGTCGGCGGCAGAGAGGTCGCGGGCGATGCCATGCACCGCGGTGCAGTCGGACCGGTTCGGCGTCAAGTTGATTTCGATCACCGGATCGTCGATGCCGGCATAGTGCGCGAAACTTTTGCCGACCGGCGCGTCGTCGGGCAATTCGATAATACCTTCGTGATCGTCGGATAGTTGCAATTCGAATTCGGACACCAGCATGCCGCGGCTCTCGACGCCGCGGATGGTGCCGACCTGGAGCGTCATGTCCTTGCCGGGAATGTAGGCGCCCGGCGGAACGAATACGCCTTTCATGCCGGCACGTGCATTAGGGGCGCCGCACACCACCTGGATCGGATCGCCGCTGCCGGTATCGACCATGCAGACGCGCAACCGATCGGCGTTGGGGTGCTGCTTTGCGTCCGCCACCCGCGCGATGACGAACGGTGCATAGAGCTTCGCCTTGTCCTCGATCCGCTCGACTTCGAGACCGATCATGGTGAGCTTGTCGGCGAGTTCGCCCAGCGAATGATCGGTGTCGAGATGCTCCTTGAGCCAGGCGAGGGTGAATTTCATCATGGCTTAAGAGCTCAACCCTCCCGCCAGCGTCGGCAGATCGAGCGGGCGGAAGCCGTAATGCGACAACCAGCGGACGTCGGCCTCGAAGAAGGCGCGCAGGTCCGCCATGCCGTATTTGAGCATGGCAATGCGATCGATCCCCATCCCCCAAGCAAAACCCTGGTACGCGTCGGGGTCGAGGCCGCAATTCTTCAGTACGTTCGGATGCACCATCCCGCAGCCGAGAATCTCCAGCCAGTCGTCACCTTCGCCGAAACGGATTTCGCCTTTGTCGCGCCGGCATTGGATGTCGACTTCGAGCGAGGGTTCGGTGAACGGAAAGAACGAGGGCCGAAACCGCATGTTGACGTGATCGACCTCGAAGAACGCCTTGCAGAACTCGGCGAGTATCCATTTGAGGTGGCCGAGATGTGAGCCTTTGTCGATCACTACGCCCTCGACCTGATGGAACATCGGCGTGTGGGTCTGGTCGGAATCGCAGCGATAGGTGCGGCCGGGGCAGATCACCCGGATGGGCGGCTTTTGGCTCAGCATGGTGCGCACCTGCACCGGCGAGGTGTGGGTGCGAAGCAGCAACCGCGAGCCGTCCGGCTTCGGATTAAAGAAAAACGTGTCCTGCATCTCCCGCGCCGGATGGTCCTGCGGAAAATTCAGCTTAGTAAAATTGTAATCGTCGGTCTCGATGTCGGGGCCCTCCGCGACCGCGAAGCCCATGTCGGCGAAGATCGTCGTCAGTTCATCGATTACCTGCGTAATCGGATGCACGCGCCCGATTTCGGCGGCCGTTTCGCGAACCGGCAACGTCACGTCAACGCCTTCGGTATTGAGCCGCGCCTCAAGCGTGGCGCTCTTGAACTCATCGCGGCGTGCCGCGAGCGCGGCGTTGACGCGATCCTTCAAGCCATTGATCGAGGGGCCCTGGGCCTTACGTTCTTCCGGCTGCAGCGTACCCAGCGTCTTCAACAGGGCCGTGATCGATCCATTTTTGCCCAGCGCCGCCACGCGCACGGCTTCGAGGCTAGCTTCATCGCGCGCGGCCGCGATGTCGCGAAGCAGCTCCAGCTCAAGTTGGGCGGTGTCGGGCATAAGCCGTCACACGGCGAGCGCCGACTTGGCCTGGCTGACGATCGCCTCGAAAGCCGCCGGCTCGCGGATCGCCAAATCGGAGAGCACTTTGCGGTCGACGGTGATGCCGGCCTTGCTCAAGCCGGCGATGAAGCGGCTGTAATTGAGGCCGAACGGGCGGACCGCGGCGTTGAGGCGCTGGATCCACAAGGCGCGGAAGGTCCGCTTTCTTCGTTTGCGGTCGCGGAACGCATATTGGTTCGCCTTCTCGACCGCCTGCTTGGCAATGCGGATCGTATTCTTGCGGCGGCCATAATAGCCCTTGGCGGCCTTGAGCACCTTCTTGTGCTTGGCATGGGCGGTGACGCCGCGCTTGACGCGTGCCATGATCGTTCTCCTTCTGAAATCGCGAAACGCTTATGCAATGACGGCGACCGTAATCGGCCGCGTCAGCCGTTCGGCAAAAAATACTTTTTGATGTTGTCGCCGTCGGTCTTGAACAGCACGCTGGTGCCGCGCAGCTGGCGGATCTGCTTTTTCGTGCGCTTGATCATGCCGTGCCGCTTGCGCGAGTGCTGGTAGAGGACTTTGCCCTTACCGGTCACCTTGAAGCGCTTTTTCGCGCCCGATTTCGTCTTGATCTTGGGCATTTGGCTCTCCTTGGCCGCAGGCGCGAAGCCGCGCGGGCCGAAAATGCTCGTATCGAGCGATGTGTGCCCGGTGTGACGGATAGTCGAGCTTCGGAAACGGAACACCGGTGCACGTCGCGCCGCCACGGCAGCCCTTACCAGCCGGGCGGCGAGAGGGCGGCGTTATGGCAGAGGCGGCTCGAAATGGCAAATGGGCCAGGCCGGCAACCGTAAGAGCACGGACACCTTCGCGATGCCGCGCATTTGGCGCCAGGATTTCGGTTCAGCGCGGTTAAATGGCCCTCACCGCGGCGCCAGCACCATCACCACCTGGCGGCCTTCGAAACGCGGCTCCTGCTCGATTTTGGCGATTTTGGCGGTATCAGCCTTGACGCGGTCGAGCAGCTTATAACCAAGCTCCTGATGCGCCATTTCGCGGCCCCGGAAACGCAGCGTCACTTTTACTTTGTCGCCTTCTTCGAAGAACCTTTGCACCGAGCGCATCTTCACGTTGTAGTCGTGATCGTCGATCATCGGCCGCAGCTTGATTTCCTTGATCTCGACGACTTTCTGCTTTTTGCGCGCTTCGGCGGCCTTCTTCTGCGCTTGATATTTGTATTTGCCGTAATCCAGGATCTTGGCGACCGGCGGCGACGAATTCGGCGCGATCTCGACCAAATCGAGGCCGGCTTCCTGCGCCATGGCAATAGCGGCGTTGATCTCGGTGACTCCTTTGTTGGAGCCGTCTTTGTCTATGAGTTGAACCTCACGAACACGGATCTCCTCGTTGACGCGCGGCCCCTCTTTGGCGACCGGCTTCTCGGTTCTAATTGGGCGACGAATGGTTCTCTTCTCCTCGAGTTGTTAGGGAAGGCTTTTCACCGGCACGACGTCTACAGGCAAACCGTGAAGATCGGGAGTTTTTGTCTGTAAGTCAACGACCCTGCATCGATGTCAACGCTTGCATCGCCGGATTTTTTACGGCGAAACATGGTGTGGCAAACACTTTATTAGGACCCTGGGCCGGGTGCCACAGGAACCTTACGGATGAACCATAACGACCTGAAATTCCTGCAAATTGGTGAGGGCTCCGAACGCCGTTCGATCGCGTTGCACGCACAGGCAGGTGCGCCACCGGGCTTGTTCTGGCTGTCCGGCTACAACTCCGACATGAACGGCACCAAGGCGCAGGCGCTGGCGCACTGGGCCGAGCAGACCGGTCGCGCTTGTCTGCGTTTCGACTATTCCGGCCACGGCGAATCGAGCGGCGAGTTCACGGACGGCACCATCGGCCGCTGGCTCGAGGAAGCGATCGCGGTGTTCGACGCGTATGCGCGCGGTCCCCACATCGTGGTCGGTTCGTCGATGGGTGGCTGGCTCGCCTTGCTCATGGTCCGCGCATTGCGGGCACGGGCGGCAGGCGGCGCGGCTTCGGTTGCGGGACTTGTGCTGATTGCGCCTGCGGTCGACTTCACCGAGGAACTGATGTGGAAGCGTTTTACGCCGGAAATCAAGCGCGAGCTTGAACGGAACGGCGTGTGGTCGCGACCGTCGCAATATTCGCCGGAGCCATACCGAGTGACACGGCAACTGATCGACGAAGGACGTAACCACCTTTTGCTCGGCGGCATGATCGAAACCGGTTGCCCGGTACGCATCTTGCAGGGCGTCGAAGACCCCGACGTGCCGTGGCGTCACGCCGTGGAACTGGTGTCGCGGCTTGCCAACGACGACGTCGTGCTCACGCTGGTGAAGGACGGCGATCACCGGCTGTCCCGGCCGGAGGACATCGAACGGCTCATTCGCGCCGTGGCGGAATTCTAAAGCACGATCCGGAAAAGTGGTCACCGGCTTTCCGAAAAGATCGTGCCCCACGAAGGATCCTAGAACGGCAGGCTTAGCTGCCTTTCACTAACCTCCGCCAAAGCTGCACCGGATTCGAACTTCACGCCGACTTTGTCGGACGTGCGCCAGACCACGAGACAAGAGCGCCGGGTGCGGCCGTGCTCGAAGGTCAGGTCGAAAATCTCCGGCAGGCCGCCGGTGTTTGCCATTTTCAAGCAGGCACCGCTGCTGTTGATGTTCTGAACCGTGCAGGAAATGACCGACGAACGGCGCGGGACAATGATCTTGGCATTGCGCTGGACACGGGTGCGCTGAAGCGTTCGGCGATCCTCGACTTTGTTTTCGACGTCCGCCATGGCCGAATCCGTACGGCAGTCGCGCTCCAGCGCAAGGGCTCACGCCTTGCCTTATAGAGGAGAAAGCTTACAGATCGTCGAATGGCAGACCCTATAAAAAGTTAACGGCGCGGAAGATTCCGCGCCGTTAAGAACGACTTTATTGCGTTTAGGCCGCTTAACCCAACGCGTCTGAAAGCCGATAAGAAGCAATATACCGCCGACAAGCTCGACGATAATCGCGATCCAATTTGCCAGTTCCGGAATCGGCGCGCCAATCTTGGTGAAAAATTGCGCCGTACCTTCCGGACCGAACACGAACAGTTTGGTGTAGCCTGCCCAGATGAAAAGGCCGGCCAGCAACAATCGTCCAAGCGGAGCTGCGTAAATTTTCAGATTGTCCATGTGCATTTCCCCCAATTTATCTTCGGCGTGCGCGCGCCGCCGCGACACTAACAGCGGCGGACGCGAACAACAATCAATTGAAACGAAGAACGGTGTCCGATTATCGAACAAATAGGGGTGAAACGCGGCTATTATTCCTGCCCACTGCGAAATATTTTTCGCGACGACAACGACCAAACAAACATGCATCGCGCTTACGACAAAAAACGCGCGACTGCGTCCACCGCTTCGCGTTTCTCGTCGAGCACCAGATGGCCGGCGCCCTTGAATGTCTTGAATTCCGCTTTGGGAAGATGTTGCCGCCACAGCTCGGCGGTCTTTACCGGCAACAGCTTGTCGTCTTCGCCCCAAAGCAAAAGCGTCGGCATGGTGATGCGATGCAGATAGCGCGGCAGCTTGTGGTCGTAGGGATTCTCCCATAACAGCCGCGCCAGCGTTCCACCTTCGCGGTAACGCTCGCCCATGAAGTCGAGGTCCTTCGGATTTTCCGGCAGATATGGCTTGATGACGTCGAAGTTGAAAACCAGCAGCGCAGGTATCTGCTCGGGCGGCAGGCTGAGCACGTCGCCCTGTGGCCGCTCCTTGCCGCGCAGCCCGGCCGGTCCCACCAGCACCAGCCGCGCGACCCGGTCGCCGTGCGCCACGGCAAATTTGGCGGCCAGCCAGCCACCGAGCGAGAAGCCGACCAGCCGCATTTTAGCAACGCCGAGCGCATCGAACAGATCGAGATAGTGCATGACATAGTCGTGCATGTCGTTCATCGCCGGATCGTCACCGGATTCCGCGAAGCCAGGATGAAATGGGACGATGACGCGGAATTTTTCCGTCCACGGCAGCGCGAAATTGATGCCGTGCCAGATGCCGGCACCGTGCAGGAAAACCAGCGGCTCGCCTTTGCCGGCGGTAAGCACAATCGTCTTTACGCCGTTGATGGTGTGGGTTTCGCGCTTGAATTGCGCGGGGATCGGTTGCGCTGGCATCGGGTTTCCTTCGTTACTCGGCGGCGACACGGCGCTCGTAAGCGGCACCGACCCGCACGCGCGGAATCACGTCCTGCGCGATCAGATTGAGGTTCTTGACCACCTTCCAGTTCGGCATGTTGCCGGGTGCGGCAAGCATGACGAAATGATTGGTCCCCATCTGCTCGCCCCATTGTTCGAGCTGCGCGACCACTTGATCGGCGGTGCCGACGGCCACGAAGAACGACTCGTTGACGTTGTCGAAGTCGAACTTACCGTGCAGCTTGTCAGCCAGCGCCGCACGCATCTTGAGTTGCTCGACGGAGAGGTAGCCGGGCGGCGCGAGGAACGTAGGCGTGGTCCGCAGTGCGTCCTCGAAGAAATAGCGGATGTGATCAATTCCTTCGTCGCGGGCCTTTTGTTCCGTTTCGGCGACGTAGGTAATGACTTGTAGAGGCAACTGCTCGGGGCTGATGTGATGGCCGTGTTCGGCCGCGGTCCGGCGCAGTTTCTCGTTGAGTTCACGGGCGCGCGACTTGGTGACAAACACAGAGGCATAACCGAAGCCGAGCTGGGCGGCGAGGTCGATTGTCTCCGGGCTGCCGGTGCCAACGATGTAACAGGGCGGATGCGGTTTCTGCACCGGCCGCGGCCAAGGATTGAGATAGCGATAGGTATAGAAATCGCCGTAATATTTGGTCGGGCCGTCCTGCGTCCAAGCCTGCAAAATGATGTCGATCGATTCCCGATAGCGCGCCCGCGCGGTCGACGGGTTGATCGGGTTGGCCCAGTACTCCATGCCGGTGCCGAGCGGAAACGCGACTTCGAGCCGTCCCTGCGAGAGCACGTCCAGCATGGCGTATTCTTCCGCCAGCCGGTTCGGATATTCGAGATTTGGCGGCGTGCCCCAGACGCAGATCTTGGCGTTCCTGACTTGCGGTATGAGCGAGGCGGCGATCAGATTCGGCGCCGGCATCATGCTGTAGGCGGTGTTGTGGTGCTCGTTGACGACGATGGCGTCGAAACCAAGTTTATCGGCCAGTACCAATTCGGAGAGATAGCGCTGGTATAGCGAATAGCCCTTCTCGGGATCGAAATATTTGTTGGGGAAGTCGACCCAAAGCGACGGGAAGTCCTTCTGATTTTCAGGCAAATGTACGTAATGCATAAAATGGATAAAGTCGAAACGGGCGCGGCCAGCCATGCGAACCTCCCTGCCGCCAATCGATCGTATCGCTCCGCACAAACAACAGCGTCGATTGTATCGGTTGACCCGCCATTGTGCTTTCCTCAGCGCACGCGGCGCAAGTGACGAGCGGTTGGCAAATCGAGCGAGAGCGACCACGCGGCTTTTGAGCCAACACGCCGCAGCGCCAATTGTTGGACATCGCCGCCCATATTCGTTTTGTTACGCCCCATTTTGTCCTAGCAACCCACCAAATTTCCGGTATGTTGCCCACCGCCAAAAAGTAGGGCGATAGCCCGCCTTGGCAATGACTGGCGTACAAAGGGAGGGAGTTATGATCGTTCACAAAGCTTCCGTCACGCGACGGAAAGTATTAAAAGGCGCCGCCGCCGCCGGGCTCGCCGCCGCGTCGATGCCGACCGTATTTCGGCCGGCTATCGCAGTTCCCGAGACGGTGAAGATCGGCTTGGTCGGACCGCGGACCGGTCCGCTCGCGTTATTCTATGGCGAGATGGCCTGGGCCATCGAGCACGCCAAGAAAGCGACCAACAACTCGATCACCATCAACGGCACCAAGCATCCGCTCGAAATCGTCGCTAAGGATAGCCAGTCCAATCCCAACCGAGCCTCTGAAGTCGCGCAGGAACTGATCCTCAAAGACAAGGTGCATGTCGTCGCCACCTTTGCCACGCCTGAGACGGTCAATCCGGTCGCCGACCAGTGCGAACTCAACGGCATGCCGTGCGTGTCCAACGACGATCCGCTCGAATCCTTTTTCTTCGGCCGCAAAGGCGATCCAAAAAAGGGCTTCGAATGGACCTACAACTTCTTCTTCGCCGGTCATTCACTGATCAAGTGCAACGCCGCGGCTTGGTCGCGCGTCAAGACCAACCACAATCTCGGTGTCCTGTGGGCCAATGACGATGACGGCCGAACCTTCGCCAAGGTCATGCCGCCGGCGCTGAAGGAAGCCGGCTTCAGTGTCATCGATCCGGGCCGCTTCGATCTGCCGTCGAGCGACTACACGCCGGAAATCTCCAAGTTCAAGGCGGAGAATTGCGAGGTCGTGTTCGCGGTGATCCCGGGACCCGATTTCACCGTGTTCTGGAATCAATGCGCCCAGCAAGGCTACAAGCCGAAGATCGTCACCGCCGGCAAGGTCGGTGAATTCCCGCAAGGTCTCTATCCGTTCGGCGCGCGCGCGATCAACTTCGAGTCCGAGCTGTGGTGGTCGCGTTATCACCCCTACTCATCGAGCCTGACCGGCCAGAGCTCGAGCGAATTGGCCGACACCTACGAAAAGGAAGCCAAGCAACAAGCGTCGATGGCCCTCGGCTTCCGTCACTCCCTGCTGGAGGTGCCGATCTCAGCGCTGAAGGTAACGCATAAGCTCGACGATCCGGCTTCGATCCGCAACGCGATCCGCGATACCGCCTACAAGACCATCGTCGGCCCGATCAACTTCAAGACCGGCCCATTCCCGAACACCAGCGAAACCAAGCTGGTCGCCGGCCAATGGCGCAAGGGCAAGAAGTGGCCGATCGAACTCGTCATCGTTGACAACACGATGTCGCCCAACGTTCCGGTGAACGGAACACCGGAGCCGATGACGTACAGCTGATTGATTGCGTCAAGCCGGGGCGCGTGAGAGATAGCAGCGATGCTCGAACTCGCTTCGCTCTCGCGCGCCTTCGGCGGACTTGTCGTCATCGACCGGCTCGACTTCAAAGTCGAGGCGGGCGAAATCGTCGGCATTTTGGGACCGAACGGCGCCGGCAAGACCACGCTGTTCAACGTGATCGCCGGGGTCTTGCCGCCAAGTAGCGGCCGGATCGTATTTGCCGGCAAAGAGATCACGGGCATGCGCGCGTGGGACCGTTGCCGTCTCGGCATCGGCCGTACCTACCAAATTCCAAAACCCTTCACTCACATGAGCGTGTTCGAGAACGTGCTGGCGGCGGCGGTGCACGGCGGCAAGATGGCGTTGCCGCGCGGCAAACAGGAAGCCGAGGCGGTGCTGGAAAGCGTCGGGCTTGCGCACCGCGCGCTCGTTCCGGCCGGGCAGCTGGCGCTGCTCGATACCAAGCAGCTTGAATTGGCGAAGGCGCTGGCGCTGCGGCCGCGACTGTTGCTGCTCGACGAAATCGCCGGCGGACTGACCGAGGCCGAATGCGACGTACTGATCGGCACCATCCGCAAAGTACACGACAGTGGCGTCACTATCGTATGGATCGAGCACGTAATCCAGGCGTTGCGCCGGGTGGTCAGCCGTTTGGCGGTGCTCGCCGGCGGAAATTTCATTGCCATGGGTGCTCCGCAAGACGTGCTTGCCGACCGGCGCGTCAAGGAAGCCTATCTCGGGACCTGAACCGGCCATGGCGACCACGGCGGCAAGACCACTTCTGGCGGCGGAAGGCGTGTCGGTCTTCTACGGTAAATTTCGCGCCATCGATCACGTCGACATTGCAGTCGGCGCCGGCGAGGTCGTTTCGATCATTGGCGCCAACGGCGCCGGCAAATCCACCCTGCTCAAGGCCATCATCGGCCAGGCCGACCGGGTCGAGGGAACGATCGCCTATGACGGCAGCAATATCGTCAACCGCAGCACCGAGGCGATCGTAGCGTCCGGCATCATGCTGGTGCCGGAGGGCCGCCGGTTATTTCCATCGCTGACGGTGGAGGAAAATTTACGGCTGGGCCGGGATGTCGGCCGCAGGGGCGAGATCGACTTCGCCGATGTCTGGCGGCTGTTTCCGATCCTGCAGGAGCGCCGGCGGCAGAAGGCCGGATCGCTGTCGGGCGGCCAACAGCAAATGGTCGCGCTCGGTCGCGCGCTGTTGGCTAATCCGCGCATTCTCTTGTGCGATGAAATCAGCCTCGGCCTGGCACCGCTCGTGGTCAACGAACTCTACACCCTGATCCCGCAGATCAAGAACCGCGGCATCGGGATTCTCATCGTCGAGCAGGACATCGAACGCTCGCTCACGGTGGCCGATCGCTTCTACTGCCTGCTCGAAGGCAAGGTATCGCTCGCCGGCCGCCCCGCCGAGGTGAGCCGCGATCTCGTCATGAAACACTATTTCGGATTGTGATCGAGCCGATGGCCGCAGTATGGATAAATCAGTTGCTCCAGGGCGTGATGCTGGGCGGGCTGTACACGCTGTTCGCGATCGGGCTGTCGCTGACCGCCGGCGTGATGCGGTTCGTCAACATCGCACACGGCGATTTCATTGTGCTGGTCTGTTACGCGCTGCTGCTGCTGACGTCGCTGCTTGGCATCAACCCGATTCTCGCCACGCTGATCGTGCTGCCGTTCGCGTTTCTTGTCGGCTTCGTGCTGCAGCGCTTCTTGTTGCAGCGGGTGGTCGGCGAAAACGTCCTCTTGGTCATTCTCGTCACCTTTGCGCTCTCCATCATCATCGAGAACGGCTTGCTGGAAGGCTTCGGCGCCGATCCGCAAAAAATTTCCGGCGGCTGGATGGAAACCGCGACGGTGGCGCTGGGGCACGGCGTCAATGTCGGTCTGTTCCAGATCGTCACCTTCATTGCCGCGGTCGTGCTGGTGGCGGGGCTCGATCTTTTGCTCTACCGCACCGGCATCGGCGCCAAGATCCGCGCCGTATCCGACGACGTCAACGCCGCCAACCTGATCGGCCTTTCCTCGGTGCGCATCTATGCGGTCGCCATGGGCATCACCTTCGTCACCATCGCCATCGCCGCCGGTTTCGTGTCGATCTGGACCAATTTCGATCCGGCCTCCGGCCCGATCCGTTTGTTGATCGCCTTCGAGGTGATCGTGATGGGCGGGCTCGGTAGCCTGTGGGGCTCGCTTGCCGGCGGCATCGTGCTCGGCGTCGCGCAGGCGATCGGCGGCCAATTCGACATCGCCTGGCAAATCATGGCCGGGCATATCGTCTTCCTCATCGTACTGGCGCTGCGTCCGCAGGGCCTGTTCCCGAAATATTGAGTGAACGACATGGCGCCGCGAATCATTCTGTACTGTTTACG
>JAGXAC010000280.1 GCA_019075925.1 Hyphomicrobiales bacterium | reverse complement strand
GGTCGTGCGTTCGGCAATCAATGGACGAAACCCTGGCAACAAGGCGGTTCGGCCTCTATCTTCCGTATAACACCGCCGCCGAGGGAATCATGGTACCGGACGAGAAAACCCGCGTGGAACTTGAGGCCGCAGTCTACCGGCGGCTGGTCGAGCATCTGCGCACGCGCACCGATGTGCAGAACATCGATTTGATGAATCTGGCCGGTTTCTGCCGGAACTGCCTGTCCAACTGGATGAAGGACGCCGCCGACGCGAAAGGCCTGGCGATGAGCAAGGACGAAAGCCGGGCGATCGTCTACGGCATGCCGTATGACGAGTGGCGGACGAAGTACCAAAAGGAAGCCACCGCCGGGCAGCAGGCGGCCTTCGAAAAAGCAAGCCAAAAACACTGACACGACGCGTTGGGTCGCATTGCCCTGTGCAATGCGTGGATGAGCGCGCCCGCGCCTTGACCGCAAGCCGCGCGCTTTCGAAAAGCATGGGCAGCCGAGATTGCAGGAGTGCCCCAATGGCCACCGTCGTCGTCGCCGAAGCCGACAAGCCAGCCCATCGCTTCGCCAAGGAACGCCTCAAGGCATTTGTCGAACGCGTCGAGAAGCTGGAGGAGGAAAAGAAGGCGATCTCCGACGACGTCCGCGACGTCTATGCCGAGGCCAAGGCCAACGGTTACGACACCAAGGCGCTGCGCACGGTGGTCAAGCTGCGCAAGATGGACGTCAACGAGCGCAAGGAACAGGAAGCGGTGCTGGAGACCTACATGCACGCGCTGGGGATGCTGGGCTAGATTTTTCGGGATCGCGCGCCGGCGAAACCCGGCATCGGCGGCGAGCGTGACAACCGATATGGTTTGCCTCGATACCGACCGCACCGGCTAATCCGCTCGCAATTCTCGCAATCGCTCGATCGGGGGAAGACAGGCCGGCGTCACCTTGCCGCCCTCGCGGCCGGCCTTGCCGCGCAAGGCCTCCTTGCGCCACTTGGCGACTTCCCCTTGCAGCCAGCCATACATGATCGACCGCTCGCGAACGGGAAGCGCGTGCTCGATGGTTTCAAATACTGCGAATGCCCCTTGCGCAAATCCCCGCCGATACGACATTTCCGGATCGTTCATCTCGTCTGCCATTGTCCCACTCCTGCCGCGGCATTCGCTCGCCATGAATTCCGCCGGCGACCATACGCGATCCGTTGCCCTCGCCGCCATCCCGGCGCGGCGGACAAATCGTCGGCCGGCCGGTTTGGCCGGACGCGCTGGTTCGCGATGATGGAAATATCTATTGCAGAGCGGCGGTGCGCAGCGGGTAGGTGACGATCGAAAGGAAGACGATCGCATCGCCGCTGAAGCGACTGTCGGCAAGACCCGGCGACGGATCGGCCGCGAACGTCATGAAAATCGAACTTTGCGGCTTGATCATCAACGCCGCCAGGGTGCGGATGTTATGCACTCCGAGCGAGGTGGCGGACAGCGAATGGCGCAGATCGGCCACTGTCACGATCGCGCGCAGCCATGGGTCGCTCAACCGGGCGGGATCGGATAGTGGCGTCAGATGCTGGTTCGCCACCCTCAGGACGGCCGAGGCGGACTGATCGTCCGTCCGTTTGACGGCGATGGTGGTCGCGTTGTCGGCCGTCTGAACCGGCACGAAGCGCGCAGCGGCAATGCGCGGCAGCGGCGAGCTGGTGATGCTCAGGGCGCGCGCCATCGGCTCGGCCGAGGCGAGCTCGGCATAGGCGAGCGTGGCTTGCGGCGTTTCGAGATTGTCGCGCGCGGTCGCCAACGGGTTGAGCGAGCCGGTGGCATCCGGCGCGGACGCTCGGCCGGCCGCGGTTTCCGGCCAGTAGCCGCGGGCCACAACGATCTGGCTCGGCGTCAAC
>JAGXAC010000136.1 GCA_019075925.1 Hyphomicrobiales bacterium | reverse complement strand
AATCAGCTTGAGCCGCAACCGGATGGTTTGCGGCTCGCCCGGTTGGCCGGGATTGGCGCGACGCGGCGCGCGATTGGTCGAGGATTTGAAGTGCGCGTTGCCGAATCCGCCATTGCCGCCCTTGGCGATCACCACGCGCTGCCCGCGTTCGGTGAGATCGGCGAGCAGCGTGTCGCCGTCTTCCAGATAGATTTGCGTACCCACCGGCACCTTGAGCACCGCGTCGGCGCCGTTGGCGCCATGCCGGTCCTTGCCCATTCCGGCATGGCCGTTCTTGGCAAAAAAATGCTGCTGGTAGCGGTAATCGATCAGCGTGTTCAGGCCGTCGACGGCTTCGGCGATCACGTCGCCGCCCCTGCCGCCATCGCCGCCGTTCGGTCCGCCATACTCGATGAATTTCTCGCGCCGGAACGACACGCAGCCGTTGCCGCCGTCGCCGGAGCGGATATAAACCTTGGCCTCATCGAGAAACTTCATTGACAGTACCGGTAACAATGTCCGGGCGTTAAATCCACCGCATGCGCGCTGCGGCCGGGTCGATATAATACGTGGTTAGGGTCGCGGCGATTGCGACGAGTCGGGTAGCGAATGCGAAGCGTGTGGTCGGTGCTGAAGCTTACCGGGTGCGCCATCGTCTGGCGACCGGCGCGCACGTTGCAATTCGTCGGGTTGCCCAGCCTGCTGGTTTGTATCGTAGCTCTTACCGCCGTTCGCATCGGCTTTCAGTTTCTGGCCGCCGGTCCCGGCGGCGGCTTTAACCCCTATGGGCTCAATGCCGCGGTAGCCTGGGTCGCCCTCGACGTCGCGGTCGCCGCGCTGTTCGTGCAGCCGGCCGCCCGCGCAACCGCGCTGTCGGCCATGCTGCTGCTGCTGATCGTAGCCGAACTGATCAGCAACGGCCTGGGGATCGCGACGCATTTTCCGGTGGTTGCCGCGCACCTGCCGGTACGCTCGGCTGCGCCGGCGATTTTCGTGGCGGTGTCGCTGTGGTGGATCGGCGCGATGGTTGCGGTCCTGCGTACATTCTCGGTGCAGCCACGCCTCGCGGTTGCCGCCCGCGCCGTCGGATTGTGGGTGGCGCTGCTTGCGGTCAGCGCGCTCATTCCGCAAGCGCCGGTTTTTGTCGGCCGCAACTTTAATATCGCTACCGCCAATTGGTGGGAAGTTTTGCACGCGCGGCTAGACGGTCCACAACCGAAGACCGCAGGCGCGGCCGAAACCGCGCCGCTTGCACGAAGCCAACAGGCCCTGCTGCAAGCGCAAGCCGCGGCGTTGGCCCCTTCAACCAAAGGCGCGACCGCCGTGTATGCGCTCGGTATCGACGGCTGGGACCAGGAGGTTTTCCTCAAGGAACTGGACGGCGGATTGACTGTGCTCGGCAATGTGCTGCCGATCCGCGGACGTGTCGTTCGCCTGATTAACAACAGGACGACGCTGCAGAGCGTCCCGCTCGCCGACCGCCGCAATTTCGCCGCCGCAGTCCATATGGTCGCCGCGCTGATGAACAAGAATGACGACATCCTGATTCTTTTCATGACCTCACACGGGGAGCCGACCGGCTTCGGCCTGAAACAGCCGAACGGCACACTGAGCGAATTGACGCCGCAGGAGGTGGCGGCAACCCTCAACAACGAAGGCATCAAGAACCGTATCGTCATCGTGTCGGCTTGTTATTCGGGCGCATTCGTGCCGCCGCTTGCCAACGACGATACCATCGTGCTCACCGCTTCCGACGCCGAGCACACGTCATTCGGCTGCGCGCCTGAGCGGGACTGGACTTATTTCGGCGATGCGTTTTTCCGGCAAAGCGTGCATCCCGGCCGGGATTTTCAGCAGGCTTTCGAAAATGCGCGCGTGCTGATTCAGGGCTGGGAGATGATGGACCGCGCCACGCCGTCAAACCCGCAGGGCCATTTCGGGCCGGCGCTGGTGGCGAAGCTCGCGGCTTTGTCGGCTTCGACCGGGCCGAGCGCCGGACAATAAACTCACGCCACGCGGCGGACGCGGCCCCAGGATTTCAGCGATTGCCACAGACCGCGATCGAGCCGGAAGCGGTCGACCGGCGCGGCTGAGTTGATCGCCCGGATGCGGGTCAAGCGCACGCCGGTCCACTGGAACGCGCACTTCTCGAGCACCCGACGCGACGCCGGATTGCTGACGCGCGCGCCCGCTATCAGCGTCTCGTGCGCAAGTTCGCCGAACGCATGGTCGATGACTGCGCGCACCGCCTCGGTGGCGAAGCCGCGGCCCCAGTAGTCAGAGCCGAGCCAATAACCGAGTTCGATGTCGTTATCGTCCCCGCGCGGATCGAGACCGCAGGCGCCGATCGGGGCGCCATCGAGGCAAATGACAAAGCAAGCCTGGCCGTCGCGCCGGTTGACGGACGCGACAAATTGTTCGGCGTCGGTGACGCTATAGGGATGCGGAATGCGCGCGGTGTTGGCCGCAATGCGACGATCGTTGGCGAGCGCCGCGATCGCGCCGCTGTCGGCGGCGCACGGAGCCCGCAGAATGAGGCGTTCGGTTGCCAATACGGCAACCTTTCGCACGTGCTGCGCCGGTGCATGGACATCTTCGGACAGTGTCATCGCATGGGCTCCTGCGATCAGAAAAACCGAAAAGGGGAGCCGGCAATCCGGTCTCCCCTTTTTCGAAGCCCAATCTGGGTCCGCCGGTTCGACTGGATGCCGGCGGACTCATATGATCCACCGTATTATTCGGCCGTAGCCTCCGCCATCGGACGTACCGATACGAAGATGCGGCCTTTGGTTTTGGCGCGGAACTCGACGCGGCCATCGGTCAGGGCGAACAGCGTGTGATCCTTGCCAAGGCCGACATTGCGGCCCGGGTGCCATTTGGTGCCGCGTTGGCGCGCGATAATGTTGCCGGCAAGCACCTCTTCGCCGCCAAAAATCTTCAGGCCAAGGCGCTGACCGCCGGAATCGCGGCCGTTACGCGAGGAGCCGCCTGCTTTCTTGTGAGCCATCGCTCGAAACCCTTTCTGCCCGCTATTTATACCGGATTCGTGACGAAACCATAACCGTTCCGTTTATTTCTTTTTCTTGCCCTTGGCCGCCGGCCCTTTTGCCTTGGCGGCCGGCTTCTTGGCCTTGCCCGCCGTCTTCGCTTTCGGCTTACCGCCCTTTTTCGCCGTCGCCGCCGCCGAGGCGGCATCGTCTTCGCCGCCGGCGGCGGCTTGCGCATCGGGGGCCGGCTTCGGCGCAACCGCACGTTTCGGCCGCGGCGGCGCGGTCTTGCTTGGCTTCTTGCCGTCGGTGAGGATTTCGGTGATCCGGATCAGCGTGAATTCCTGGCGATGACCGCGCCGGCGGCGCGAGTTTTTGCGTCGGCGTTTCTTGAACGCAATGACCTTGCCGCCGCGCGTCTGATCGAGCACCTCGGCCGCAACCGTGGCGCCGGCCACAACCGGCGCGCCAAGCGTCACGGCTTCGCCACCGACCACCAGGACTTCGCCGAATTCGACGATCTCGCCGGGCTCGCCCTTAACCTTGTCGACCCTGAGCACGTCCTCGGCGGCGACCCGGTATTGCTTGCCGCCCGTCTTGAAGACCGCGAACATTTTTTTGCCCTCGTGTTCGATCCCGACCGCCCGACGGCTTCATCCGGACCGCTTTTTTCACGTCGTGTTTGCTGGCTAAAGGCGCGTCCCGGCAAACCCTTACGGCCGACCGGCCAGCGCCGGGGTTCTTATGACGGGGCGATAATTCGCTGTCAAGAAAACGCCACCACGGCCGCGGGCGCAGGCCACCGCCCCGCGCCGCGCGCGGACGGAATTTCGGCTCCTGTGCTAAGAGACCGGCGGCAAAGCAGTTGGTTGGCAAGGAGCTTGGAAATGCCCAGCAATGGTAAAGGACATCCGCAAAAAATCGGCTGGATCGGTGCAGGCCGCATGGGCATTCCCATGGCCGAGAAATTGATCAAGACTGGCTATGACGTCAGCGTCTGGAATCGCACGCGCGCCAAGGCCGAACCGCTGGCCAAAGCGGGCGGCAAGGTGGTGGAGCACCTTTCCGATCTCAAGAACGTCGACGTCCTGTTCTCGATCGTCTCGACCGGCAAAGACGTGCAGGAGGTCCTTTACGGCAAAACCGGCGTCTGCAGCCAGGGCGGCAAGATTCCCCCGATCGTCGTCGACTGCTCGACCATCTCGGTCGAGGATTCGGCTGCCGTGCGCGAAAAGCTCAAGCAGCTCGGCGCCGATTTCGTCGCCGCGCCGATGAGCGGCAACGCCAAGGTTATCAAGGCGGCCAAGGCATCGGCGGTGGTGTCGGGCGACGAGGCGGTCTGCAAGGCGGTGATGCCGATCATCGAGGTGTTCGCCCAGCGCGGCGTGTCCTATGTCGGCGAGGGTGAGCTCGCCCGGGTCTGCAAGATCGCCCACAACGTCATGCTCGGCGTGGTGATCGAGAACCTGATCGAGATCACCTTGCTCACCAACAAAATGGGCGTGCCGCGCCACGCGTTTTTGTCGTTCCTCAACAACAGCGCGTTGGGCTCGATGTTCACCCGCTACAAATCGCCGGCGCTGGTCAACCTCGACTGGACCACGACGTTCACGCCGGAGCTGCTACGCAAGGACCTCGATCTCGGCCTTGAGCTTGGACGCGAGATCGACGTGCCGATGCCGGTCACGGCGGCTGCACGCGAAATGCTGCAAAGTCACTTCGGGGCCGCCACTGCGCAAAAAAATCCGCAGGAATATTTGCAAAAAGACTTCGCGGCGCTGGCTGAAACCATGGCGCTGCTCGCCGGCATGAAGCTGACCAGCGAGAACAAGAACGTACCGACCGGGCTGGAGACCTGATATTCGGCGGCCTGCCGGTTTGCCGGCCTTCACTTCACGTCGGTTTGCAGACTGATCGCCAGCAGCCAGTTGCCGGCGCGTTTCACCCACAGGCGAGCGGTACGGTAGCGCGGGCGCAAACGGTCCGGCGGGACGTCTTCGGTGGTCATGGCCGCCGCGTCGCCGTAAACCGCCAACCGCATGCTTTCGACCGCTCCGACCGTGACCGCAACCTGGTTCTGCCGTTGGCGTTTGATGGTCGCGATGCGTTCGAACTTGCCAATTGGCGGGCGCCCGCTGCGATACACGACGAACTCGTCGCCGACGCGCCGGGCGTATTCGATGGCATCATGATCGACGATCGCCTTTTCGAGTGACTGAAATGTAGCGATCACGCTCTGCTCGGACGCCGAGCGCACCCGGTAAGGAACGCTCCGGCAAGGATTCTCGCACACAGCGGTTTGCGGCCCGACCGCAGGCGATGAACCCCCGGCGGCAACGGCCAAACCCGTGACGACGGACGCGTCCGTCGCCGCAGTCGCCACTTCCTGGCTCAGGAGCGCGCGCCAAGCGCCTTTCTGCCGCGCCCAGACGTCTAGAAAGAAAACGTCGCCGTTTTGTGGCGATAAGCGGCGGCCGGTGATCAATACCATGCGGCCGTAGCTGCGTACCTTGACGCCAGTCGCCGGCGGCGCAGCGACGGCTTTCAAATCGCGCAGAAAATGCTTGCGCACATAAAGCCTGCCGGCGGCATCGACAAAAGTGAATTGCAACGCGAGCAGCCGGCGCGCGACCGATCTGTTGCCGGCACGCATGGCGTTGGCAAGCGCGGCGTCGGCGCCGCGCACGGCGGCTTCATCGACGGCAGGCGGCGGTGCTTTCGGCTGGGCCTTCGGGGCGACGAAAGCGACGATCAACACGGCAATAATGAGGACGACGAACCACAGCCAACGGCCGGTCGGACGCAACGATGCAGCAGCGTCGCTCGGCTTTCCCTCCTGCCCGGCCCCGGAAGTTACCGCCTTTTGCAAACCCTGCTCCTGCCGCGGCCGGCAATCCTTTCGTCGCGCGCGCACCATGACATTTTCGGGCGAGAAATCTCAAGGCGCGACGGATCGGCGCGACGCCTCGTTGCGGTCTTGGCGTTTGCAGCTCTCAATTTTGTTCGGGCGTGTGGTGCCGGTAGTGATGCCGGTAACCGCGGTGGTGATGCCGTGCATGCGCCATCGCCAGGCGGCAGTCCTTGCTCAGCTGCGTGCGCTTGGCGATCATGCATTTGGTTATCTTCGGCACGTCGGGAATGACATCGGAACAAAGCCGCATCGCGTCAGGCGTGCAGACCTGCCGCTCTTCGGGAGTGCCTTGAGCGGCGGCGGCGTGAAGACCAATCAGCAGCAGACCGGCCGGCAGCGTCGACCGGAAGACAAAACGCATACGCATAATGGTAAATTCCCCACGTTCCGTCGGGTTGAGGCAGCGAGCAACGAGCAACCTAGCGGCCAAGCGCCTCGGCGTCGATGGTGCGGAAGGCAAACCACGCCCGGGCGCACAAATTTTTTGGATTGGAGCCTTAATTGAGGAGCGTTAGCGTGCGCCCCAGGCAAAACCCTGGTCGGCGGCGCTTCTCTTACTCCGCACATCCGACTCGCAAGGCGCGACCGCGCCCTCGGTCATCGCTGCAGTCCTATTGTCGAACGAAAGATGCCGGCACAGCATACCGCCGCGCATGCTGAACACGATATCGCCCATGCGGTGCGCTTCGCGCCGCTCGGCCGCCTTCTGCAACAACGGATCGATGACAGCCTTGCCGCCGATCATCAACCCGGCCGCCAGCACGACGAAGAACAGCGACAGGACCACGGCAACCCGTGCGGTTTTGGCACGGTCGTCATTGCGGCTCGTCCGTCGCAAACGGCGGATCGAGGGTTGCTTGCCGTCCGGATAAACCGGGGCGGGGTAAACTGGAGCTGTGGTGCTGGCGGGCCTAATCGGTGCGATGACCGCAGCCGCATTACTGCCGAGTGGTTGGGCGACGCGCATACCGGCATAAAACAGGGGAACCCGTTCGTTGGCCGATAAAAAAACCGGATGGAATTGAATCAATTTCGCGACGCCGGTTTCCAATCGCGCCGGCAATGGTATGACAAAACGATGCGCACCCAAGTCGCCATCATCGGCGCCGGTCCGGCAGGATTGCTGCTCGGCCAGCTCCTCCATAAGCACGGCATCGACAACGTCATCCTCGAACGGCAGACCGGCGAATATGTGCTGGGCCGGGTCCGCGCCGGCGTGATCGAGCAGGTCACCATGAATTTGCTCGATGAGGCGGGTGTCAGCACGCGCATGCATGCCGACGGGCTGGTGCATGAAGGCGTGCAAATCTGTGTCGACGGCGTACGTCACCGCATCTCATTCAAGGAGATGACCGGCAAGGTGGTGATGGTTTACGGCCAGACCGAGATCACCAAGGATTTAATGGACGGCCGCGCCGCCGCCGGCGCCCCGACCGTCTACTCCGCGCATGAAGTGACCCTACACGATTATTCGACCGACAGGCCGCGCGTCACTTATCGCAGCGGCGGCGCAATGCACGAAATCAGTTGCGACTTTATCGCCGGCTGCGATGGCTTCCACGGCGCGAGCCGCAAAAGCGTACCGGCCCGCGCGATCGTCTCGCACGAGCGCGTTTATCCGCTCGGCTGGCTCGGCATCCTCTCGGACACCCCACCCGTATCCGACGAATTGATCTACGTGCACCACCAGCTTGGCTTCGCCCTTTGCTCGATGCGCTCGCCGACCCGGAGCCGCTATTACCTGCAATGCAGCCTGGCCGAAGACATCGACTCGTGGCCGGACGACCGCTTTTGGGAGGAATTAAAACCGCGGCTCGATGACGAAGCGCGCGAGCGTCTCGTCACCGGCCCGTCGATCGAAAAGAGCATTGCGCCGTTGCGCAGCTTCGTCGCCGAGCCGATGCGCTTCGGCCGGCTTTTCCTCGCCGGCGACGCCGCCCATATCGTGCCGCCGACCGGCGCCAAGGGACTCAATCTAGCGGCAAGCGACGTGCGTTATCTGTCGCAGGCGCTGATCGAGCATTACAAGGACAAATCGGAAGTCGGCCTCGATCATTATTCGGCGCAGGCGCTGGCGCGGGTGTGGAAGGCGGAACGCTTTTCGTGGTGGATGACGAATACGCTGCACCGGATTTCCGACAATCCGTTCGACCGGAAAATCCAGCTCGCCGAACTTGATTATCTATTCCGGTCCAAGGCCGCCCGGACCGTGTTTGCCGAGAACTACGTCGGACTGCCGTATTAGCTTTGCAGAAAACCGGTGTCGGTTGCACCCCGAGCTCGACCGCTTCCCGGCGAATAACGAGTGGGGGAATCCGCCTGGGGGGGACGGCGGCGATTTCACGCCGCCTGGCGGCCCCATAATTCGGCCGACGCCAGCCGCGCGCCTTCGGCGAGCGCTGCAAGCTTCGCCCACATGATCGACGGATGCACGCGGCGCACATGCGGTGTTTGCGCGAAGCCGCAATCGGTGCCGCCCATGACGTTCTCGCGTCCGACCAGTTTGGCGAGGCGCGTGAGCCGCTGCGCCACCAGCTCCGGATGTTCGACCACGTTGGTCGCGTGGCTGATCAAGCCGGGAATAAGCATCTTGCCGGCCGGCAGCTTGGTTTTCTCCCAGACCCGCCATTCATGCTCATGGCGCGGATTGGCCATCTCGATGCAATAAGCGCCGGCTTTGACTTCGAGCACCAGATCGACAATGTCGTTGAGCGGCACGTCAGTCACGTGCGGCGTGTTAAAGCTGCCCCAGCAGATGTGATAGCGGATGCGCTCGGCTGGCAGCCCTTCGATGGCGTGATTGAGCGCGGCGATCCGCACCGCCGCCCATTTGCGATAGCCGGCGAGATCGTCGGCGGCAAATGCCACGTCGTACATGTAGGGCAGGAACGCGTCGTCGATCTGCACCAGCAGGCCGGCATCGATGATGGTCTTGTATTCCTCCCGCAACGCTTCGGCGAGCTTGAATAAAAATTCTTCGTCGTCCTTGTAATATTCGTTGGTGTGGCGCGGCACCGCGCTCGCCGGCGCCACCACCGGCAGGAACGCGCCGCTTACCGTGGCGTCCTTGAGCGCGGCCTTGAAGATCGCGATATCCTTTTGCAGCGCCGCCTGACCCTTGTAGGCAAGCGGGCCGACGCAAACGACCGTGCCGCGTTTCGGCAGCTTCTGGGTCGGAAAATATTCAGCGTAGAAATCGGCAAACATCTGCTGGTCGCGACCGGCGCCGCGCGGCGTTTCGATGGCGCGCTCCTCGATGCCGGCGAGACGATCGAGCACATAGAACGACCAACTGCGAAATTTACCGTATTCGCCGTCGCTGACGATGTCGATGCCGGTCGTTTGCTGGCGTGCGACCACTGCATTGACGGCCGCGGACAGGCAACGGTCGAATGCGCCCTGATCGACGGAGACGCCTTCGTCGATCGCTTCGATGTAACGGGCGAGTTCGGCCGGACGCACCAGGCTGCCGACATGCGTGGTCAGGATGCGATCGGGGCTTGCCGGCATGGCGTCTCTCGTGTTGCGTCGCGGAACTACCGCGACTTTAGCACGTTAAATCATTGGCTCGATCCGCAAAGGAGGCTCGCATGCCGTTGTTGTTGTGGATCGCGTTTTGGTCGAATTTGACGGGGATCGCGATGGGCTGGCAGGAAACTGCGCTGCCGATCCGCGTGCGAGACAGAGACCGTCGCGATCGTCGAACTGATTAACGATATCGGCCGACAAAGCCGGACGGATGGACGCCTTGTTGCAGGGCGTTCTCTGCACCGGTATCAATACGCGCGGTTTCG
>JAGXAC010000279.1 GCA_019075925.1 Hyphomicrobiales bacterium | reverse complement strand
CGGGAGAAGGAATCTTCGTTAGGGCGCGGTGACGAACCTGATCCGGCCTGTCTCTTTGAGCGTCTTGAGGTCGTAGGTGCGGATTTCGGTCGTCCCGCCGACGTCGAGCGTTACCGCGAGGCGATCGCCGGTGAGGGAGCCTGCGATCACGTGCGCTCCTTTCGGCAACGCGATCCTGCCATCGGTCGTCACGATGGATGTGGCCTCGCCGCCGCGGAACACGCGATAACCGATGACGCCCACGACCGCCGCGATCGCGATCAGCGTGGTAACGCCGGAAATGATCATCAGGAGCCGGACGCGGGCGACCATGCGATCGGCGGTCAATTCGGACTCGGCCCGTTGCCCGTCGCTTTGCGCCTCAACGGCGGCTAATTTGTCCATTGCCGATACCGAACGAATGACTTGAAGACGACCACGTGACGTCGACGCAGAAAACCATCCGCCTTGCCGCCGACGAAAACGGCGGCCGGCTTGACCGCGTGCTCGCCGCCCATGTCAGCGAACTTTCGCGCACGCGGCTCAAGGCGCTGATCGAGGCCGGCGCGGTCGCCGTCGACGGGCGCACGATCCGTGATCCCAGCCTTCACGTCAAATCCGGCGCCGCCATTGTCGTTGCGATGCCGCCGCCGGCGGAGGCCAAGCCCGCGGCGGAAGCTATTGCCCTCAACGTCGTCTACGAGGACGCCGACATTATCGTCATCGACAAGCCGAGAGGGCTGGTGGTGCATCCCGCCGCCGGCCACCGCACCGGCACGCTGGTCAATGCCCTGATCGCCCATTGCGGCACGAGCCTGTCGGGCATTGGTGGCGAGAAACGTCCCGGGATCGTGCACCGCCTCGACAAGGACACCAGCGGGCTGATGGTGGCGGCAAAGAACGACCGCGCGCACCGGGGGCTGGCGGCCCAGTTCGCCGGTCACGGCCGCGATGGCGAGCCGTTCGAGCGCGGCTATCTGGCGTTTGTCTGGGGCGCGCCCGACCGTCCGCGCGGCATCATCGACCGGCCGATCGGGCGGCACAAAACCGCACGTGATCGCATGGCGGTACGCGAAGGCGGCCGCGAGGCGGTCACCCATTGGCAGGTTCTGGAGCGTTATGGCAGGCGGAAAGACGCCGAAAACCGCGGGCGAAGCCGCACCGAGCCGCCGGTCGCAAGCCTGATTGCCTGCCGGCTCGAAACCGGGCGGACCCATCAAATCCGGGTGCATATGGCAGCCATCGGCCACCCCCTTCTGGGCGACCAGGTCTACGGCCCGGGGTTCCGGACCAAGGTTTCGCTATTGCCGGACCCGGCTCAAACCGCGCTTAAGGACCTTGCCGGGCAGGCCCTGCATGCCCATATTCTGACAATTAGGCACCCAACCACCGGTAAAATCCTGCGGTTCCGCTCGGAACTGCCGCCTGAGCTTGTCCGTTTGCATGATGTGCTGGCGGCCATGCAGGCTGATTTTGGCAATAAATAGAGGCTTTGTTAAAGGCGCCGATGGTTTTTCCAGCCATTTCGGCGGATCAATGCAGCATCGCGCCGAATTGAAGCCTCTTTACTACCGCTTGCCGAACCAGATGGTGTATGTTGCACCGCGAAGATAATGAAATGAACCATGCCGTCGGCTTGGAAGAAGCGACGGCGCTATCGCCTGCCGCTCGGCGGGGGCGTCACTAAGGGAAAGGGCGCTGTCATGGCCCACACCGCTGCACTGCCAATATTGTCCGGCGAAACCGGTCTCACCCGGTATCTGGAAGAGATTCGGCGGTTCCCCATGTTGGAACCGCAGGAAGAATTCATGTTGGCGAAGCGTTGGCGCGAGCACGGCGACCGCGACGCGGCGCATCGGCTTGTAACCAGCCATCTTCGCCTCGTCGCCAAGATCGCCATGGGCT
>JAGXAC010000135.1 GCA_019075925.1 Hyphomicrobiales bacterium | reverse complement strand
TGTGCAGCGTCGGCAATGTCTTGGCGGCAAATTGGCCGACCGGATCGTTGGTATTCCGCGCCTGATGCTGGAACTCGGCAATGTCCCTGCGGTGGTCCATCACCATCATTAGCGCGAAGCGTCGGTCGAACTGCCGTCCAGAGAGCTTCGACAGTTTTTTGTAGTCGGCGTTCTGCTTGGCGCTCGGCGACGACGGCGGGGTGACGCCGATTTGCCCGGCGACCTGCTCGGCCTGCTGCTGGTTGGCCTGATGGTCGTTGACCAGCATCTGGCCGAACGACTTCACGGCATCGCTGCCGCCCTTCTGCTGGGCCAACTGACCCATTTGCACCTCCGCCATGTCGCCCTGAATGGCCTTGGTGATGAAAGTCTGATCGGCCCGGCTCGCGGCAAAAGCCGCCATTGCCGAACCAAGCAGAATGGCGAGAGCCATCGATGCAACTCTGGTCACGGTTCACCTCATAGGTTTCGCGGTTCGTCCCGGATGGTGAACTCGTCCGCCGAACTAGCGTTCCGCGCCGCACGGAGTATGCTGGGTCTATTGCCATGGCGCGCCTGGCCCCGTATCGGACAGGCCGTACAGGTCCCGCATTTTGTGTCCGCTCAACGTCCAAAGCTGTCCGCATCATGACGCGCATCGAGAAGCGGTTCGCCGTGCTGAAGCAGGACGGCCGAGCGGCGCTGATGACCTTCACCATGGCCGGCGATCCGGATTACGACTGCTCGCTCGCCATCCTCAAGGCGCTGCCGCAAGCGGGCGCCGACCTGATCGAGATCGGCATGCCGTTCACCGATCCGATGGCGGACGGACCGGCGATTCAGGCGGCGGAACAACGGGCGCTTGCCGGCGGGCAGAACCTGCGGCGGACGCTCGAACTCGTGCGCGAGTTCCGCCGCGGCGACGATGACACGCCGATTATTCTGATGGGCTATTACAATCCGATTTACGTCTACGGCGTGGACCGCTTTTTGACCGATGCCAAAGCCGGCGGCGTCGATGGCCTGATTGTCGTCGATCTGCCTCCGGAGGAAGACGAGGAATTATGCTTGCCGGCGCTGAAGGCCGGTTTCAATTTCATCCGGCTCGCGACGCCGACCACCGACGACCGGCGCTTGCCGGCGGTGCTCGCGAACACCTCCGGCTTTGTCTATTACGTGTCGATCACCGGCATCACCGGCGCCGCCGCGCCGGACGCCGGCAAGGTCGCGGCCGCAGTGGCGCGGATCAAGCGCCATACCGCGCTACCGGTCTGTGTCGGCTTCGGCGTGCGTACGGCCGAGCAGGCGCGGCTCCTCGCGCAGGGCGCCGACGGCGTCGTGGTCGGCTCGGCGCTGGTCGAGGCGGTGCGCAAAAGCCTCGGGCCGGATGGCAAGGCGACCGCGACTACCGTCAAGTCGGTGAGCGACATCGTGCGCACGCTGGCCGACGGTGTGCGTGGAGCCGCCCATGTTTCGGCGGGCGTTATCGGCTCGTCATAGACTTGCCTCGCATGGACATAGTTTAATCGCCGTTGCTTTATGGCTGTCGCCGGCCATCTGTTGGAGCGTTGACATGACATCGACCGTCTCACCGGAGAGTTCCCGAACTGCGGCATCCGCGGCGATCCGCAGCATCATGCGGCCGCGCAGCGTCGCGATCGTCGGCATGTCGGCGAAGCCCGGCTCGGCAGGGCGGATCGTGCTCGAACTGCTCGGCAATAACAAATTCGACGGTCCCATTCATCTTGTCGGCCGCGGCGCAGGAGATGTCGATGGCCGCAAGGTTCTCGGCAGCATCGACGATCTTCCGATCGGCGTCGACCTTGCGGTCTTTACTTTGCCGGCGGGTGCGGTGCGCGAAGCGGTGGAGGGCTGCGTCAGGCGCAAGGTGAAAGCGGCGATCGTATTTGCGTCCGGCTTCGCGGAGGCCGGCGGCGAGGGTGCCGCCGACCAGGAGCAGATCGGGGCGATTGCGCGCGCCGGCGGGCTGGCACTGGTTGGTCCGAACTGTCTTGGCCTGATGAACTTCGTGGACGGCTTCGCCGCGGTCTTTTTCTCGCCGAAGGCCATCCCCCGATTGCCCGAAGGCAGCCGCGGCGCGGTCGCCATCGTGGCGCAGAGCGGCGGCCTGGGAAATCATTTGGAGGCGAGCCTGACCGCCCGCGGCGTTCCGGTGTCCTGCTGGATTTCGACCGGCAACGAGGCCGGTCTCGGTCTTGCCGACTTCGTCCAGTACCTGCTCGACGACCCGGTGACGCAAGTCATCACGCTTTACGTGGAAGACATCAGGCGGCCGCAAGAGTTTATCGATATCGCCGCCGAGGCGATGCGGCGCGGCAAGCCGATGGTGATGCTGCATCCCGGGCGCGGCGCCAAAGCAAAGGAGGCGGCACAGTCGCACACCGGCGCGCTGAGCGGCGATCACGCGGTCATGCGCACGCTGGTCGAGCACGCCGGCGTCGTTATGGTCGATACGCTCGACGAACTTGTCGACGTCAGCGAAATTCTCGCCCGCTTTCCAAAGCCGTCGAAGGGCGACCTCGGAGTGCTCACCTTTTCCGGCGCATTTTGCGGCATCGCACATGATTTTTGCGAAGACATCGGCGTCCGTCTGCCGCCGCTGTCGCAGGCGACCAAGGATTATCTCACGCCGTTGCTGCCGAGTTTCCTGCCGCCGAAGAATCCGCTCGATCTCGGCACGCAAACGATCTGGCAGCCGGAACTGCTGCCGACCTGCGTCGAAGCGCTTTTGCGCGATCCAGCGATCGGCGGCCTCGCTATCTCGATTCCGGCATCGAGCCCGACCCATTCGGTTCTCTACGTCCAGGGCATCGTTGCCGCCACTGCGACCGCCAGCAAGCCGGTTGCGCTTGCCATTCTGGGAGACGGCTCGCCGCTGGCGCCAGAATTCCTTGACGTCGCGCGTAGCAACAAGGTGGTGTTGTCGCGTTCGTCGGACCGCACCTTGCGGGCGATGGGCAAGGTGGTCGCCTATGGAAACCGCAATTCGGCGCTGGCGGAACGCAAAGCCGCAGCGGTAGCTGCCGTCTCAATCCCCGATCTCGGCAAGGGCCCGCAGCCTGAATGGCTGGGGAAGAACGTGCTGGCGGCGCTCGGTCTGCGGGTCCCTCCAGGCGGGCTGGCCGGCAGCGTCGAGCAAGCGGTCGCCATCGCGGACCGCATCGGTTATCCCGTCGCGATGAAGGCGCAAGCCGCCAAGCTGACCCACAAGACCGAGGCGGGCGGGGTCATTTTGCGGCTGGCCGATGCCGAGGCGGTGCGCAAAGCCTGGACGGCATTGCACGCCAACGTGGAGCGGGCGCAACCGGGCCTGAAGCTCGATGGCGTATTGGTGGAGAGCATGTCGCCGTCAGGCCTCGAACTCGTGGTCGGCGCGCGGCGCGATCCGCGCTGGGGGCTGGTCGTGATGCTCGGCCTCGGCGGCGTGTGGGTCGAGGCGCTGGGCGACGTGCGGCTGATGCCGCCCGACTCGAGCGAAGAAGAAATTGCCGCCGAACTGGGCAAGCTCAAGACCGCGAAGCTGCTGCACGGCTTCCGCGGCACCCCGCCGGTCGATGTCAAGGCGGTGGCCGCCGCCGCCGCCGCAATCGGCCGTCTGATGCGCGCGCGTTCCGACATCATGGAAATTGACGTCAATCCGCTCGTTGTCCATGCCGCCGGCCACGGCGCTACCGCACTTGATGCATTGATCGTGACCCGCGGCTGAGGCTGACCCATGACGTCCAATCTCATCACCTATGAACTTCACGGCGCAGTCGCCGTCATCGGTCTGAACCGTCCCGACAAGCGAAACGCGATCAATGACGATGTTGTTCATCAATTGCGGGATGCGGTCGTTCGCGGCGGCGAGGAGGCCGACGCCGGTGTGATCTTCGGCCACGGCGTGAATTTCTCCGCTGGCCTCGACCTTGCGCAACTGCTCAAGCGGATGGAATCGCCGCCGCCGCGCAAAAAGACCGACCACGCCTGGCATACCGTGTTCGACATTATTGCGCGCGGGCCGATTCCTTTCGTCGCGGCGCTGCATGGCGCGGTGGTCGGCGGCGGCCTCGAACTGGCGGCGGCGACCCACATCCGCGTCGCCGACCGCACGGCGTTTTTCGGCTTGCCGGAAGGCCAGCGCGGCATTTTCGTCGGCGGCGGCGGTTCCGTGCGCGTCCAGCGTATTGTCGGCTATTCGGTGATGGCCGACATGATGCTCACCGGCCGCATTCTTTCGGTCGACGAAGCCGAGAAGCTCAACATCGTTCGTTATGTCGTCGACGAAGGTCAGGCGCTGACCAAAGCGAAGGAGCTTGCCGCGCGCATCGCCCAAAATACACCGCTGACGAATTGGCAGATCACCAATGTCCTGCCGCGCATCAGCGATCTGTCGCACGACGACGGGCTGTTCATGGAATACATCAATACGTCGATGCAGCGTCCGCCGGAATCGGCGCAGCGTCTGCGCGACTTCGTCGAGAAGCGCGCGACGCCGTTGCAGGCTCCGCACAAGAAACCCGAGCGGCGGCGATGAGCGATGTCGCGCGGCCGCCGCGCTGGGTTAGGAGGTAACCGCTTTCTTCAGTACGCAGCCGCTGATCTTGACGCTGCCGTCGCTCTGCGGTTCGAGCGTGTAGAGGGCTTCCCACGCTTCGCCGTCGGCGTCGATGATGTGGACTTCCTGATAAATCTTGCCGTCGAAGATCCGCCCTTCGCCGAATTCGAAGCTGCGGTGCCGGTAGACCGGCGCGTAGCTGTTGCGGACCATGAACATGAATGTAGCGGGCGTGCGGTACCAGCTTTTGATCGACGGCGAGGCAAAGGCGTAGGCTGCCGCCGCGTCGTCGCGACCGAGTGCGGCTTCCTGCGAACGGATCACCGCCCGGCCGGCAGCGACATCGTCGCCCGCGGATACGAGTGCGGTCGAACCGATCAGGATGGCGAACAGGAGCGCGATGATGCGCCCGATTCGATCGTGCGGCTTACCGGTGTGGCTGGCCGGTAGTTCGATCGGTTGCATGTCGGCGTGGTTCCGGCTTGGGCCCGGTTTCGGCACTGCGCGTCCTCTCTTATACGCTCCGGCGTTGAATTTGGCTCATCGGCTGCACACATAAACCAATCGAGCTTGAGGGAACCTATGACCCGCGATGTGGCCCGCGACTGGATGTGGTCGGAAGCGTGCGAAATGGTGGCGCGCGCCGAACGGATGCATCGTGAGCTGTTCCGGCCCGCCGGCAGCCAGGCGCGACAGCCGTCGTGGGAGCCGCCGGTCGACATTCTGGAGACCGAATCCGCGGTTTTGGCACTGGTTGCTTTACCGGGCGTCGATGCCGCGAGCGTCGAGGCAGCGATCGACAACGGCGAATTGGTTATCGCCGGTACCCGGGCCTATCCGCAGGAACTGCGCACCGCAACCATTCATCGCCTCGAACTGCCGCAAGGCCGCTTCTACCGGCGGGTGCGGCTGCCGGCCGGCCGTTACAGCGCCAATGTGCGCCGCGCCGTCGTCGACGGCTGCCTGGTCGTGACGTTGCAGAAAGCGGGCACCGGCCATGGCTGACGTGCAAATGCGCACCGATGGCGCTTCCCCCGAAACTGCGGCGGCGCAGCCGCAATTGCCGCCGTTGCCGCCCGACGCGCTGATCATCGTGCCGGTGCGCAACACCGTACTGTTCCCCGGCTTGGTGCTGCCGATCACGCTCGGCCGCCCGAAGTCGATTGCGGCCGCCCAACAGGCGGTGCGCGATCAGCGGCAGGTCGGCATCCTGCTGCAGCGCGATCCCGAGATCGCCGAGCCGACCGCGAACGACATGCACCGCATGGGCACGCTCGCCAATATCGTGCGCTACATCACCGCCCCGGACGGCTCGCATCATCTGGTCTGCCAGGGCGAGCAGCGCTTCCAGGTCGTCGAATATCTGAGCGGCTGGCCGTTTTTCGTCGCCCGCGTGCTGCAAATCCCGGAGCCGGCGACCGCCGGGCCCGATGTCGAGGCGCGTTTCGTCAATCTGCGCGCGCAGACGTTGGAAGCGGTCCAGTTGCTGCCGCAGGCGCCGCCCGATCTGGTCGCTGCGATCCAGTCGATCGAGACGCCGTCTGCGCTGGCCGATCTCGCGGTCTCATACATGGATGTGAAGCCGGACGAGAAGCAGGACATTCTCGAAACCGTCGACTTGGCGGCGCGCATGGACAAGGTCCTGCGGCTGCTCGCGCACCGCATCGAGGTGTTGCGGCTGTCGCAGGAAATCGGCCGGCAGACCAAGGCTGCGCTCGACGAGCGTCAGCGCGAAGTGCTGCTGCGCGAGCAGATGGCGGCGATTCAACGCCAGCTCGGCGAAGGCGAGGAAGGCAAGGCCGCCGAGATGGCCGAGCTCGAAAAGGCAATCGCCAACGCCAAAATGCCAAAGGAGGTCGAAGACGCGGCGCGCAAGGAATTGCGCCGGCTCCAGCGCATGCCCGAAGCGGCCGGCGAATACGGCATGGTGCGGACCTATCTCGACTGGCTGATCGAGCTGCCGTGGGCGCTGCCCGAGGAAAAGCCGATCGACATCAAGGAAGCGCGGCGCATCCTCGACGACGATCACTACGATCTCGACAAGATCAAGCGGCGGATCGTCGAATATCTCGCCGTGCGCAAACTCGCGCCCGCCGGCAAGGCGCCGATCCTGTGCTTCGTCGGCCCGCCCGGCGTCGGCAAGACCTCGCTCGGCCAGTCGATCGCGCGCGCCATGGGCCGCAAATTCGTCCGCGTGAGCCTCGGCGGCGTCCACGACGAAGCCGAGATTCGCGGCCATCGCCGCACGTATATCGGCGCGCTGCCGGGCAACATCATCCAGGCGATCCGCAAGGCCGGCTCGCGCGATTGCGTGATGATGCTCGATGAGATCGACAAGCTCGGCGCCGGCATCCAGGGCGATCCGGGCGCGGCGCTGCTGGAAGTGCTCGATCCGGAGCAGAACAACACGTTCCGCGACAACTACCTCGCGGTGCCGTTCGATTTGAGCCGCGTGGTGTTCGTCACCACCGCCAATATGCTCGACACCATTCCGGGGCCGCTGCGCGACCGCATGGAGATCATCAGTCTCGCCGGCTACACGGCCGACGAGAAGCTGCAGATCGCCCACCGCTATCTGTTGCGGCGCCAGCTCGAGGCGAACGGGCTCAAGGCCGGGCAGGTCGAGCTCGCCGACGACGCGTTGCGCGAGATCATCCAGAATTACACGCGCGAAGCCGGCGTCCGCGGCCTGGAACGGCTGATCGGTCAGGTGTTGCGCAACGCCGCCGTCCGCATCGCCGAAGGCGAGAGCGGGCCGGCGCTGATCGGCCGCGGCGAACTCGCCGCGATTCTCGGCGCGCCGAAATTCGAGAGCGAGACGGCGATGCGCACGAGCGTGCCCGGCGTTGCCACCGGGCTCGCCTGGACGCCGGTCGGCGGCGACATCCTGTTCATCGAAGCAACCCGGATTCCCGGCACCGGCCGGCTGATCCTCACCGGCCAGCTTGGCGACGTGATGAAGGAAAGCGCGCAGGCGGCATTGTCGATCGTCAAGAACCGTGCCGCCTCGCTCGGTATTGACGCCGGCCGTTTTGAACACAGCGACATCCACGTCCACGTTCCGGCGGGTGCGATCCCGAAGGATGGGCCAAGCGCCGGCGTCGCCATGTTCATGGCGCTTGTGTCGCTCTTGACCGAGCGCACCGTCCGCAGCGATACCGCCATGACCGGCGAGATCAGCCTGCGCGGCCTTGTGTTGCCGGTTGGCGGCATCAAGGAGAAAGTGCTCGCCGCGCACGCCGCGGGTCTTAAGCGTGTCATGTTGCCGGCGCGCAATCGGCGGGACTATGAAGACATTCCGGAGATCGCCCGCAAGGAGATGGAGTTCATCTGGCTGGAGCGGGTCGACGAAGCGGTGGCGGCGGCGCTCGAGATGAAATTGCCCGCGGACGCGCCGCCGGTCCCGGTTCCGCAGTTTGCCGGCGCCGAAGCTTAAGCCCGCGCTTTTGCGCGGGTGCGGTCCGGTTTGACCTTCGCCCGCCGCCACGTCAAAGTATCGCCGCACTGGGTGAGGCAGTAATGCGGGTCGCCGCTCATGCGGCGGCCTGCCCCCGTAAAATGGCGGCTCCATGAAACGGATGTTCCGGCGCGAACTTGCTGTGTACGCGGATGCTCACCGCGACCGGCTCAACGGGGTGATGCACATCATCGGCAATCCGATCATTTTTGTCGGCGTGGTGATGCCGCTTTCGCTCGTGCCGGTGACACTGTTCGGGTTCCATACCAGCCTGGCGCCGCTCCTGGTCATTCCCGCCTTGCTGATGTGGATGGCCTGGGATTTCGGGCTCGGTCTTGGAATCGCCGTTGCCGCGGTTCCGCTGCTTTGGATTGCAGCGGCAATTGCCGGCAATGTCGGCGTCGCCTGGATGTGGACCATCGCAGCGACCCTCTTCGTTCTCGGCTGGGTGCTGCAAATCGTCGGTCATCAAGCCTTCGAAGGGAAGCGGCCGACCGCGATCAATAACCCGATGCAGAGCCTGATCGCGCCGATGTACATGGTCGCGAAGCTTTACGCCGCGCTTGGCTTGCGGCCCGATCTGGCCGGTATCTTGCAGCAGCCGTCCGTGCCCCAAACCTTGCCGGGCGGGGCCGAGGTGAGCCAGCGTCAGTGACACACACGCTCGTTACCGGCGGCAGCGGATTCATCGGGCAGCACCTGGTCCCGGTGTTGCAGGCACGCGGCCGCAGCGTGCGCGTTCTCGATTTGCGCTCGCCCGAAGCGGCGGCCGGCGTGCAGTTCGTCAAAGGCTCGATACTCGATCCGGCGGCGGTGAGCGAAGCGCTCGATGACGTCGGCGAGGTTTATCACCTCGCCGGTTTGCCTGGCATGTGGGTGCGGGACAAGAACGACTTTCACGCCGTCAACTGCCGCGGCACCGAGATCGTGCTTGCCGCCGCGCGCAAACGCGGTGTCGCGCGCTTCCTGCATTGCTCCACCGAGTCGATTCTGTTCGGCCCGTCCAACCGCGAACCGGTGGTGACCGAGAACGTTCGCACGAGGCTGGACGAGATGCCCGGTGCCTATACGCGTTCGAAAATGCAGGCGGAGCAACTGGCGCTAAGGGCCGCCGCGTCCGGCTTTCCGGTAGTGATCGCCAATCCGACCATGCCGATCGGCCCGCACCGCAATCTGACGCCGCCGACCGCGATGCTGCGTTACTTTCTCGAACGGCGCTTTCAGTTCTATGTCGATTTTGTCCTCAACCTGGTCGATGTGCGCGACGTCGCCGCCGGTCTGCTGCTGGTCATGGAGCGCGGGCAAATCGGGCAACGCTACATTCTGGGCGGCGAAAACATCACGCTTGGCAAACTTCTCGGCTTGGTCAGTGCGTTGAGCGGGCGCAACGCCTTGCGTATTCCGCTACCGGCCGGATTTGCCCGTATCGCCGGTGCGGCGATGGATCTGGTAGCCGATCGCGTCACGCACCGGGCGCCGTCGGCGACCGTGGAGGGCGTGCGAATCGCCTTGCATTCCCGGCCGTTGTCGAACGAAAAATCGTGCCGCGAACTCGGCTATGCTCCCCGCTCGATCGAGCCGGCGCTGCGCGATATCGTCGGTTCCACGGTGGGCAGCCGCCAATCGTTCGGGGCGGCGGCGTCATACAAAAGCGAGTTTTGACGGCACAGCTACGCTTGGGATAACCGTTGACGCCCGTATCGCCGCAGCAGAGCAAACCGTTCGTGCCTGGTCCGAATGCCACAATCGATCTGATCTGGCTGCTTTGGCTGGTGA
>JAGXAC010000134.1 GCA_019075925.1 Hyphomicrobiales bacterium | reverse complement strand
GGCCTCGGCACGAACACGCAGCCACGGTACCGGCCAATACTGCGCATAGCCGCCCAGTTGAACCGCCCAATCGACATTGTTCAGGCCGTGCAATGACCCCCAGGGGTTCACGTAGCGCGGCCAAGACAACGTGCCGACCGGGCCGACCTGAAACTTCCCAAAGTCAAGCAGGGGAACACCAAAGCCGTCGCGAGCGGCGAAAAGGACCGGCGGATCGCCCGGCTTGCCAATATTAAACAGCGGGAACCCGCCGATACTGTAAACGGTGCTCGGTGCACCCGGCCAAGCCGGCAACGCCCGAACTTCCCCGCCGATTGTGACCAGCCAATCAGACACGGCAGCCGGAGCCTTCGCCACCATCGGCGCCGGAGCGGCACTTTGATCGAGATCTGCGGCAGCGGCGGGCGTGACGAACGCCATCGCGACAACCAACAGTCGCCCTTTACGAAAATCCATACCAACGCCCCTCCGCTCGAAAGCGGAGCCCCCCTCTCCGCTCGAAAGCGGAGCCCGAGGGTCCAACTATAATGCAAACCCCGATCGGAAGCGACAGAGCGCCATTGCTCGTTCCACTGAATCTCTTCGACAGATTAACAATGTGCAATACGGCCAACAGCCGCTTATAATTTTGCGCTGCCGCCTTTTCGACGGCGGCGTTTTTTCGCGGTAGCAGGCACGGTCGGCTTCTCGTCATCGATCGTGGCAGCCTCCAGCAAGCCGGTAGTTTTCGTCGTTTCGGTTTGCACCGTAACCGTCGCGCCATCGGACAACGACGGACCCGACGTCGTGGGCCCGGCCGCCTGCTCGCGATCCTCTGCCGGCGTTTGCACGGGCGGATTGGCGGGGACCGGTTGCACCGCAGCCATGCCCTGCTCTCGAACGCGGGAAGCTGAATCGGCGGCGCGTGCGCGACGCTCCGCCAGGATGGCACGTAAGCGGCTTCCCCAATACGCGACCTGCGTGATCGCGCTTCCACAAGCTCCGCCAGCCCAAACCAGTTCGAACGGTGTGAACTGGCGCCAGGTTTGATCGCTGTGCAGGATTGCGCGCGCAATCAGGTTCCCGGCCATCGCGGTGGTATTGAGACCATGGGCGCCGAAGCCGCTCGCCAGCCAGACACCCGGCCCGAGTTCGCCGATCTGCGGCATACGGTGGATCGAACGACCCAGCGTGCCGGACCATTTGTAATCGACGGCAACGTCGCCGAGCTGGGGATAAGTCCTGCGAATGTCGGCGGTCAGCATGCGCGCATAGCGGCGCGGATCGCCTGCCCAGGCCGTGGCCCGGCCGGACCACATCAATCGGTCGCCGCCGACAATGCGGTAGTGATTGTCGGCGCCGTCGCTATCGCTGACCGAGCCGCGATATCGGATCGCTTCGGCCAGGCCCACCCCGAGCGGCGCGGTGGTCATGACGTAGGTGGTGACCGGGACCAGTGCGGCACCGATCGGCGGCATGAGTTTTCCAATTTGAAAATTTCCGCACAGCACGACGTGGTTGGCGCGCAAGCGGGCGTTCGGCGTGACGATGCGCTTGCGGACACCCGCGGGATCGATCGATAAAGCCGGCGTATTTTCGAAAATGCGGGCGCCGTCGCGTTCGGCGGCGGCGGCCAGGCCGAGCGCATAGTTCAGAGGGTGGATGTTGATCGCCCGCGGAAAATGAATGGCATGGAAGTATCGTTCGCTGTGCAAGGTCGCACGCACTTGCTCGACCGGCCAGCCTTCGATCTCGGCGCCGAATTCGCCAAGCAGGCCGACCCGTTTCAAGAACGCATCGCCGTCGTTGGTTTTCGAGACATGCAGCCAGCCGTCTTGCGGATCGATGCCGGGCATGGCGTCAGCGGCAATCGCGTTGCGGACGTAATCGACCCCGCTTTGCGACAGCTCCCATAAATCCCTGGCGCGCGGCGGTCCGACGCGTCCGACGAGGGTTTCGGGCATGGCGGCGAACCCCGGAAGCACAAAACCGGTGTTGCGGCCCGAAGCATTGGCCGCCAGTCGTGCGGCCTCGACGAGAACCACCGACCAGCCGGCGCGAGCGACTTCGCGCGCCGCCGTCAGACCGGCGAGGCCGCCGCCGATGACACAGACATCGACGTCAAGGTCGACGTTGAGCGTCGGCCGCTCCGGCGCTTCAACCTTGGTCGCCGCATACCAGGTGTCGCCGTAAGCCGTTGGGGAAACGTGTTCGTCCATGACTGGAATTTCGCACAGCGGACAGGTCGGGGCCGCGCATCTGAAAATGTCGGCTTGGGTATCAGGTTCCTGTGCAGGTTTGCGCCCCCACTATAGGAAGTTCAAATCTCGCACACTAGTGGAGCGGGATTTGGCTGTGCCGCTGGTCCTTTTGCTTGTTGCTTCCAACATTTGCGCGAGAGGGTGCCGAACCCGGATGCGAGTGTTAGAATTGGATGACTAGGCTTCGGCAAACCGGCCGAAGCCGGCACCGGACCATTGCCCGATGCGCCGCCTACTATTGTTACGCCACGCCAAAGCCGAGCGACCCGAGCCGGATACGCGTGATCGCGATCGCAAGCTGACGGCGCGCGGCCGCTCCGACGCGCCGATAATCGGAGCGTACATGGCGCGCCACCGGCTCATTCCGGATCTTGCGCTGGTATCGCCGGCAGTGCGGGCGGACGAGACCTGGGAGCTGGTGGCAGGCGCCTTCAGCAAGGTCCCGCGCGCAGTACGCGATCCGCGCATTTATAACGCCAGCACCGGGTCGCTGGCCGAACTGATCGGCGAGACGGCGGGCACGCCGACCCTCCTCATTGTCGGCCATAATCCGGGCCTGCACGACCTCGCCGTGCAACTGATCGGTGCCGGCGACGTCGAAGCGCGCGAGCGCATCGACGAAAAACTGCCGACGTCGGGCTTGGTCGTCATCGAGTTTGCATTCGACGACTGGTCGCGGCTCGCCAGCAGCGTCGGACGGCTCGAGCGTTTTGTCAGTCCCCGGACGATCGCCCGGAAACCCGACTGACTATTCGAGAATTTCGATCAATCCCATGCCGACCACGGCATAAAACGAAACCGCCCGGCCAGCGAACAGCACGGCCGGGAGCGGCTCAGCCACGCAAATCGGGTTCAGGTTGGCGGCGGCGATGGCGGCGAGGCTTGCCTGGCGGTCGGCTGTCTCGAAACAAACGTGATAAACGATGCCACTTGGCCGCCGCGCGACATATTTGTCGATCGGCCCCGGTCCGTTGCCCGGCCAGATGATTTCCACCGCCGGCATGTGTGGATGCCGGCTCAGCATCAAGTTGACATTCTGCGCGGGATCGAAAACGCGCTCGCCGAGCGCATAACCCAGGCCGGAGAGAAACGTCACCGCCTCATCGGCGCGCGGCACGGCCAGGCCGAGATGATGAAATTTGAAGCCGAAATCGGCCATCATCGCTGCCGCCGCGGCGTCGCCATTGCCCCCATTATCGGCGTCACTCGTAGAATTCCGGCGATTTCTTCTGCGCGTCGCTGTGCGGCTTGTCGTGATTGATCCACAACTGCGCATGCTCTTTTGACAGGATGTCGGCGATGCGCTGCATCGAAGCCAGCGTCTGCTCCTTGTTGAAATTAAGACCGGGCACCCGGCGATTGTCCCAATTGGCCTGGAAGTGGACGGCATCGCCAGACAGCACGACCGCGCCGGTTTGCGGCAGCCGCACCAGTAGCGACTGGTGCCCCGGCGTGTGGCCGGGCGTCGAAATGATCACGACCGAACCGTCGCCGAACACGTCGTGGTCGCCGTCGAGCTTGGTAACCGGGTGGCCGGGCTTAAAGCGCGGCGTGCCGTCGGCATTCGGCCAGTCATATTCGGCCTTTTGCACGTAAAGCATGACGTGCGGGAATTCCTCGACATTGCCGATATGGTCAGGATGGGTGTGCGAGATGCCGATAGCCTTGATGTCGGCAGGCTTCACTCCAAGCTGCTCGAGCTGGCTGGAAAGCGTCTTGGCGCGTTTGAGCACGAACCCATTGCCGGCGACTTTCTTTCCGCCGGGAATGGCGGCGAGCGCGTCCGATAAGCCGGTGTCCCATAAGAACCAGCCCTGCGTGTGATGGATCAGGTAACAATTATCCGACAGTTCGATCGGCACGCCCACATTGACGCCCGGCGACCAAAGCGATTGGTCGGGAGCGGAAATGCTGCCGCAATCGAGCACATAGAGCTTGTCGACCCCGGCGGCCGATGCCGGCAACACGCCGAGCATGACCGCGACGGCGGCGGCCGCAACGAATCCGATTTTCATCATGCCCTCCCGTGTTGGCACCTTTACGCAGCCAGCGCCGCCAGAATGCGCGCCCAACTGCGCGTGCCTTTATGGAAACATTTCAGGTCGAACTTTTCGTTAGGCGAATGCACGCGGTCGTCGTCGAGCGCGAACCCGACCATCAGCGTATCCATTCCCAGCACGGTCTTGAAGTCGGCGACGATCGGGATCGAACCGCCGGCGCCGATGGCCACCGCCTTCCTGCCCCATTCTTCGGCCAGCGCCTCGCGCGCTTTGGCCAGCGCCGGGTTGTCAAACGCGACGCCGAAGGCGGGGGCGCCGGTGAAATTGCCGAACTCCACCGCGCAATCGTCCGGCACTCGCGCGCGCACAAAGTCGCGGAAGGCGGCGCGGATTTTCTCCGGATCCTGTGCGCCGACGAGACGGAACGAGATTTTGGCCATCGCTTTGCCGGCAATGACGGTCTTCGCGCCCTCCCCGGTGTAGCCGCCGAGAATGCCGTTGACCTCGGCGGTCGGACGGGTGGAAATCTGTTCGATCAGCATGCGGTCTTTTTCGCCGGCCGGAATTTTCAACCCGATCGGGCCAAGGAATTTCTCTGGCGTAAGATTGAGGCGGGCGAGATCGGCCTTGATGTCGGGGGGTAGTTCATGCACGCCCTCATAAAAGCCGGGTATCGCCACCGAGCCGTCCGGCTTGTGCAGTGCCGAGATGATGTCGGCCAGCACATGGATCGGGTTGCGCGCAGCACCGCCGAACAGGCCGGAATGCAGGTCGCGGTCGGCGCAGGTGAGCCTCACCTCTTCGTACACGAGCCCACGCAAGGATGTGGTGATGGAAGGCGTTTGCGCGTCCCACATGCCGGTGTCGCAAATCAGAGCCAGGTCGCGTTTGAGCTCGGCTGAATTGTCCCGAACAAAACCGAACAGGTTTTTCGAACCGCACTCCTCCTCGCCCTCGATCATCATCGTGATGTCCAGCGGCAGCTTGCCGGTAACCGTCTTGAAGGCGCGGCAGGCTTCGATGAAGGTCATGGCCTGGCCTTTGTCGTCGCAGGCGCCGCGCGCGACAATGATCTTGCGGCCGCCGTCGAGGGTCTCGATCCGAGGTTCGAATGGCGGGGTCTTCCACAGATCAAGCGGATCGACCGGCTGCACATCGTAATGGCCGTAAAAGAGAACGCGCGGCGCACGCCCATTAGCGCCATTCGCGCTTTTGCCGATGACCACCGGATGACCTTTGGTCGGCCGCACGCTGGCTTCGAAGCCAAGACCCCGCAGATCGGCCGCAACATGCTCGGCGGCGGTCAAGCATTGCGGCGCATAGGCCGGGTCGGTCGACACCGACTGAATGCGAAGCAGCGCGAACAGCCGCTCGACGCTGGCGTCGAGGTCTCGGTCGATGCGGTCGAGCACTGCCGGCAGGCTTTCGGATGCTGTCATCGCGTTCACCTTCCAATTGCGCCGCCCGGTGCCCCACCTGCGGCCGCGTCGGCGAACGTATCCGCGATCTTGTTGCCGGTCGATTTGATGAAGTTCGGCGGCGTCGCGTCGCACACGCGTGAATTTACTGCGCGCACCTGGTTATTTCCACTACGAACCGACATGCAATCGCTTCGGTCACATCTTGTCACGCCGCGCGCGAATGTTCATTATGGCAATAACACGGCGAATGTTTGGGCTGGCGAGGGGACTATGGACGAGTTGATTGGGCGTCTCGTCGCCAACGGCGGCATCGATTGAGGCCTTTCTCAATTCGTTTGACGTCGGGCATCACTACCGCGCCGGGCTGCGCGGTCGAGGGGGTTTAGCGATGGGGTATCCCATCACCAACATTCAAGGCATCGGCGCGGATACCGCCGTGTTGCTCAAGTCGGAAGGCATCCGAACCACAATCGGGCTGTTGCGCATGGCCAAAACGCCGAAGCAGCGGCTCAAGATCGCCGAGAAAATCGGCACCAACGACAAGCTGGTGCTGGGGTGGGTGACCGCGGCCGACCGCATGCGCGTCAAGGGCGTCGGTTGGGAATACGCGGAGCTTTTGCGCGCGGCCGGCGTCAAGACCGTTCAAGAACTCAAATACCGCAACCCGCTAAAGCTCGTGGACCAGATGACCGAAGCTAATGCCAAGCGCAAACTGGTGCGCTTGCTGCCCACGGTCAGCATGGTGCAGCGTTGGATCGAGAACGCCAAAAAACTCCCGCCGGTTATCCGTTACTGATTGGGCGCTGCGGCCGCGACCCAATAGCTGCTGCATCCGGATTGCTTCGCCTCGCCGCCAATGACACTGTGCAGCGACGACAACGGCGTGCTCAATGGCAATCCGCTTGAACCCGCTCAGTTTATCGGCGGCCTCACGCTCCGGCGACGTACTCGCGCGGCTCCTTGGCAAGGCGCGACCGTTGGTCATGGGCGTGCTCAACGTAACGCCGGATTCGTTTTCCGACGGCGGACGCTTTCTCGATCCAGCCGCAGCGATCGCGCAGGCCCGCCGGCTGGCGGCCGAAGGTGCGGACATTATCGACGTCGGCGCTGAATCGACCCGACCGTATGGCGGCGCGGTCCGGATATCGGCCGAAGACGAGCGTGCCCGCCTGGAGCCGGTGCTCCCCGACGTCATCGCGCTTGGCGTGCCGCTGTCGATCGACACGCTGAAAGCGCCGATTGCGGCGTGGGCGCTCGATCTTGGCGCCGCCATCGTCAACGACGTGTGGGGACTGCAAGGCGACCCGGACATGGCCCGCACGGTCGCCGACTACGATGCGCCGGTCGTCATCATGCATAATCGCGAGAGCGCCGATCCGGCGATCGATATTGTGAAGGACGTGAGCGATTTCTTCCGGCGCTCGCTCGACATCGCCGCCCGCGCCGGCATCCGACGCGAGCGCATCGTGCTCGATCCCGGCATCGGATTCGGCAAGACACCGGAGCAAAGCCTGACCTGCATCGCCCGCCTCGACGTTTGGCGGCAGTTCGGTTTGCCACTGCTGATCGGCGCGTCGCGCAAGCGATTCATTCATTCGCTAACGCCCTCCGATCCCATGGCGCGGCTGGGCGGCTCGCTGGCCGCGCATTTGTTCGCAATCGAAAACGGCGCCGCGATTGTGCGCGTGCATGACGTGGCACCGACGGTGCAGGCGCTGGCGGTCAGCGCGGCAATCAGGCGGGCGCGATGAGCGGTGCGATCTTTGTCAACGGACTGGTGCTGCACGCCTATCACGGCGTGATGCCGCACGAGGCGAAGGTCGGACAGCCGTTCGGCCTCGACCTCGAAATCGACATCGATCTCGCCGAAGCGTCACGCACCGACAAGGTCAAATCCACCGTCTCCTATGATATGCTGGTGAGGACCGTGAGCGCAGCCTTTTGCGGCCGGCGCTATCGTCTGATTGAAGCCGCCGCCGGCGCCGTTGCCGAAGCCGTACTCGAAGCTTATCCGCGCGTGCGCAGCATCCGCGTTACCGTACACAAGCCGCACGCGCCGATAGCGGCAACTTTCAACGATGTCGGCGTGACCATCGCCCGCAACCGCGAGGACAACGGTGGTTGAAGCCTTCATCGCACTGGGCGGCAACGTGGGCGACGTGCGCGCGGTTTTCGATCGCGCGGTTGCGATGTTGTGTGACGGCAAGCTCGTGACGTTGAGGGCACGTTCCGCCGACTACCGGACGCCGCCTTGGGGCGTCGTCGAGCAACCGCCTTTCATCAACGCCGTCATTGCAGTTGATACGACGCTCGACCCGCACGACTTGCTCAAACGCGCGAAGGAGTGCGAACAGGCACTCGGCCGCCATCGTGAACGGGAGCGCCGCTGGGGGCCGCGCGCCATCGATATCGACCTGTTGGCCTACGATGATCTTGTTTTGATCGACGGCGACCTGATTTTGCCGCATCCGCACCTGGTGGAGCGCGCCTTCGTTCTGGTTCCGATGGCGGAGATCGCGCCCGACTGGCTCATCGACGGCGTGACGGTGCGGGACGCGCTCGCGCGCGTCGAAGCGACCGGCATCGAAAAGCTGCCGCCGCGGTAAGCCCGCACACCGATTGCGGCGGCATAGCGTTGCAAGAAAAGCTCGGTTGGCCGGCGTGCCGGGTCATGGCATTTTGCAGCCATGGCCGATCCGGACAACCTGCCACTCGCCGCCGATTTCCCGCCCGCGACCCGCGAGCAATGGCGCAAGCTGGTCGAGGCTATGCTCAAGGGCGAGCCGTTCGAACACTTCGTCGGCAGAACCTATGACGGATTGGCGATCGAGCCGCTCGCCGCCCGCCGCCCGGATGCGCAACCGATAGCCGGACGCCCCGGCACGACGCCATGGGACGTCCTGGCACGGATCGACCATCCCGATCCGGCCCGCGCCAACGAGATCGCGCTGCGTGAACTCAACAATGGCGCCGGTGGCCTCACCCTGGTCTTCGCCGGCTCGCTCGGCAGCCGCGGCTTCGGTGTGCCGGCAAACGAACAAGCGCTGGCGCGGACCCTTGAAGGGGTACGTTTCGACGCCGGTATCGCCGTCGATATCGATCTGCCGCCTTTTGCACGCGAACTCCCACAGATCGCCGCCAGGATCGCCGGCCAAAGCGCCAAACCGGCGATGGCGCGGCTTCGCTACGGCTACGACCCGCTCACTGCTATTGCCATCAGCGGCAAGCTGCCGCTGCCGTGGAATAAGACCGCGCCGCTGATGGCGGGCCTTGTCCGTATGCTTGCTGACGCCGGCTTCAAAGGCCCGTTTGCCGTCGGCGACGGACGCGCGGTCCACGATGCCGGCGGATCGGAAGCACAGGAGCTCGCGTTCGCGGTTGCCGCCGCCGTCGCCTACCTGCGCGCGCTGGAAGCCAGCGGCATGGCGCTCAATGCCGCGCGCGACGCGATCTATTTCCGGCTGACGGCCGACGCGGAGCAATTTCGGACCATCGCCAAGTTCCGCGCGTTGCGGAAACTTTGGGCGCTTGTCGAACGCTCGTGCGGGCTGTCGCCGCGGCCCGCGCTGGTCGCAGCCGAGACGGCTTGGCGAATGATGGCGCGGCGCGACCCTCAGGTAAACATTCTGCGCACAGCGATCGCAGTGTTCGCCGCCGCGCTCGGCGGTGCCGATACGATAACGGCGTTGCCGTTCACCGCCGCCTCTGGCTTGCCGGACCGGTTTGCACGCCGCATCGCCCGCAACACCCAGCTTCTTCTCGTCGACGAGGCGCATCTCGGCAAGGTCGCCGACCCGGCCGCCGGCTCCGGCGCTATGGAGAGCTTGACCGACGAGCTGTGCGAAGCAGCCTGGGCGCTGTTCCGCGACATCGAAGCGGCGGGCGGACCCGCCGCCGCGCTGGAAACCGGATTGATCCAGAACAAAATCGCCGCCGTTACCGGCAAACGCAGGGCGGCGATTGCAAGGCGGCGGGACGCACTCACCGGTGTCAGCATCTTCCCCCATCTGCAGGAAGCGGAAGCGAAGATCGATGCTCCGCTTCCTGCGGCGAAGCCCGCCCCGCTCGCTTCCCCGATCGCGCCGCTCGTTCCGGTGCGGCTGGCGGAGCCGTTCGAGGCGTTGCGCGACACC
>JAGXAC010000133.1 GCA_019075925.1 Hyphomicrobiales bacterium | reverse complement strand
ATGCAAGGCCTTTGACTTCGCCGCGGCGATGACCATAACCGCCCCGTCTCGCTCTTGTGAGGGACGTCAACCGGTGACGCCGACTGACGGGAACGGGATGCGGTGCCCGCGCGCGGGGGTTCGTCACTCCCGTTCTCGGGCGGCTTCGGGGCCCCGGTCGACCGGCACAAGGACCGGTCTGCACGGAGCGTGCTTAACCGCGGCACTTATGAGCGAAGCAGGCAAAACACCTGTCAGCCAAGCCTGCGGGAAACCCGGTTCTGGAGCTGAGCCATCGGGGTAGAAGCCGGTGGCGAGTGCCGCAAGCGTGAGCGCCGAAAGGCGGGCGTTACTCCCGCCGTGGGAGCAACGCGCCGCGCTAACAGATGGGTTTGCGCGCAGACTGCGTAGACTTGTCTGTGCGTGGACATTCCTGAACAATGCGCCTCTCGGCGCTCCGCTTTCCCTTTTTTATTGCGCATGATCCTGGTCCGAAAACCGGACGCCACTTTTCGGGGATCATGCGGAGGGAGCAGAGATTCAACATCGTGGTGGTGAGCAGAACTCGGACGCCCAGGCGCCGCGAGAACGCTCGGCCGCATCCTTCGAGGCTTCGCCGACTTTGTCGGCTCGCACCTCGGGATGACGGGAATAAGCCCTCACCCGCCCCTGCGGGCGTTTACAGAATCTCAACCATAAAGGCCGCTACATCGGGTTGGAGAAACGCTGGTCTGCAGGCGGCGGGCAAGCGGACCCCGCCGGACCCCTACCCGTCCTTGCGGTCGGCTTTTCCGAAAAGTCAGGAACACAGAGATGCGGTTGAACCTGGGCTGCGGCGGCAAAATCACTCCCGGCTGGCTCAACGTCGACAAATTTCCCACCTGCAACCCGGACCAGGTGGTGGATCTGGAGCGGTTTCCCTGGCCGTGGCCGGATGATTCGGTGGACGAAGTGCGGATGCATCACGTGCTCGAACACCTCGGCGCCCAAACCGAGATCTATCTCGGCATCATCAAGGAGCTTTACCGCGTCTGCCGCGACAACGCGGCGATTCACATCATCGTGCCCCACCCGCGGCACGATGACTTCCTGAACGATCCCAGCCACGTGCGACCTGTCACGCCGGCGAGTTTCGTATTGTTCTCGCAGGCCAAAAATCGCGACTGGCTCGCCAAAGGCGTTTCGAACAGTCCATTGGGGCTGTATCTGGACGTCGACTTCGTGGTCGACACGGAATCCTATCTGCTCGAAGAGCCATGGGGTCATTTGTACGAACAGAAAAAACTGCCGTTCGCCGATCTGCAACATGCCATTCGTCTCTACGGCAACGTCATCAAGCAGTTTGAGTTTGTAGTTCGCCCGATAAAGCCGGCAGGAAGCCGCGTCGCGGCGCCCCCGGCGTCGGTACAGGCCGCCGACGCGCCGCTGGTTCCGGGCGAGGCGCCGGTAAACATGGTGCCGTCCGCGCTACGCAGCGAGGATGCTTGAGCCGGCAACCGCTGGAGGCCGCGCCGGACTGCCGTGCTACGCCCCCATTTCATCGGTCACCGAACGCGCCTGGTTTCGCGCAGGGGACACCGTCAATAATCCCCAACTTGCGCAATGGCGCCTTCACGCAGCCCCGAAGCGGTCACATTGTCATGGGGACATCCGCCATCGGATCGCCGCCGGCAGGGTGCGCGAAAACCAAGGGGGATGGCGTCATGAGCATCATCAAGCAGCGCGGGCCCAGCGGTGAAGCCGAAGTCGAAGGAAAAATTCACGAGCTGGTGCGGCGCGACCGGGTCTCCCTTCGCCAGGCGGACGGCGATGGCGCAAATGCGGCCAATGATCTGGGCGCCTTATTGCGCCGGGTGTCGGCGCAATCGGCCGGCGAAATCGACAGCCTGATCGGCGAATTGCAGCTGCTGCGCGAAAAGCTGTTGGCCGACGGCAGCCGCGTCGAACGCGACATCGTCGAATATGCGGCGCTTGGCCAATCGGTGATCGAGATGACAAAGATCATCACCGAAAGCATGCTGCAGGTGAAAAAGCTGCCGCCGGCGCCGACACTGGCGCCTTAGGCCTTTTCTCCCGCGAATGATTGCGCGTCTCCGCAGCCCGGCGCCAGAGATGCGTCGAGGCTCGGGCAGTCGCCGATATTTCGGGATCGGGTCGGCGAACTCAGTGAGCGTCAGCGCCTTTGCCGCTCTTCGACACGTCGTGCGCCAGTTGTCGCAACAGCTTTTCCGCCAGCAAATCCACCCCGTTCTGATCGGGGAAGGTGCCAAGATCGCCGCGGGGGGCGCTCGTGATGCCATACACGACGGAGCTGACGTAGACGGTCTTCCCGTCGGTTCGATAGGAACCCTCGATATGCTTCTTCAACGTTTCGTCGTAGAACGAAATTTGGTCATGTTGCAGCTGTTTCGACATCTGTACGGTCCTCCACGGTTCGAATGTGGTAACTTATAAAACATGCATATGAGATGCGACAAATTGATGTGCGGCAAATCGCCTGTTGGAATTGCCGCGTTGGCGATCGTGGCGCTGCCGGTTCAGCCGGCCGGACCGGGATTTCACGGTTTCGCCGCCGCTCGGCCCGCCCTACACTTTCGCGCCTGAAGGAGGATCATCATGCCCGTTACCGCAAAACAGCTTATCGAGGCCGCCAATGCGGTCGTACCGAAAATCTCCGGCCAGGAGGCGCAGGACCTGGTGGCCAAGGGCGCCCTCCTGGTCGACCTGCGCGATGGAACCGAGATCGCGGCGACCGGCAAGGCCGTGGGCGCGTTGCACGTTCCGCGCGGCCTGCTGGAGTTCAAGGCCGATCCGACCTCGCCCGCCGCCGACAAGAATTTCTCGACCGACAAGACCGTGATCCTGTATTGCGCTTCGGGCGGCCGGGCGGCGCTCGCGGGCAAGCTGCTCAGGGATATGGGCTACGCGAAGGTCTATAACCTCGGCGGGCTGAAGGATTGGATCGACGTTGGCGGCAAGGTCGAGAAGTGATCGGCGGCCGCGGACCGGCGCTATTGCCATGCCCGCGACCATCCGCGACAACAGCGCCCGCTCGCGTTTCGAACTCGACGCCGATGGCGTCACCGCCTTCCTGAATTACCGCGCAGCCGGTCAGGTGATGTCGCTCGACCATACCGAGACGCCGGTCGCCGCGCGCGGGCGCGGCCTCGCCTCCAAGCTGACCGAGGGCGTGTTGCAGGAGGCGCGCCGACGCGGCCTGAAAGTGGTGCCGCGCTGCGGGTTCGTGCGCGCCTTTCTCGATCGCCATCCCGAGTATGGCGATCTCGTCGCGTAGCTTCCGCGTCGTGACCACTTTCCCGCAATGCGGCGATGGCTTGCCGCGATGAGGAAAAAGGCGCGGGATGCAGCCGCGCCTTTTTCACCTAACCGCCCCCTTGCGGAGGCATCGCTCCACCGGCGGCATGCGCCGGCCGGATTTGCTGTCAGTCGTCGTGGTGAATGATGACTTTCTTGTCGACCGGCGGCGGCTCGACGCGATCGTATATCGGCCCGTCGTGCTTTTTGATCACGGTTTTGCTCTCACCGTAGGGCGTATCCTTCTTGATGACGGTGGTGTCTCCGGCTTTTGCAAGGGACGCCATCGGTACGCTCAAAACCAGCGCGGCGGCAGCCGCAAGCATGAGTGCACGCATGCTCTGTTTTCTCCTCTGTTGCTGCTCGTACCGTTCTTAATGCGCACCGGTGGCGCGCGTTCCCACGGGAACTTGCAGAACCCGTGGTCTTCTGCATCGTGGCGCAACCGCCACGCGGTGCGCGTGCCGCAATCCCCTCGAAGGCGAAACCTCAAGGAGAGACGATTGATTCAGCGCATGGCAATTGCGCGTATCGCGCCTACATAAGAGAGCCATGAAAAAAATCGGCTTCCTTTCATTCGGCCATTGGGCTCCGTCGCCCCAGTCGAAAACACGAACGGCGTCAGACGCACTCCTGCAATCCATCGAGCTTGCCGTTGCCGCCGAGGAGCTTGGCGCCGACGGCGCTTTTTTCCGGGTGCATCATTACGCCCGCCAGCTCGGCTCGCCCTTCCCGCTGCTGGCGGCCGTCGGTGCGCGCACCAGGCGCATCGAGATCGGCACCGCGGTTATCGACATGCGTTACGAGAACCCGCTGTATATGGTGGAGGACGCCGGCGCAGCCGACATCATCAGCGGCGGCCGCCTGCAGCTCGGCATCAGCCGCGGTTCACCCGAGCAGGTGATCGATGGCTGGCGCTACTTCGGTTACGCGTCGCAGGAGGGCGAAACCGACGCGGATATGGCGCGCCGTCACACCGAAGTGTTTCTCCATCTGCTGCGCGGCGAGGGTTTTGCCAAGCCCAATCCGCAGCCGATGTTCCCAAATCCGCCGGGCCTGCTGCGGCTCGAGCCCCACGCGCCGGGCCTGCGCGAGCGCATCTGGTGGGGCGCGGGGTCCGGCGCCACCGCGGAATGGGCAGCTAAGCTCGGAATGAATCTGCAAAGCTCGACGCTGGTCTATGACGAGACCGGCGAGCCGTTGTCAGTCCAGCAGGCCGGCCAAATCCGCAAATATCGCGAGGCCTGGAAGGCAGCCGGGCACACGCGCGAGCCGCGGGTCTCGGTCAGCCGCAGCATCTTTGCGCTGGTCGACGACCGGGACCGCGCCTATTTCGGCCGCGACGGCGAGAGTGAAGACGCCATCGGGCTTCTCGGCGATAACCGGCGCGCCGTGTTCGGCCGCAGTTATGCGGCGGAGCCGGATGTCCTGGTCGAGCAGCTCAAGAAGGACGAAGCGGTCGCCGAGGCGGATACCCTGCTGCTGACGGTGCCCACCCAGCTTGGCGTCGACTATAACGCCCACCTCATCGAGGCGATCCTCAAGCACGTCGCTCCGCCGCTAGGTTGGCGATGATCGGGCCGCTTCACTGAACAACCCCGCATGTTCGCGGCGCAGTTCGCGTTTGAGTAATTTTCCGCTCGGGTTTTTCGGCAAGGCTTCGGCGAAGACGATTTCCTTCGGCACTTTGAAGGGCGCGAGATGCCTGGCGCAATGGGAGTGCACCACTTCCTTCGCAAGTGTCCGGCCGGCCTTGAGCACGACCACAGCGACCACAGCTTCCACCCAGCGCGGATGCGGCACGCCGACGACCGCCACCTCGGAGACTTCCGGCAGCCTATAAATGGTCTCCTCGACCTCGCGGCTCGCGACGTTCTCGCCGCCGGTCTTGATCATGTCCTTCTTGCGATCGACCACGTAGATGTAGCCGTCGGCGTCGACGGTGGCGAGATCGCCGGAATGAAACCAGCCGTCTTCGAAGGCAGCCTTGGTGCGCTCGTCGTCGTGGAAATAACCGAGCATCAGATGCGGCGAGCGGTGCACGATTTCACCGATTTCGCCCGGCGCTACGTCGTGCATGCGATCGTCGACCACGCGGGTCTCCACATTGAGCACGGCCCGGCCGCAGGAGCCGGGCTTGCTCAACTGCTCGTCTGGGCCGAGCATGGTCGCGAGCGGCGCAATTTCGGTCTGGCCGTAGAGGTTCCATAGCCTTACTTTCGGCATCCGCTTTGACATTTCACGCATCACCTCGACCGGCATGATCGAGGCGCCGTAGTAGCCTTTTTGCAGGCTGGACAGATCGGTCGCGTCGAACAGCGGCGAACGTAAGAGCGAGATCCATACCGTCGGCGGCGCGAAGAACGAGGTGGCACGAAAGCGCTCGATCAGCCGCAACAAATTGTCCGCCGTCGGTTTCGCCGTGATGACATTGGTCGATCCGACATAGATGGCCGGGCCAAGAAACACGTCGAGCTGTGCGCAGTGGTAAAGCGGCAGTGCGTGCAGGGCGAGATCGTCGGCCGAGATGGCCGCATCGGCGACGCAGCTCACATACTGCCAAATTACCGCATCATGGGTGAGCATCGCGCCTTTCGGCAGCGATTCGGTGCCGCTGGTATAGACGATCTGCGCCACGTCACCGCCGGCAAGTTCGACTTCGGGCGGCTCGGCATTGGACAGGAGCCCGTCAAACGCGATCATGCCCGGCACCGGCGCAGTCTTGTCCTCCGACGGCAGCCAGATCAGTTCGCGCACCTTGGTGTCGAGCGCCGCCGCCTGCGCAGCGTCGGCGAGGCCGGAATCCGTCGCCAGGACTTCAGCGCCGGCATGCCTGAGGATGAAAGCGGCTTCTTCGGGCTTGAGCATGAAATTGATCGGCACCAGCACGGCTCCGAGACGCGCCAGCGCAAAACGCAGGGCTGCAAATGCATGCGAATTACGCGACAGGATGGCGACCCGCTTTCCCTTGCCGACGCCTCGCGCAGCAAGACCCGCCGCCAGGCGATTGCAGACCGCATTAAAGTCCGCATAGCTCCACCGCGCATCGCCGCAAATAATCGCGGTCTTGTTAGGAAAGCGCTTGGCCGTGCGATGTTGCAGATCGGCCAGCGTCTGCCGGCGGAGTGCGGCGTGCATGTCTGTTTCCCGGTGTTGGCGATGAGCGGGTTGTTTCCGAGTATGGACCAGGAACGAGGCGTTTGCCTATGCGATCGAAGGCCGGCCCATCTCGCCCTCGTCCTCTCGCCGAACGGCGATAACGCGCCCTCACCGCGCTTGACGGACCACGTTCCGCGCGCGACACGATAGCGCCCGTCCGAGCATCATTTGCGGAGTACGTAATGCGGTTGAAAGACAAGGTTGCGGTTGTTACCGGCGGCACCAGCGGCATCGGTCGCCGCATCGTCGAGCGCTTTGTCGAAGAAGGTGCGCACGTCGTATTCAGCGGCCGTCGTGCATCGCTCGGCGCCGAAGTGGCGCGCGCAACGGGCGCCATGTTCATCGCGGCCGACGCGGCGCGCGAGGAGGATGCGGCGGGCACCGTCGCCGCCGCGGCCAAGCTCGGCCGGCTCGACATCCTCGTCAACAATGCCGGCATGGGCTCGCCTTATGCCCGGGTCGAGAAGCTTAATCTCGACGAGTTCGACCGCATGATCGCGGTTCATGTCCGTGGCGCGCTGGCGCATATGAAATACGCGGCGCCAATCATGCGCAAGCAAAAGAGCGGCAGCATCATCAACGTCGCCTCGGTCGGCGCCCATCGTGCCGGCTTTGGCTCGATTTTCTATGGCGCCGCGAAAGCGGCGCTGATGCATCTGACCACCTACGCGGCGGTCGAACTTGGTGAAGACAATATACGTGCAAATTCGCTTTCGCCCGGTGGCATCGCGACCGGCATTTTCGGTAAGGCGCTCGGGCTCGAGGACGACGCGGCGGAGGCTTCCGCCGAGCGCGTCAAGGGCGAGCTGGTAACATTCCAACCGATCCCGCGCGCCGGCTTGCCGGAAGACGTTGCAGCAGCGGCGGTGTTTCTGGCCAGCGACGAATCGTCCTTCATCAACGGCGAAGACATCGTGATCGACGGCGGCGTCATCCGCGGCCGCCGCCCGGCGGAGGTCCGTGCCCACGGCGCCGGCCTCAAGCGCGCACTGGGAAACAACGAGAGCTGACGCTTCGAGAGCCGATCAGAGCATCTCTCCCATGCCGCCCAGCTATTTGAAATAGGTGACGCCGCAACCCTGATTGCCGACCCGCGTTTCGAGGAATTGCTTGGTCGCCGACTGTTTGGTTCCGGGTTTCGGCATTTGGTATTCCAGCGTAATGAAATTGCCTTCCGACACGTCGTGAATGGCGTCGTAAGCGCGTTGCCCAACCGGGTCGTTCGGCGGCAGCTTAAATTCGCGGACGTTGACGCCAAGCAACATCGGGCTCTGATAGGCGGTGAATTTACCGTCGCCGACGTTGAAGCAATAGACATAGAGGTCGCGCTCGCGGAATTGCGTGTTCTTCGGGTCGTTGAAAGCCTTGAGCGCGGCGGCCTGGTTGTCTTTGAGCGCCGCGACCGCGCGCTCAAGCATGGCGCGCGCTTGTTCGGCCGTGCCGAATTGCGAAATGGCTGGTGCGCCCGATGCAACGGTCGTCCATATCAGCACGGCGGTCACTGCCAAGCCGGGCGCCGAAATTTTTCTGTTCATGGCGCGGCAACTCCTGTGACGGAGAAACTAAGCCGCCGGTTTGTCGACCAGCAGATTGCCGTCGTCGTCAACCGAGAGGCCGGTCCTGCGCGCCTCGGCGACCACTGACGGGTGCCAATCCACTTTGCCGGCATCGGGACCACCGACGATCGCCATCAGCAGCGCATCGGGCTGGTCCGACACATTGCGGAAGCCGCGGTAGATGCCGATCGGTACGTTGACGACGTCGCCTTCGTCGAGGTCCAGGGTGCGCTCGTCATCGCCCTCAAGCCAGAACACCTGCCACCTGCCCTGCACCGGAATGAACACTTCCTCGGTCGCGTGGCGGTGCAAGGCGGCGCCGCAGCCTTTGGGCGCGCGAATATAGGTGACTGAAAAGCCCGCGGCGCCGGCCTTGACGTGCGGTCGAAGTTCCGCGTTCTCGGTGACGCCCATGCCGACCATGTTGATGATTTCCCGGTCGTAGGCGGGCAATCGTTGGTCAAGGAATGCAAGGTTTGAGCCCTTGGCGGATGCGCGCGCGACGTGACCACGCTCCATCTGTTCGCGCGAAACGCGCGGCACCTCTTTGCCGGCGAGCCGTGGATCGACGTGTGTCATCAGCTTCCTCCGATTTGTGGCACCACACCCGGGCGGCACCTCGTTGCCGCAACGTTAGCGCCGGTTCTTGCCGGGCTCAATCCACTCTAGTGGGGGCTTAATGGAACTTTTGATTTGACGTTCGCTTCACGAGTCGTCGCCAAGTGGCGAGCGAATGTCAAATCCGCTCCACTCGCTAGAGCTTGATGACCGGACGCTTGCCACGCGAGGCTTTTTCGCTCGGCACCTTCACGAGGGCCTCGCCATCGAGCACCACATCGCCGCCGACCGCGCACAGGCATGACAGGCGCGCCCGGCTCTTTTCCGGGATCAATTCAGCGACGGTAACCGTGACCACGACGGTGTCGCCGATTTTCACCGGCGCGCGGAAGTTGAGTGTCTGCGAAATATAAATCGCTCCGGGCCCGGGGAGACGGGTTCCGAGCACAGCCGATATCAGGCTAGCGGTATAGAGTCCGTGCGCGATTCGCCTGCCGAACGAGGTCTTGGCAGCGAAGTGCTCGGACAAATGGATTGGATTTCGGTCGCCGGTCAGTTGCGCGAAGCCGACCACGTCGGACGACGCGACCGTCTTCGACAACCGCTCGGTCATCCCGACCGACAGGTCCTCGAAAAATAAGGTGCGCAGCGGCGGCAGCGACGACGGCTGGCTCATCGGCGCATTGGATCGCGCTTCACGCGATCCGGCAAGCTAGACATTGGCCTCAAGATTGGCCAGGGAGCGCTGGTAACCAACGGAGGTCTCATGGTCGATCTTTCCCGCATCAGTGTCGGTCTCTCAGGTCAGGCGCAAATCGTAGTCGGCCCGGAGCATACCGCCCCTTTCGTTGGATCCGGGCGGATTGCCGTTCTGGCGACACCGGTCATGATCAACGTGATCGAAGCGGCAGCGCTCGCCGCGGTCGAGCATTTGCTGCCGGCGGGCCATCAAAGTCTCGGTATCCATCTCGACGTCAGTCACGTGGCGGCGACGCCGGTCGGCCTAAAGGTAACGGCGACGGCCGAAGTGGTGCGCGTTGAAGGCCGCACCATCACGTTTCGCGTCGAGGCACGGGACGATATCGAATCGATCGGCGGCGGCACCCATCAGCGCGTCGTGGTCAGCGTGGTTCGTTTTGACGAGCGGGTTCAGCGCAAGGTGCGGGCGGTACTTGGAGCGAACCCGCGGGGCTTAAGGCTGTCGGCGGCCAACGAACCAGCCGATCACGAACAAAAC
>JAGXAC010000010.1 GCA_019075925.1 Hyphomicrobiales bacterium | reverse complement strand
CGAATCCCACTTTACCTTCAAAGCCGATGCGCACGAGGCCCTCGCACAGTTCGACCTGCCGGTCGAATTGCGCAACGATATCGCTCGGATCGAAATCGCCGGCGAACAATCCGCAGGCGCCGTGCAGCTGCTCGACAAGCGCTGGCGCCGCCGAACCGTCGGCATCGTCTCCGGCGCTACCGCCGATACCTCGCAGCCTCTTCTGTCCTCCAGCTATTACATCACCCGCGCGCTTGAGCCGTTCGCCGACGTACGACTGGCACAGGGTGAATCGCCGGCCGAAGCGGTGACGCACTTTCTCGATCAGCACGTGCCGATGTTGATCCTCGCCGATGTCGGTAATGTCGCAGGCGATGCCCACGACCGGCTGGCACACTGGATCGACGAGGGCGGAGTTTTGCTGCGTTTCGCCGGACCCCGGCTTGCGGCATCCGACGACGATCTGGTCCCGGTGCGGCTGCGCCGCGGCGGGCGCATCCTCGGTGGCGCCTTGAGTTGGGACAAACCGCAACCGCTCGCGGCCTTTTCGCACGACAGCCCGTTCAACGGCCTCGCCGTCCCCACCGATGTGACCGTAAACCGGCAAGTTCTGGCCGAGCCCGACGCTGCACTGAGCGAAAACACCTGGGCGACGCTCGCCGACGGCACCCCGCTCGTCACCGCCGCGCGCCGTGGCAAGGGACTCATTATTCTCTTCCACGTCACCGGCGACACACGCTGGTCGGACCTGCCGCTGTCCGGGATTTTCGTCGACATGCTCAAGCGGGTCGTCGCGCTGGCCGGCACGAGTACGGTTGCCGCCACCGGCGGCGACAAGAGCAAAACCGCCCGAGCAATGATCGCGGCAAGCCGCGTTCTCGACGGCTTCGGTCGCTTCGTCGCGCCGCCGGCGACCGCGCGGCCGGTGCCGACCGACTTTTCCGGCGGCGCCACCGCCGACCATCCGCCGGGCTTTTACGGCCCGCCGGAGAATTTGCTGGCGGTCAATACGCTGTCGGCCACCGATCGGCTGGCGCCGCTCGACGTCTCGGCGCTGACCAACGCCAGTCATGAACTCTACCGCAAGAGCGAGCCGCAGGATTTGCGCGGGCCGATCCTTCTCGCTGCACTTTGCCTGTTCCTGCTCGACACGCTGATCGTGCTCTATCTCGGCGGCGGTATCAGCCGGCTCGTGCCGCGGCTGGCGCGCAGCGGCGCTGCGATCCTGCTGATCGCTTCGGCTCTCGCCACCACGCTGCCGCGGGCCGACGCGCAGGATGCGTTCAGCAATGACGTGCCGCGCTCGGCGCTGGAAACCAAGCTCGCCTATGTCGTGACCGGCGACCGCGATGTGGATGCCGTGAGCCAGGCCGGCCTCGCCGGCTTGACGCTGTTTCTGGCGCAGCGCACCGCGCTCGAACCCGGCGACCCGATCGGCCTCGATATCAGCCGCGATGAACTGGCGTTCTATCCGCTGATCTACTGGCCGATCGTGCCCGGCGCGGCGCGCCCGTCGGAACAAGCGCTCAAGCGCATCGATTCGTACATGAAGCAAGGCGGCACGGTTTTGTTCGACACTCGGGACGCCGTCGTGGCGCCGCTCGGCGCCGGCGGCGAAACGCGCAGTCCCGGGATGCTGGAACTGCGCAAGATCCTTTCGTCGCTCGACATCCCGGAACTCGAACCGGTGCCGCACGATCACGTCTTGACCAAGACCTTCTATCTGCTGCGCGACTTTCCCGGCCGCTTCAATTCCGGCCAGCTTTGGGTCGAAGCGCTGCCGGCGACCGACGACCAGGGCACGTCGACTCGCCCGGCGCGCGGCGGCGACGGTGTGTCGTCGATCCTGATCACCTCGAACGATATGGCCGGCGCCTGGGCGATCCAGCCGGACGGGCAGCCGATGCTGCCTATGGTCGAAGGCGAGCCGCGCCAGCGCGAGCTCGCGTTCCGCTCCGGCGTCAACATTGTCATGTACACGCTCACCGGCAACTACAAAGCCGACCAGGTGCACGTGCCGGCGCTGCTCGAACGGCTTGGCCAATAGGAGCTTCTTTATGTTCCCTGACCCTGAGGTGCGAGCCATGAGCGCGTTAACGCGCGTCTTCGACGTGCTGTGGCGAGCTTCGAAGGGCGACGGCCCCGCTGCCAGGGCCGCTCATCCTTCGAGGCGCACCTGCGGCGCGCACCTCAGGATGACGGATGAGACGCCGCGAGCCGATTACATCCGAACAATGGTGTGCTGGGAATGAATCTCGGCGTTGCGTTCGCTCCTCTCGTCTCCGTCCACGTGCTGTGGGCCGCGATCGGCGCCGCCATCTTCCTCGCGGTCCTGATGTTCGCGTCGCGCAGCCGTGGCGCCACCGTTCGCGCTTTAGCGCTGGCGCTGATCGTGTTGGCGCTTGCCAACCCATCGCTCACCCGCGAGGACCGCGACCCGCTCAGCTCGGTTGCCGTCGTCGTGGTTGACAAGAGCCCCAGCCAGAATTTCGGCGCGCGCGCGAAGCAGACCCAGGAAGCGCGCGAAGCGGTGGTCGCCTGGTTGCGCCACATTCCCGGACTCGACGTGCGTGTGGTCGAAGCCGGCGAGGCGGACGGTGAAACCGACGGCACCCGCTTGTTCACCGCGCTCGGCTCGGCCCTTGCCGACGTCCCGGCGGACCGTATCGCCGGCGCCATCATGATCACCGACGGGCGCGTGCACGACGTGCCGGCCGAAGCGTCAGCGCTCGGCTTCGCTGCGCCGGTGCATGCGCTGATCACCGGCAACAAGGATGAACGCGACCGCCGCGTCGCACTGATCGCGGCGCCGCGCTTCGGCATTGTCGGACAGTCGCAGACCATCACCTACAGGATCGAGGATCAGGGCGCCGCCGCGGGCAGCGCCAACGTGACCGTTCGCCGTGACGGCGAAGTCATCGACTCCCGGCCGGTGCCGATCGGCGTTCCCCAACGCGTCGATATTCCGATTCCACACGGCGACGCCAACATCGTCGAGATCGAAGCGTCGCCGCTGCCCGGCGAGTTGACCACCGTCAACAACCGCGCCGTGGTTTCCATCGACGGCGTGCGCGACAAGCTGCGCGTGCTGCTGGTCTCCGGCGAGCCGAATGCCGGCGAGCGCACCTGGCGAAACCTGCTCAAATCCGATCCTTCGGTCGATCTGGTGCATTTCACCATTTTGCGCCCACCGGAAAAGCAGGACGGCACGCCGATCAACGAATTGTCGCTGATCGCCTTTCCGACGCGCGAATTGTTCCAGCAAAAAATCGGCGAATTCCAGCTCATCATCTTCGACCGCTACGCCCATCAGGGCGTGCTGCCGATGCTCTATTTCGACAACATCAACCAGTATGTGCGCAACGGCGGCGCGGTGTTGATCGCCGCCGGCCCCGATTACGCGGGCTCGAGCAGTATCTGGCGCACGCCGCTCGACGCCATTTTGCCGGCGGAGCCGAGCGGCAGCGTCACCGAGCGGGCGTTTCACGCGCGGCTGAGCGAACTCGGCAAGCGCCACCCGGTCACCCGCGATCTGGAAGGCGCCGAAGCCGATCCGCCACATTGGAGTCGCTGGTTCCGCCTGATCGATGCGCGAACCTCGGTCGGCACGGCGGTCATGCAGGGCCCGGACCACAAGCCGCTTCTGGTGCTGGCGCGCCAGGGCGAAGGCCGCGTCGCGTTGCTGCTGTCGGACCAGCTTTGGCTCTGGGCGCGCGGTTTCGAAGGCGGCGGCCCGCATCTCGATCTGCTGCGCCGTCTGTCACACTGGCTGATGAAGGAGCCGGATCTGGAAGAAGAGGCGTTGCGGCTCACTGTCAGCGGGCATCAGCTGCAAATCCGCCGGCAAACCATGGCCGACAATGTTGCCGACGTGACGCTCACCTCGCCTGCCGGCAAAACCAGCACGTTGAAATTGTCGCCGGCCAAGCCGGGTGTCTGGCAAACGGCGGTCGGCGCCGACCAACTCGGGCTATGGCGCGCGACCGACGGCAAGCTCACCGCGCTGGTCAATATCGGCCCTGTCAATCCGCGCGAGTTCGCCGAGGTCACCTCGACGACCAAGATGCTGGCGCCGATTGCGGCGGCAACCGGCGGCGATTCGCGCCGGCTCGAAGACGGCAGCGGCTTGAACGTGCCGCGCATTCTCGCGGTCCATTCCGGCGACACGTACAAGGGCGACGATTGGATCGGCCTGAAAATGCGCGACGCCAGCGTGGTGCGCGGCATCGGCGTGCTGCCCGTGTTCGCCGGGCTGTTGGGATTGCTGCTGCTGCTCGGCAGCCTCGCCGGCACCTGGGCAAGAGAAGGCAGGTAGGGCGGTCGTCTGGATTGCCTCGTCGCCGCGATGCGCTGGAGAATTCGGATGCTTTTATGTTTCCCACTCGGCCCGGATCGCACCCGACACGCCATCGAAGGCGCCGGCGGTCAATTCGGCGACCAGGAGCCGCGCCGCATCGACCGGTCCCGGCATGCTCGCCCGACCGGGCGGCACCCGCGTGAAACCGGACTTGCCGTAATAGGACTCGTCGCCGACCAGCAGCACGAGCTTATGGCCGCCGGCGCGCGCCGCTTCGAGCGCGCGCGCGATCAGCGCCTGGCCGACGCCGCGGTCGCGAAACGGCGGCTCGACGGTCAGCGGCCCAAGCAGCAGCGCCCGGGTTTCGCCGACGCGGATCGGGGAGAGCCGCACCGATCCGACCAACAACGTGCCGACGCGCGCGGTAAACGAAAGATCGAGGCTGTGCGCCACCTGCTCGCGCAGACGGTAGGCGGACTTGGCATAGCGGCCGGGTCCGAACGTGCGCTCGTGCAAACGCTCGATTGCCGGGCCGTCCTCGGCGGTCTCTTGCAGGATGGTCAGTGACACATCGGTCATGCCGTGGGCGCGTAGCACCTAGGCAAGTCCCGGTCCAGACACCGCCTGCAACAACGATAACAATGAATACATAGACGACACTACCAACCGTCGTCCGATGGAGACTTGCAGATGGGGCTACTCGTCGATGGCGCCTGGCGGGACGTGGATATGCGCGTCCAGGACGGCCATTTCGTTCGCAAACCTACGGTATTTCACAACTACATCACCGCCGACGGCCGCGCCGGCCCGACCGGCACGGACGGATTTCCGGCCGAGGCCGGCCGCTATCACCTCTATGTGTCGCTCGCCTGCCCGTGGGCGCACCGGACCTTGATCTTCCGCAAATTGAAAAAACTCGAGGCGGTGATTTCGGTTTCGGTGACGATTGCGCATCTCGGCAGCAAGGGCTGGGAATTCGGCACCGAGCCGGGCGCGAGCCTCGATACCGTCAACGGCAAATCCACGCTCGCCGAGATCTACACGCTCGCCGATCCGCACTACAGCGGCCGCGCCAGCGTGCCGGTGCTGTGGGACAAGAAACGGCGGACCATCGTCAACAATGAATCGTCGGAAATCATCCGGATGCTCAATTCGGCATTCGATGCCTTCACCGACGTGCGCACGGACTATTATCCGCCGGCGCTGCGGTCGGAGATCGATCGGATCAACGATGTTGTTTACAACACCGTGAACAACGGCGTGTACCGCGCGGGCTTTGCCACTTCGCAGACAGCTTACGAAGAAGCGGCGCGGGCGGTGTTCGCCACGCTCGATCAGCTGGAAGCACGGCTGACTCGCCAGCGTTATCTCGTCGGCACCCAGATCACCGAAGCCGACTGGCGATTATTCACCACATTGGTGCGCTTCGACGCCGTCTATTACAGCCACTTCAAATGCAATGTGCGGCGGATCGTCGATTACACCAATCTATGGAGCTACGTGCGCGATCTTTACCAGATGCCGGGCATCGCCGAGACCGTCAACCTCGATCACATCAAGCGGCATTACTACGGCAGTCACCGCAACGTGAATCCGACCGGCATCGTGCCGATCGGACCGGACATCGATTTCACCGCGCCGCACGACCGCAGCCGTTTCAGTTAGCCGAACACAAACGCCGCGCCCCCGGCGGGAACGCGGCGTTTGTTCAGCGATCAAGAACGTCACCAGCCGTAATAATACGGCCCGCAGTCGTTGTAATAGCCATAGTAGTACGGATAGCCGCCGCAATAGCCATACGGACCGCCATAGGCATAAAGACCGCCCAAGCCGAGTCCCAAAGCGACGCCCGGGCCCCAACCCCAACCGCCACCATGCCAGCCGCCGCCCCAATGACCGCCGCCCCAATGACCGCCACCGCCACCCCAGTGACCGCCGCCGACATGACCCATGTGGCCCATGCCGCGTGCCATGGCGGGAGTTGTCATAGCGCCGGTCGATATCGTGGCCGCACCGAGAGCCAAGGCCGCGGCCAGCGCAAGCGTTGTTTTCCGCATCGTTCTCTCTCCTTTTGCCGCCCAAACCTTGATGCAAGCCAACGCCCCACCAGGATGATGGTTGCCCGGACGCCGCGAACTTATGACCAAATGACGCGGATCGGATTAAATGACGGCAAGGTCGGGCGTCACCAGAGTTCCGTGACGCTGCGCCCGCCGAGCACCTCGGCAATCCGCTCGCGTGTCGCGCGCGCCGTATCCGGCGGCAGCGCATCCGGCGCGAAAAATCCATGCGCCACGATTTCGCGGTTCGGTTGCGGCGCGCCGCGCTGGTGGAACGAGCGCACGACATAAAGCGCGACGTGATCGCGGCGCGAGATTCGCTTGTTGAAGTAGACGGCGAAAAATTGGGGGGCCTCGCCAAGTTCGATGTTGCCTTCCTCGAGCAACTCTCGGGCCAGCGCCGTGCTCAGTGTTTCGCCGGTTTCGACGCCGCCGCCGGGCAAATGCCAGCCGGCGATATAACTGTGCTTGACCAGGAACACGCGCCCTGCCCCGTCCACCACGAGACCGCGCACGCCGATCGTCAAACCGCGCGAGAAGCGCCAGTAGCGGTGCAGGAGGTTGCGGACCAATGGCTCGAACGGCTGACGGACGGAATCGAAGTTCATTGGCAACCCATAAACGCTGCGTCTGAATTTAACTGGCTGACGGATGCGGCAGCGGATGCATTGGACCGTCTCGGCCCAGCCGCCTCAAGTGGCTGCGGATGAGCGGATTCACCGATGTTGCCGATCAATATCGCCGGCATTATCTTTAGAAACATTCTAATTTAGCTGAATTGAGGTCGGGCCCGTGAAACGCTTTTCCGATTTGAGTGAGCGCGAGATTCTGGCGCTCGCGATTGCCAACGAGAACGAGGACAGCCGTATCTATCGCGCGTTCGCGGATGGGCTGCGCGTCTCCTATCCGGACACTGCAGGGATGTACGACAGAATGGCGGAAGAGGAGAGCGGCCATCATGACATGTTGCTCGATCTCTACCGCACCAAATTCGGCGACTTCTTGCCGCTCATCCGCCGCCAGGACGTCAAGGGTTTCGTTGCGCGCAAGCCGATATGGCTCAACCGGCCGCTCGCAATCGAGGCTACGCGGAAATTCGCCGAGGACATGGAATTCGAAACGGCGCGCTTTTACCGGCGTGCAGCCACGACCGCGCGCGATCCGGCAACCCGAAATCTCCTGATGCGGCTTGCCGCCGCCGAGGACACGCACGAAAAAATCGCCCGGGAACTCGACCACAACATCCCGGCCAATGCGCGCGCCGCCGAAGCAGAAACCGCTCGGCGCATGTTCCTTCTGCAGTATGTCCAGCCTGGGCTGGCCGGACTGATGGATGGTTCCGTCTCGACGCTCGCGCCGCTGTTCGCGGCAGCGTTTGCGACGCACAGCACCTGGGCGGCGTTTCTGGTGGGATTGGCCGCGGCGGTCGGCGCCGGGATTTCCATGGGCTTTGCCGAAGCCCTTTCCGACGACGGCTCGTTGACCGGCCGCGGCGCACCGCTCATACGCGGCGCGGTCTGCGGCGCGATGACCGCGATCGGCGGGCTTGGCCATACCCTGCCCTATCTCATTCCTCATTTTTATACGGCGACCGCGCTCGCTTTCGCCGTTGTGGCGATCGAACTCGTGGCGATTGCCTGGATCCGCACCCGCTACATGGACACGCCGTTCCTGCAGGCGGCCTCTCAGGTCGTCGTCGGCGGCGCGCTGGTATTTGCCGCCGGCATCCTGATCGGCAGTTCATGACCTGCCGCGGTGCGGCGTTCGGAAACCATTGTTTCATTCTTGATACGCATAACATCATCGTCAATGTTTGCCCTCGCTCACATTTCCGACCTGCACCTTGCGATGCGGCCGGGCCGGCTCGCTGAATTTGCCAGCAAGCGCGGGCTTGGCTTCATCAATTGGCATCGCCGGCGGAAATACATTCACCGCATCGAGGCGCTGAACGCGATCACGCGCGATTTGCAGGAAAGCGGCGTTGATCACGTCGCGGTCACCGGCGATCTCGTCAACCTGTCGCTGCCGTCCGAATATGCGTGGGCGCGCAAATGGCTGGAATCGGTCGGCGCGCCGGAGCGCGTCACCGTCATCCCCGGCAATCACGATCTCTATGTGCCGGAAGCGCAGCGCGGCCCCGCCGAATATTGGGGTGAGTTCATGCGGGCCGATGATAGAGCCGAGAGCGGAACGTTTCCGTTCATCCGCCGGCGCGGAGCGATCACGCTCATTGCGCTGTCCACGGCACTGGCGACCGGACCGTTTCTGGCCACCGGGCAGCTCGGCGAAGATCAGCTTGACCGCCTCGCAGAGGCATTGGAGCAAACCCACGGAACGTTCCGCGTCGTGCTGATCCATCATCCGCCTGTCAGTCCGCCCAACCGCTATCTGCGGCGGCTGATCGACGCCGCCGAGTTCCGTACCGTGCTCGCCAAGCACGGTGCCAATCTCGTGTTGCACGGTCACGATCACAGCCGTTCGCTGGTATGGCTCGACGGGCCGGACGGTCCGATCCCGTCGGTTGGCGTGCCTTCAGCGTCGGCGCTTGCGCCGCACGGCCATGAAGACGCGTCCGGCTACAACATCTTCCACATCGACGGCACGCCGGCGGGCTGGCATTGCGAGATGATCACGCGTCAGCTCAAAGCCGACGAAAACATCGGCGAAGTCGACCGGCGCGTGTTGGCCTAGAACAGGCTTGCGAACACAAACGCGGCGACGGCTAGCGTAACCGCGCCCAGCACGAAGCCGAGCAAAAGCGCGCCAATATTGCCGCGGCGGCGGCGGCGCGCAGTTGCCGGATCGCGCCCGGCGGCACGCGGCATGAGTTCCGAGTCGCCCTCAAGAGCGCGCTCGCGTTCGACCAGCCGGCGTGCCGCATAGTCCGTGACGGCTTTGACGATTTCCGGAATTTCGTGCGACTCGGCGAGGACGCGGCGGCCAAAACGGTTGTCGAGCAGAAACCGGTAGCTGCGCTTGTCGCGCCCCATCGCGACGTGCGCCACCGGGTCGATCCAAAGCCGCGGCGTGTCGCCACGGCTCAGGCCGCGGTCGAACAGGTCAATCTCGGCCGGCACGTCGGCAAACAACGGATCGAGTGCTTCGTTGAGGAGTTCGAGGCGCGCCACTTCCGCGTCGCGAAGATCAACCACGACACCGGTGCGCTCGGCAGCTTCCAACCGCGCCTGATGGATCGCCGCTTTCAACGGCGTCGGCGGCACCGCCTCGGCGGCTGGCGCCGCCGGCTTATTTTTTCGACCCCAAATCATTCAACCGTCCCTGCGCAACCATATAGCACGTCGGGGCCGTCGTGCAGTCGCCTGCCCATCATTTCATCGGTTGGAACGGCTCACGCAATTTGGAAGTAAGCGGAAATTGCGCTGGGTTTTGGCAATTTAGCGCCGGCGGTTCCCGCTAGGAGCCGGTTTCGACCTCATATCTTTTTGGGAAACCGCCCATTATATTGCCCACTCCTACGGTGGGGCGTTTTGTGGTTGACCCTTCGACCCTTGATTTGGTTCGCTCAAACCACCGGAAACCGTGCGCGCAAAAGAACACGGAAAGAAGGCGTACGGGTCGAGGAACCCTGAGGACATGGCGTGTCATGAACGCGCAACAATTGCTGCAGGAAATCTCAGATTATTGCCGGCAAGCCGGGCTGGCGGAATCGACCTTCGGTCGTCGTGCGGTCAATGACGGCAAGCTTACCGCGCGATTGCGCAATGGCGGCCGCATCACCACCGACACGCTCGACCGCATCCACGGCTTCATCACAGCGCACCCTCCACAAGGGCCGCGTCCGATCGTCATCGAGCGCTCGCGCGAAACTCGCGCAACCACCGCACCGCCGCTGCAACCGGTTAATGGCCTCATGAAACCGGCAAGTCCGCAAAAGAATTTCCGTTTCTTCGACAATCGGCAAAAATACTTGCTGTTCGTCAACACGTGCAGCGAGAAGTGGGAGGTCGCGCACCGCGTCTCCGAAGAACTCGCGCACCTGCATCCACGGCCGCCGTCGCTGCGCGTATTCGACGCCGGCGTCGGCGACGGATCGGTACTGACGCGCGTCATGCGTGCGATGCACGATCGCTTCGCGCACATGCCGTTCTACGTCGTTGGCAAGGAGATCAGCCTCGAAGACATCCGCCTGACGCTGCAAAAAATGTCGGATCGGTTTTTCGAGCATCCGGCGACGGTTTTGGTGCTCACCAACCTCGCTTACGCCGATGCCCCGTGGTTGCATGTGAAGTCGCTCAATGCGGCATCTAGCATGGTTTGGCACGAACTTCCGCTGGTCGGGAATTCCGCGCACCGGTTTGAGGAGCAGATCACCGATCTTGAGCCTTTCCTGGCGCAAAACTGGCGCGCCGGGGTCAGTGCCCGCACCGGCAATCCAATCTATGAACGCCCGGTGGTGCTGGTGGTCTATCGCGAAGACCACCGTTTCCTGCTCGATCCGATTATTCCCCGGGCCGGAGGAACCAGCGCCAATTACGATCTGGTGATCGCCTCACAGCCCTATCGCGCACGAGCTTCGCTCGATTTCAAGGCACAACGAGTGATTGCGCCGCTGGCGCGTGCGCTCGGACCCGGCGGCCGGCTGATCGGCATCCACTCACACGGCCACGACCCTGGCATGGAGATCATTCAGAAGGTTTGGCCGGACGACCAGCCGTTTATCCACGACCGTCATGCAATCCTGAAAGCGGTCAAGCATGAACTTGGGCCGGCGGCGCGCGACCTGAATTTCAATGCGTACGCCGATAATCGTTCGCTGTTCCGCTACGTGATGCATACGCTGCCGTCGGAAATCTCCGAATCGATCGGCACCTCAACGCTGTTCGCCGCCTGGAACGCGGCGATCTACGTGGCGCAGGTCGAGGATGAACGCCTCGGCGAGGCCGTTGCCGACGGCCGCTACGTCGACGCGACTCGTGACGTTTTGCAGGAGCGCGGCGGCCTTTGGTTCTTTGACGAATCGTTCGTGATTTCGCGCCGACGCGCGTGAGCGCCAGCCGCCGCGGCTTGTAAAAGGACGAGACATGACCGCGCTCGCTCCCAACCCGCGGCCGCTCGATACGGTTGGGCGCATTACCGCGCTCATGGCGGAGTTTTCGATCGAGGCGACGCGGCCTTCTGCCGCCGACATCGCCGGCCTCTCGGCGCTCAAGCGTGGCACGCGCATCTATCTCAGCGCAGTGCCGAACCGGCCGGCAAATGAATCCATCGACAACGCCATCCGCGTGCGCGCCGCAGGCCTCGAGCCCGTGCCGCATGTCGCGGTTCGCAATTTCGCCAGCACCGCCGCTCTCGACGATTTTCTGGCGCGATTAAACGGCGAGGCGGCCGTCGATGCGGTGTTGGTCATTGCCGGCGACCGCGGCGAAAGCGGGCCGTTCCGCTCCGCGCTCGACGTCCTCGATTCCGGCCTGTTGCGCCGGCGCGGTATCCGCACCGCAGGCATCGCCGGTTACCCGGAGGGTCACCCACGAATTAGCGACGAAGAATTACGACGCGCACTCACCGACAAGATCACAGCAGCGGAAGCGACCGGACTCACCGTTGAAATTGTCACCCAGTTTTCGTTCGATGGCCGGGCCATTCTCGATTTCATTGCGCAACTGCGCACCTACGGCTTCGACCATCGGGTTCGCGTGGGACTCGCCGGGCCGACCAGCCTGACGTCATTGTTGCGCTACGCGAGCCGCTGCGGCGTACGAGCCTCAGCCGGTGCAGTCGCGCAGCGCGCGAGGCTGATGCGCCAGATGTTTGTCATGGCAACGCCGGACAATTTGATCCGCAGGCTCGCCGACGCGGCACCGGCGGGCGCGGTACCGCACTTCTTTTCGTTCGGTGGTATTTCGGCGACCGGCCGGTGGACGCGAGCCGTCGCCGATGGACGGATCGTCCCGGAAGGCGACGGTTTTAGCGTCGAGCCGCCGAAGGGATGAAGGACCGAAAGTCGTGTGTCGCTGAAGGGGAACGCCCGCTGTCAGCCGAGGTTGTATTGAACTATCCAGACGGGCACATCGTCCAGCGGCAGCGAACTCGCCGCGAAATAGAGTGATGCGATAAGCCCAATCAGACAAAAGCCGACGATTGCCCAGGCATCGCTATCATGCGCTGTGCTGGCGGTTCGGACCGGGAAGGTAAGCTCGCTTCGCATTGGCACATCCGACTCCCGTGATGCAAGCAATGAGGATCATTGCCTCTTGCCGGTCAGTTCAGCAGGGCCGGATGACCAAAGCGTGAAAACGCGATGACAAATCATTTTTCATTTGCGCGAACTTGCGTGCAAATTTCGTGTCGATAGAAGGCCCGGTTGCGTGGTTTATCTCACCAGCCCTTTGTCCTCGCGCAACGGTCGTTGTGTCCGACGGCTTCGGAGATATGACTTCGACGCCACTTGATTTGGGGCATGCGCTCGCCAAAATCTGGTATCTTGCTCGCGCCAACCGGCTTCCCTTCATCACCATGACCAAAAACGAGCAAGCCATCGACGTGTTTTCTTCCTTTAAGCTGGGCCCTCTCCATTTGCCTAATCGGCTGGTGATGGCACCGATGACGCGCAATCGCGCCGGCCCCGGCGACGTGCCAGGCCGGGTCAGCGCCACCTATTATGTGCAGCGCGCCAGTGCCGGCCTGATTGTCACGGAGGGCACGCAAGTTTCCGCCCAAGGACAGGGCTACGCGCGGACGCCCGGAATTTATAACGAGCCGCAGGTCGCCGGCTGGAAGACAATCACCGATGCCGTCCATTCGGCCGGCGGCCGTATTTTCCTGCAGCTATGGCATGTCGGGCGCATCTCACATCCGTCGGTGCAACCGGGTGGCGGAATTCCGGTGGCGCCGTCGGCGCTCAAGCCGGCCGGCCAAATCATGACGGCGCAGGGCATGCAGGACTTCGTAACCCCGCACGCTCTCACGACGACAGAAGTGGCGGGCGTGGTCGAAGAGTTCCGGCGTGGGGCGGCCAATGCCAAACGCGCCGGCTTTGACGGCGTCGAATTACATGGCGCCAACGGTTACCTGATTGATCAGTTCCTCCGGGATAAGACCAATCAGCGCACCGACCGATACGGCGGCGGCGCACTCAACCGCGCCCGCTTCCTCATTGAAGTGACCGAGGCGATCGTCGGCGAATGGGGTGCCGAACGCGTCGGCGTCCGGCTCGCGCCGACCAATCCGTTCAATGACATCGCCGATGGCAATCCGGCGGCGACGTTCGCCGTCGCGGTCAACGAATTGAGCCGGTTTGGGCTCGGTTATTTGCACATTGTCGAACCGTTGCCGACCGATCCCATAGCCGCCGGCGAAAAGCCCGACATTAAATTTTTCCGCCGTATCTGGCGCGGCACCCTGATCGGCAACAAAGGCTACGATCTCAGCCGCGTCAATGCGGCCCTGCGCGATGGCACGGTCGATCTCGTCTCTTTCGCAGCGCTTTTCCTCGCCAATCCCGATTTGCCCGAACGCTTCCGCCGCGGCGCAGCGCTCAACACGCCCGACCGACCGACTTTCTATGCCGGCGGCGAGAAGGGCTACATAGACTACCCGACACTGGAAGGATGACGCCGGCTCCGCGTCCGGATAATTCCTCCGGATATTTGCCGCAATTGCAGGTCGTCGACGTCCAAAGGCCGATAATGAATTGTTGTGATTAGGGTCACTTCGGAACCGGAGGGGCAAGCTAACGTTGAGGGACTATCAGGGAGCCTCCCGTGAACATCGCCCTGGCGTTCTTAAGCCGACTGACCGACCAATTTTTTGAGGCACAGATGCAGCGCGCGGCGCGCAAGATCGCGGCGCGAGCGCAAATCTTTCTGCGCTGAAATTTCGCCGCTTCAGACCGAGAGTTTTTCCGCCAAGTCTCGAAGATCCATGGCCGCGAAATCGACGTCGATTTCCGGCGCCGTTTCTCCGCGGCCCTTTCCCTTCTCATCCGGTCGGGCGACGTGCGCCGTGCGCAAGCCGGCTGCCGCCGCGGCCGCCAGATCGTCGCTGTGCGCGGCAACCATCAGGCAGTGTCCGGGCGTCAGATCGAACGCCTCGGCTGCATCGCGATAGACGGCAAGCTTCGGTTTATAGTCGCCGCTGAACTCGGCGCCGAGAATCGCGTCCCAGGTAAAGCTGTTGCGGCGCGCAAGATCGACCATCAACGAGACGTTGCCGTTCGAGACCGGCGCCACCAGGTATTGACGTCTGAGCCGCGCCAGAGCGGGTGACACGTCCGGCCAGGCATCGAGCCGGTGCCAAGCGAGGTTGAGATGACGCCGGTCGTCTTCGCCGACGTCTTCGGCGTCGAAACGAGGCAGGATGCGATCGAGATTGCGCCGATGCAACACGTCGAGTTTGCAAAACGGCTTCCGACCTGCCCGTACCTCTTCCATCGCGCCCTGATATTCGCCGCGCCACGCATCGGCGAAGGCAAGCCAGTCGATCGCATGGCCGCGCGGTTCGAGAACCGCCCTCGCCTCGCGCGCGATCGACCCTCGCCAGTCGACCAGCGTGCCGAAAACGTCGAAGAATAGGGCTTTCACGGCGACCGTCATCGCTCCCCAGCCCTAGCGCAATTCGGCGCAAGATGCCAAAACGGCGGCCGGAGAGGACCATGTCGGAATTGGAGCGCTGGGAAACCCGCTATCGTCCGCCCGACTATCTATTCGGCAAAGAGCCGAACGCTTTCCTCAAAAGTCAGGCTTCTCGCCTGCGTCCCGGACAAAAGGCATTGTCGGTCGCCGACGGTGAAGGCCGCAATGGAGTCTGGCTCGCCGAACAAGGGCTTGACGTGCTCACCGTCGATTTTTCCGACACTGCCCTCGCTAAAGCCCGCGCGCTCGCACGCGAACGCCGCGTGACCATAGCGACCGAAGTCGCCGATCTCACGTCGTGGCGCTGGCCGAGGGCGGCGTTTGACGTGATCGTGGCGATTTTTATTCATTTCGAAGGTGCAGAGCGCGATACGTTTTTCGCCAACCTGAAAGCCGCCCTCAAGCCGGGCGGACTTTTACTGATGGAAAGCTATCGCCCGGCGCAACTTGACTACCGGACCGGCGGGCCGCCCCAAGTCGATCTGATGTACACGCGCGAGATTTTGCAAAAGGCGTTCGGGGATTTCGCCGAACTCGACATCCGCGAACATGACAGCGTCATCAGCGAAGGCACCGCCCACGTCGGCATGTCGGCGCTGATCGATCTTATCGGAAAAAAATAATTGAAAGGGATTGCATGGCTAAAAAATCCTCGCGCGCACCCGTCAAACGGCGCGCCCAGCAGCCAGCCCAACGGCTCGCCGCGCTTGCGATGGACAGCCTGACGCCGCAACAGCAGGCGATCGTTGAGGCCATTAATACCGGTCCGCGCGGCCGGTTCAGCAACGAGGGACCATTCGCCATTTTCCTGCACGCGCCCACGTTTGGAATGCTGGCACAGCAGCTCGGCGGCCACGTGCGGTACAACACGAGCGTTCCGCCACGGCTATCGGAGCTGGCTATTCTGTGCACCGGCCGATACTGGAAGGCACAGTTTGAATGGTACGCGCACGCACGCATCGCTCTGAAGCAGGGCGTCGGCGAAGCGACCATCCGCGACATCCATGCCGGCCGCACGCCGAAATCGGCGCCTCGCGACGAAAGGGCGATCTACACCTTCGTAAAAGAACTCTACGCGCGGCGGCGAGTAAGCAATTCCACCTACACGCGCGTGCACAAATTGCTTGGCGACGCCGGCATTGTCGAACTGACGGGCATACTCGGCTATTATGCGATGATCTCGATGATCCTGAACGTCTTTCGGATGCCGGTACCCGAAGGCGTGCCCGCGCCGTTCAAGGAGCCGATCCTGCCCACGGCTTACTGATTTGGATCGCGCCGACGTCGTAATCGACAGCCCGGACGCCGCAGACGGCAACCTGCCCTACCGTGAAGGCTCCAGCGGCGAGTAGGCCGCGGCGAATAAATTCGCGCCTGAAACAGCTCCTGGATTGCTTCCTGCCAACATCGCAGGGCCCGGTCCGGAACTTAGGACGGAGCATCGAGGAGGGGAATACGGCAAGAATGACGCGAGGCCACTCGGGCAACCGCCAACGTTGAACTTCGCGGCATCCTTCGCTATACGGGCAGTCCAGCTTGGAGGGGTCCGCAGCATGTCCGCAACGTTCGATAAAGTCGCTGATATCATTGCGGAAACCTGCGATATTCCGCGCGAGAACATCAAGCCGGAAAGCCACGCCATCAACGACCTCGAAATCGACAGTCTCGATTTCCTTGATATCGCTTTCGCGATCGACAAGACGTTCGGCATCAAGCTGCCGCTTGAGCAATGGACGCAGGAAGTCAATGACGGCAAGGCGACGACCGACCAGTACTTTGTGCTGAGCAATCTGGCCGACCAGATCGACAAATTGATCGCGGCGAAAGGCGCCTGAGGCGCCACTGATGCATCTCGAATATTTTCAGATGATCGACCGCATTGTCGCGCTCGACGTGGAGGCGCGCTCGGTCCGGTCGGTCTGCCATGTGCCGGAGCGTAGCACCGTCTTCGAGGGACATTTTCCCGGCTACCCGCTGCTGCCCGGCGTACTGCAAATCGAAAGCATGGCGCAAACGGCCGGCTGGCTGGTGATGGCGCGCATGCGTTTTGAGGTCATGCCGTTTCTTGCCGCGGTCAAGGATGCGAAATTCCGTACCGCAGTAGTCCCCGGCGACGAGATCGAGATCGAGGGCAACATCGTGCACGAAGGCTCCGGTTTCACGGTCGCCGAGTGCCAGGGCCGCCGGCAAGGAAAAGTCATTTGTGAGACGCAGGTGCTTTATCGCCTGATGCCGTTTCCCAATTCCGAATTCCGCGACGCCATCATGCGGCGCGCTGCCGACCTCGACGTTTCGGTCAAGGAGCTTTGCAAGTGAGCGGACGCCGCGAGGTGTGGATCACCGGCGTCGGTCTGCTGACTTGCCTGGGCGAAGGGCCCGACGCCAACTGGGCACGTTTGCAGGACGGCAAAGCGCCGACCTACGACGCCAAAACTTTCGCGCCCTACATCGTGCATCCGCTGTCGCCGGTCGATTTCGACCGTCAGATCCCGAAAAAGAGCGACCAGCGGCAGATGGAGCTGTGGCAACGGATCGGCGTCTACGCCGCTGGTTTGGCCCTTAATGACGCCGGCATCGCCGGCAAGCCGGACCTACTCGACGGCACCGACATGATTGTCGCCGCCGCCGGCGGCGAACGCGATATTTCGGCCGATACCGGAATCCTTACCGGTGTGCGCAAGGTGACCGAACGCGGCTCGTTCCTGAACGAACGGCTGATGAGCGATCTGCGCCCGACACTGTTTCTCGCTCAACTGCCGAACCTGCTGGCCGGCAACATTTCAATTGTCCACGGCGTCGTCGGATCGTCGCGCACCTTTCTCGGCGAGGAGGCGGCCGGCGTCGACGCCGTGCGCATCGCGCAAGCACGGATCGCGGCGGGACAGAGCGAACTCACCCTGGTCGGCGGGGCGTATAACGGTACACGCTGGGACGTACTGCTGGTGTTTGAAGAATCCGGCGCCGCACTCAAGGATAACTTCGCGCCGGTATGGGATCGTGGCGCGCCCGGGGGATTCGCACCCGGCAGCATGGGCGCGTTCCTGGTGCTTGAAAGCCGCGAGCATGCGCAAGCGCGCGGCGCGCGGCCGCGCGCCCGGCTTTCGGCTGTGATTTCCGACCGCAACAAACGTCAACCCGGCGAGATCGAGGCGACGCTGCACCGCGAATGGGACTGCATCGCCGAGCGCATCGACCGCACGCGGGCAGGCGTGATCTCCGGCGCCACCGGCTTGCAGCCCGCCACCGCGGCCGAGCAATCGGTGCTCAGGGAAATCGGCCTTCCCGTGCGTAACACTGGAACCTATATCGGGCATGGCATGGAGGCCCAATTCATGGCCAATCTGGGGATCGCCTGCACTGTGCTCGAACATGGCAAACTGTTCGCGCCGGCGGGAACCGGAGATACCGGGGCAACTGCGGCCGAAATCTCCCAAATTGTCGTCACCAGTGTGGGCAATTGGCGAGGCGAAGGCCTGGCGCTGGTCGAGCGCGCTGTTTGAGGGAGAACGTCATGGCTGCCACCACACGTGACAAGCTCGGCCGTCCCATTATTGCGGTCACCGGCATCGGCGTCGTCACCTCACTTGGCATCGGCAAGTCGGATAATTGGCAGAAGCTGGTCGGAGGCGTTTCCGGCATCAAACGCATTTCACGTTTCCCCACCGCGGGGCTCCGCACGACGATCGCCGGGACGGTCAATGACGCCTACCGCGAGAACATGTCGCCGGCCGAACTTTCCGAGCGCGTCGCGCTGCTTGCCGGCGAAGAGGCGATTGCCGAATCCGGCATCGGCGCGAAGGGCCGGTTTCCGGGGCCGCTTTATCTCGCACCGCCGCCGCTCGAGATCGAATGGACCGACCGCATGGCGATGGCCGAGATGGCAGCCGCCAATGCTGACACGACCTACCCCGATCTGCTGCGCGTCGCCCGCGATTACGCCGCTGACCGCGGTGCTTTCAAATTCGGCATTATCGGCGAACATCTCGCCGAGTATTTTGGCACCGAAGGATCGCCGGTTTCGCTGAACACCGCGTGCGCGTCCGGCGCCAGCGCCATCCAGCTTGGCATGGAAGCGATCCGGCGCGGCGATTGCCAAGCAGCTCTGGCGATCGGTGCCGACGCTTCACTGACTCCGGAGTCGCTGGTACGTTTCTCCCTGCTTTCCGCGCTCTCAACTCAAAACGATCCGCCCGAGCGCGCCTCGAAGCCGTTTTCCAAGAATCGGGATGGCTTCGTGCTGGCCGAGGGCGCCGCCGCACTCGTGCTGGAAGACCTCGATCACGCGCGTGCGCGCGGCGCGCGGGTTATCGGCATTATCGAGGGTTACGGTGAGAAATCGGATTCATTTCACCGAACCCGATCAAGCCCGGACGGCAAGCCGATCGTCGCTACCATCCGCAAAGCGCTCGCCGATGCCGGTGTCGGGCCGCAAGACGTCGACTACATCAACGCCCATGGCACGTCGACGCCCGAAAACGACAAGATGGAGCATCTCGGCGTCTCCACGGTATTCGGCGAAACCATTCGCGGCATTCCGATCTCCTCCAACAAGTCGATGATCGGCCACACGCTGACCGCGGCGGGCGCGGTGGAGGCCGCCTTCACCTTGCTCACGCTGCAACACCAGCGCGTGCCACCCACCATCAACCACGCGATTCCCGATCCGGGGATCCCGCTCGACGTCGTGCCGAATGTTGCGCGCGACGCAAAAATGCACCGGGCGATGTCCAATTCCTTCGGCTTCGGCGGCCAAAACGTCTGCCTGGTCATGGCCCTGGAGCCGGCGTGACGCCGCCGGATCAGCCAAAGCCGGCTTCGGCACATACCATGCGCGCACTTACGCTCGTCGGCGACCGCAAGATCGAACTGCGCGACGTCGACGCGCCCCCGCCGCCTTCCGCCGGCGAGGTGCAGGTTGCCATTAAGGCAATCGGGCTTAACCACATTGACGTTTGGGGCTGGCGCGGCATGGCCTTCGCCAAACGAAAGCTGCCGCTGATCGTCGGCGCAGAAGCCGCCGGCGAAATCCGCGCGCTGGGTGTCGATACAGCCGGCTTCAAAGTAGGCGACCCGGTGGTCGCCTATGGCGGCCTGACCTGCGGAACCTGCAAGGCGTGCCGCGAAGGCCGCGATAACCTTTGTGAGAACGTCGCCGGCATCATGGGTTTCCATGTCGACGGCTTCGCCCGCGACCTCGTCAACATGCCGGCGCGGTTGATCGTCCCGGTTCCAGCGGGTGTGAGTTTCCGCGATGCGGCCTGCGCCCCGATAGCATTTGCCACCGTACAGCACATGCTGTTCGACAACGCCAAACTTGAGCCGGGCGAAACTATCCTGGTCCAGGCCGGCGGTTCCGGCATCGGCACGGCCGCCATCAAGATGGCCAAGGCGATTGGCTGCACCGTCATCACCACCGTCGGTGACGACGAAAAGGCCGCCAAGGCGAAAGCGATCGGAGCCGATCACGTCATCAACTATCGGACCGAAAGGTTCGAAGGGATGGTGCGCAAGCTTACGAATAAGAAAGGCGTCGATGTCGCCTTTGAGCACGTCGGACCGGATACGTTCAACGGTTCGCTGCTCTGCCTCAAGCGCGGCGGGAGGCTCGTCACCTGCGGCTCGACCTCAGGTCAATCGACAACCCTGAATTTGTTCCAGCTGTACCTTCAGCAATATCGCATCTTCGGCTCATTCGGCGCCTCCATGCGCAATGTCCGCGAAAGTCTCGCTAAGATGGCGAATGGATTGGCACCGGTAGTCGACACCGAAGTCGCGCTCGCGGATTTCGAGCGCGGACTTACCCGGCTCGAAAGCCGGAAGGTGTTTGGCAAAATCATCGTCACCTTCTGACAGTGCGGCGCGATGACGAAGCCGCGTATCAAGCTTCTTGACGCCATAGTCGGCGCGATTGCCGGCGGCGCGTTGGGCCTGGCCAAGCGCATGGATCGGCGGCGCACGGCCAACTTTGCCGGCGCGCTGATGCGGCGCGTCGGACCGCTGCGGCCGGAACACCGGCTTGGCAGCGCCAATCTGCGTGCGGCATTCCCGGAAAAATCCGACGCCGAGATCGAACAAATACTTGGCGGTGTTTGGGACAATCTTGGCCGGATCGGCGTTGAGTTCGCCCACCTCGACGAATTTTCCGTCGCTGGGCTCGGGCCGCCCTCGCCTGACGATATCACCTACGCACCGCACGTCGCCGAGCGGTATCGGCAACTGATCGCAAGCGGGCGTCCCCTGCTGTGCTTCTCTGCCCATCTTGCCAACTGGGAGCTGCCGGCCGTGATGGGGCATTTGCTCGGCGCCAGAAGCGCCGTGCTGTACCGGCGGCCGAACATCCCGCCGGTCAACGACCTGATCGTCAAGCTACGCACACCGCTGATGGGCGATCTGATTGCCACCGGGCTATCGGCGCCTGTCCAGTTGGCGCGGCTCGTGGAAGCGGGCTTCCATGTCGGCATGCTTGCCGACCAACACTTCACTAGGGGCGTCGAGGTGACTTTCTTTGGCCGGCGGTGCCTGGCCAATCCACTGATCGCGCTTCTGGCGCGGCAGACCGGGTGCCCAATCCACGGCCTGCGCGTGGTTCGCCTTGCCGACGGCAATTCGTTTCGCGGCGAAATTACCGAACCGATCGACCCGGCACGCGATAACGAGGGTCGCATCGACATTGCCCACACTATGCAGGCGGTTACCGCCGTGATCGAGGGGTGGGTCCGCGAGCACCCCGAACAGTGGCTTTGGTTGCATCGCCGGTGGCGTTGAGCCGCCCCGCCGCCTCGGCCGTTCTTCCATGACGGTGCGCGGAGGCCCGCGGGATGGCGCCGTTTCGAGGTAAAGTTGAACGAAACGAAATGAACTGAACTGCGCCGCCCGAGTTGGTGCTGCGGCGCCATCTTTTTGACTATCATTACCGCCATTATCGCGCCTCGTCCTACCGGTCGATCGGTTGTGGGGCGCAAAATGCGAGAGGAGCGAGCCATGCCGGGAGTGAAGAAATCTCCGAAACGAAAGCAGGGTAAAGCTGTACCGGTGCTTGGGGCGGCGGGTTTGTCACTATCGATGGTCGGCAGCGCAGCGGCAAATATCGGCCAGGGAGCTGCGGACCTTCCCGCGCAAAAGGTCGCGCCGAATCATGAAATCACGCTCGGCGAAGAGGAGATGTCCGACGTCAGCCTGGCGACCTTCTATGTATTCGACAAAGAGAGCCTGCAAGGCTCCCGGGGTGTCCAGCTCGCGCGAGGCTGCGGACGTTGCGGCGGATGTGGAGGCTGCGGAAGGGGTTGTGGACGGGGCTGCGGCGGATGGCGAGGCTGTGCCGGGTGCCGAGGCTGCGGTTGCGGTGGTTGCGGGTGTGGCGGATGGTGGGGCTATGGCGGTTGCTGCCTGTCTTGGGGCGCTTGCCGTTATTGCTAGCCTGGGTATTTGCCAGGTCGCGCAGACAGATGTTTCCTGCTATGGCCGGGCCTAGATACTGCCCGGCCATATCTTGCCGCGACATCGATCGTGTCTGACGCGAAGCTTAGCCGAAGTCCGCACCAGCGCTGTTTGCGTACACCCAAGACATGAAAGCCGACCGCAAACCGAAACTCGTAGGGCACGACAGCAAGGATGTGCCCCGCTTCGCTCCGAACTTCTCGATTTATCTGCTGCCGTCCGACGTCGTTTGCCTTTACTCTGAAGACCGCAAATTTTTCCTGCACGGCGGGTTGTATTGCGCGCTCGCCAATGAAATCAGCCGAGGGAAAAAGAGTTTCGGGACGCTCCTACGCGAATTGAGCCGGACATTTCCGTCCGACAAAATCGTGGAAGCTCTGAATCGGCTCATTGAACGCGGCTTCGTCGTCACCGAATCACCTTTCGCCGGCCCGGTCGCCGGCTACTGGATGAGTCTGGGTCTGCCGCTCGAAACCGCGGCAAAAAATTTCCGCGACTGGCCGATCGGGATTAAATCACTCGATGGTCGCAGCGAAACCAAACTTGCCGCCGCCATAACCAATTTCGGCGCGAGAATTGTGAAGCGCTCGCCTCGCCTGACAGTTATCTCGGTAACCGATTATCTCGACGCCCGCCTGATCGACGCGAACCGCCGACATTTGTCCGACCAGACGCCCTGGCTGCTCGTCCAGACCAACGGCAATTTCCCGCTTGTCGGGCCGCTGTTCCGGCCGGGCGAAGGTCCTTGCTGGGCGTGCCTTGCCGAGAGAATGCAGCGAAACCGTGAAGTTAAGGCCTTTCTCGACCGTGGGCCGGCGCACCGTGTGGCGACCTCTCCGCTCGCCCATGAAGCCGTCGGCCAGATCGGCATACAGCTTGCGGCTGTCGAGATCGCCAAGGCGGTGGCCACCGGTTTTCGCACCGATTTGAACGATCACATCGTCAGTGTCGATCTGCTCGGTTCGACAATCGCCAAGCATTACGTAGCCAAGCGCCCGCAATGTCCCGCTTGCGGAAGCAAGAAGCTGCGCGGTCTCGGACGCCCGGCGCATCCGATCGAGCTTGGCCCCGGTGAACAGCTGGTCATGACCAGCGGCGGTTATCGGACCGTCACTTCGCGATCCACCGTCGAGCGCTTCCGCAAGCATGTGAGTCCGCTTACCGGCGTCATTTCACGGCTCGAACGCATCAACACCGATTTGCCGCTGAACACCAATTACCTTGCTATCCATAATTTTTCCGCTCCGGCGGAGACGGTCGATCAACTGCGGGCCGGGCTTGGCGGCGGCAGTTTCGGCAAAGGCAGCACCGCCGAGCAAGGCGAAGCCAGCGCATTAATGGAAGCGATTGAACGGTATTCCGGGATTTTTCAAGCCGACGACATCAGGATGCGGCGGCGTTTCGCCGATTTTTCCGCCGGCGAGGCAATCGCTCCGAACGACGTCCTTTTGTTCAGCGACACGCAATACCGGCAAGTCGAAGTCCAGCAGCCGCAGCCGGGTCGCCCGCAGATTCCGCCGAGGTTCGACCCGTCCGCGAAAATCGAATGGTCGCCGGCTTGGTCGCTGCGCGACCAGCGCAACGTCTATCTGCCAACCACGATATTGTATTTTTTCTATAATGGACCCGGGGCTTATCTCGCGGATTCCAACGGTTGTGCGGCCGGCAACACGCTCGCGGAAGCGATCATTCAAGGATTTCTTGAACTGGTCGAACGGGATGCCTACGCGATCTGGTGGTACAATCGCTTGCAGCGGCCACAGGTGAAGCTCGACTCATTCGATGATCCCTATGTCCGCGACTTGCGCAGTCAACTTGCCTCGACCGGACGCCAGCTTTGGGTGCTCGATGTCACCAGCGATCTTAACGTGCCGACGTTTGTCGCAATAACCCACTGGGTCGCCGATGGGCGGGAAAACGTCGAGTTCGGCTCCGGCGCGCATTTCGATCCTCGCATTGCATTGCTGCGCGCAATGACTGAACTGAGCCAATTCCTGTCGATCGGTCGCATGGGTTGCGCGCGCGGAGATAATGCGAGTCTTGACGGCACCACGCCATTGCGCCTTCACGATCATCGGTACCTTATGCCGCACGGCGAGTCGGACGTTGGCGCGAACTCAGACTTCGGCCGCCTGACCACCCGTGAACAGGCACTCGCCTGTGTGAATCTTTGCCGACAAAATGGCCTCGATTTTCTTGTTCTTGACCAAACCCGCGCGGATATCGGCGTGCCGGTGGTCCGCGTGATCGTTCCCGGGCTGCGCCATTTTTATCGGCGGTTTGCGCCAGGCCGGCTCTACGACGTTCCCGTCAAGCTCAGTTGGCGAGACCAGCGGCTTGCGGAACATGAGTTGAACCCGATTCATCCGCATACCTGAGAGCAACGCCACATGCGCGCTCCCGGAACCGGCAAAAGCGGGCGGACGCAGCCAGGCGTTTGTGTCCGGCTTTGCGATCACGTCTCGCTCAATGTGGACGCGTCCGGCAACGTTAGCGCGGCATTCGACGGCGTCGCCGTCGCCCTGGGCGAGTTCGGCGCCGAGTCGGCAAACCACGCGCAGACGTTGCGCAAAGGCGTATCCTTGGCTTCCCTCGCCTCCGGCGGCCGAAAGACCGACCAGGGTGCCAATCTCCTTGTCCGGCGATTGGCCGGTCACGGCCTCGTCGAATATTGCCTTCGCGACAAGCCGGACGGCGGCGACCTCGTGGTTATCGAACCGCAGCGCGCGGATTATTGGCCGCAAACGCCCCGGCTTCTCGACACCGACAACCTCGTCCTGTCGCGCTTTTCGTATCTGCGCCGCCGCGGCAGCGACCTAGTGCTGGAATCGCCGCTGGCCGGCGCCCTGTTTAGGCTATGCGATCCGCAATTCGCCGCCCTGGTGGTCTCCATGTCCATGCCGCAGCCGATCAAAAGGCTTCGCCGGCAGGAGCGATTTCCCGGGATCGAGTTCCTCGCCCTGCTCGTCGACAGCAAAATTCTGCTCCGCGTTGCAGCCGGCAAGGACGTGCTGCGCCGACACGAAGGCGACGAAAGCCTGGTGCTTTGGGATTTTCACGACCTTCTTTTCCATACGCGCAGTACCGAAGGACGGCACGCCAATCCGCTTGGTGGCGTCTATCCCTATGCCGATACCGTGCGCCCGCTACCGGCCATACGGCCGCGCTGGCCCGGGAAACAAATCGGGTTGCGCAAACTTCGCGGCGCTGCCGCAACAACACAATCTCCGGCGGCAAGGCTGCTTCGCCGACGTCACTCTACCCGCGATTTCGACACGCAGCGGCCGATCACGCTCGCAGAACTTGCACGGCTTCTTGAGGGAGCGGCACGCATCCTCGAAAAAATCCCGGCGCATCACCGTGAGGCTGCCGGCGAGGACGTTCACACGACGCGACCCTACCCGTCAGCCGGCGGCAATTACGAACTGGAAATCTACCTGTCGGTCGGAATCTGCCAAGGACTTGCGCGCGGGTTTTATCACTACGATGCCGATACGCATGCGCTGACACCCATTGACGTCCGGGCGCAAGATCTGCAGTCGACGTTGCTTGCGGGCCAATACGCCATGGGCGCGAAAATGCCGCCGCAGATTCTCATCACCATCGCCGCGCGATTCGGCCGAATGTCGTGGAAATATAGCGCACTCGCCTACTCGTTGATCTTGAAAGACGCCGGCGTGCTGACCCAAACGCTCTATCTCATGGCGACCGATCTGCGGCTTGGGGGATGCGCCATTGGTCCGGTCAATATCGATCTGTTTGCGAGAATGACCGGCATTGAATTTCATGTTGAAGGGCCCGTCGGTCAATTCGCGCTCGGTCATGGCATAACCCGTTCCATGAACCCAACCGCGCCGTAGCTTCGCCGACCGGCAAGCGCAAACATGGCGTTTTGCGGATCCGTGCATTGGATAATCCAACTGCCGTCGGGCACCTCGTTCGGTCCATTGAGTACCGCACCGCCGCCTTCCTTGACGCGCGCCGCCGCCGCGTCGATGTCGCCGACATTGAAATAATACAGCCACAAAGACATCGGCAGCGCGGCTTGCCTGGTGGCGATCCCGCCGGCGGTTTCTTCCGCTGCAGAGAAAAGCTGATACGTGCCGAGCGGGCCGGCCTCGGCAATGCCCTTTCGCCATCCAAAAAGCTCGCGATAAAAAGCGAATGAGGTCTCACAGTCGGCGGCGAGGAGTTCGCGCCAGCCTATGCGTCCGTGTGCACGCGAAGCATCGCGTTCCATTTGGGCGGACTGAACTCCCCTGACCAGCGCGAGCGTCGCCATTTCGGGGTCAGCGATGATCGAGAACCGGCTGATTCCGGGAACGTCGGTCGGCGGAACACGAACTATACCGCCGAGACTTTCGACCCGCCTCGCTGCCGCATCGACATCGTCAACGGCGACATAGCCGATCCAGCGCGAAGTTTCGCCGCCTTTGGTCGCTTCATCGGACAGTCCGGTAAGCCCGCAAACGGGTACTTGGCCGGCGGTAAAAAATGCATATGCCGGACCCGGCGTCACCGCATCCCGCGTCCCCCAGCCCACAACCCTGGCGTAAAACGCTTTGGCCGATTGTGTGTCGGTCGTGCTGAGTTCGTACCACACGAATCGGCCATGAGCAGCGTTCATATTCGGCGTCCTGTCGTGCCAAGTTGCACCGCTTCGGATCGCGCAGCTGTGATCCCATCAACGATATTCAGCGCTACAATGTTATAGTGTGGCGGCTTGTGCCGAAGGATTTACTCAATGTCGCAGACAAAGCAAACTTCGAAGCGGAAAAGGCGGCGAAAGACCATTCCCCTCTTGGGAGCCGCTGGGCTGTCGTTATCGCTGGCCGGTGGCGTTTCGGCGGCCGCGACTCATCAATCGGCGGTGTCGCCGGCCAACGGCGCCAATACGATTCGCGAAACACGTATCGCCGAGGAAGAAATCTCGGACGTCAGCCTCGCTACCTTTTACGTCAATGACCGGGAGAATACGACAATGGCGCGCAGACGCACCCAGCTGGCGTTTGCCGGGGGGTGCGGGTGCGGATGCGGCGGATGCGGGTGCTGGACCGGCACTTACTACAGCCATTCTGTTTTCGGCGACGATCCGCCGCCGCATCGGGTGAAGTCGCCGCGGCCGCATAACTCGAAACGCACAAAAAGCCGACAGGACAATTAACTCGGCGTGGCCCGCGTCGGCGGCGCGTTCGGGTAGCATTTTTGGCACTGCCGTAGAAGCAGCGACTTTCTTTCCTGCAACTGCTTGTGCACTTGCCGCTGGTGCTTTTCCTGCTCTGGGCGCTGGCGTTCACGTTGCCATATCATCCCCCGGTGGTTCCGGGATAAGCGCGCCCCGGCCTAGGCCGATGCTTCGACCGGCAGGCGCGCAGCCGGCTGAGACTCATCGGCCGTCCGCGGCCGGCGCAGTAGGCCCCGCGCGGCCTGCAGAACGAATTTGGTGCGGCGACGCAGCGTACCGCCGAGTGTAGCGTCTAGGCTCGTTGCCTTGAGCCGAAATGCCTTGTCGGCGGAAAAGGCGTCGCAGGCCTGCTTGACCGGATCGTCGTAAAAGGCCGCGATCTTCGCCTCGCCCATCCCCGGCGTGGCGAGCCAGCGCGGAATATGCTCCTTGCACAACCGCTCGACATCGGTCAGCACCTTGCGCACGCCGGTGCCCGCTGCCGGGCACGACGTCGCGAACGCATCGCCAACCAGCACCACGCCGGCCTGCCGGTGGCCATGCGTCACGTAGAGATCGATCGGCCGAATCTGAACCTTATCCTCTACCGCGAAGTCGCCGATGATCGGGCGCAGATTTGGCATCAGCTCGAACAACGCGGATTGCGGCTGTTTCCGAAACCGGCGCAGCAAAGGATCGTCAAACTCGCGGTACACAAACAGATTGGCGCGCATGCCCGCGCCGATCGGGAAGAACGTGACGAGCGCGGCTCGATCGGACGGCCGTTCGGCGTAATAGGTCAGCGCCGGAAAGTCGAACGCCCGTTGCCCGTGCGGCTTGATGGTGAAGCCGACCGTCACGGAATGGCAGGGGCTGACGACTTCGCGCGTCAGAGCAAGCGAGTCGCGCAACGAGACGCTCAGGCCGTTGGCCAACACGACCAGGCGAGCGTCGATTTCGCCGCCGCCGGCAAGTGCTACCGTCTGGCGCTCCACGCCGGTGGTGATCGTCTGGGCTTTGGCGCGAATGAACGGCACGTGGCGCGGAATTTCGCCGCGGATCGTGTTGACCAGCGGGCCGTAGAAAATGCCGAGCTGGTCGCCCGGCCGTTTCTCCACCACGCGCCCGAGGCGGGCAACCCAGCAGGTCCGATCGGGAGTAGCCGCCCGCGCGACCGCGTCGGCCAATCCGGTCTTTTGCAGAAGGGCCTGCTGTGGACCATCGAGTTTCTCGCACCGAAAATCGTCAGGATAGGTTTCGTGCGGATCAATCAGCACACAATCCGAGCCCGCGCGTCCGAGCATGGCTGCGGCCAGCGAGCCGGCTAGCCCACCGCCGATAATCGCAATGTCCGTTCGCCGGGCACTCATGTCTTGCACGCTCGCGCCAGGGTGTCGTTTGGCGGTGCCGACTTGTCGCTACGCTTGGGCATGCTCGGCCAGGATGCCGCGGGCGCCCGCACCCGCGCCTGGATTGCGGCCACGCTCAGATAAATTCGTTTGGCGGTTTCACGCAGCGGCAAATAGGCCTTCTGAACGCGTGCGACCGCCGCGAATTTCGCGGACGCGCCACCGCGCGCGTCGAACCAGAGATCGATCACGAGTTTGCGTTCCCGCCACGCCGCCATGAAACTGGCTTCATCGCAGGCACAGGAATCGATGAATGTGATGCCCGGATCGGCAAGAAACGCTTTGCTGTAGTCTTCGAACAGCAGCATACCGGGCGAGAAAATGCCGAGCGCCTCGTCGTAAGCGGTTTTCCAGGTATAGGCGGCAGATCCGGCCCGCAGCACAACCTGCATGGCGACCGGCCGCCCATCGAGTTGAAGTACGTGAATCGATGCGTCGCCGGTATGCGCGAGGGTTGCTACGAGGCTACGGGCGAAGGCGGCATCCTCCGGGCGACACACGATCGCGGTGCCGCGACGACCTTTCCAACCGCCTGCTTCCAGCTTCAAAAAAGCCTCGAAGGCGCGCGGCACGTCGGCCGTCGTCCTGATGACAGCGGTTTCCAGCCGACCTTTCTCGCCGAGCCGACGTCGATGTTGGCGCAATTTCTTGCGGCTGGAGCCGGACAGCGCCTTTTCCAAATAACTTTCCGGTTCGCTGCCAGGGACAAGCATCGGGCGCTTCTTGGCATCAAACCGGGAAAACAGGCTTTGACGCTGGTGCAGAACACGGATCAAGGCCTCGTAGGTCTGCCCTTCGCCGCTCATACTTTCGAGCGCCACGAATTTCGGCAGACCCGGCGCCTCGGCAATGGCATCGAGCATCGCGTGCAAGGTGGGATCGAGATGGTCGCGATCGATCACCGGTGCCGACAGGTAAGCATGTTCGGTCGCCGGCGCGCATAGGGCGCTGATCGGAAGCACCGACAGATGCGGTTTGCCGATCGCGAAAGCCCATAACCCGACGAGCCGTTTTCCGCCTGGCACCGCTTCCCAGGCAAGCAAGGCCGTCAGGCGTCGCGCGGGCGCAGCCGCGCGCAGAACGCATGGGTGCATGAACACGTTCGGCACCTCGGCGCGAGACAGCAGATCGTTCCAGGGCCCGTCGAAAGCCGCTGGAAACTGATCTTGGAGGATCTCCACCTGCACGCCCGCCGCGACGACGCCGCGCTTCCCGCCGCTCAACCCTTCCGCACCGAATCGCCGACCGGACCAATCGCCGACGCCATCGGGCATGACGAAGGCATTGGAGCCCGGTGAGTTGACCGCTTGTTCCACGCGTGTATCTCGGCAGCTCGGAAAAGGATGCGAATCTTTCCGATTCCCCAGCGAATGCCGCGGATGTTAGCTGCCGGACGTGGCTGATCTTTTTCCGATTTCGATAGAATTTTAGCGAGCCCCGAAAGTTGGGCCATCGCGGGGCCGTTACCAGACAATAAAAAAGGCCGCCCACCGGGCGGCCAATTTACGTTTCTCAACCTCTATTTACCATTCCATCCAGCGGTTGCCGCGCCAGTAGCCGCGGCCTTCATGCTCGCGCCAGGAATAGTGTTCGCCAGCGCCCCAGTGCCAGCTGTCCGGATGGATCACAACTCCGGCGCTCGGCGGATAGTCATAGCGAGCGTGGGTATGCCAGCAAGCGCCGCCGGAGCAGACGATTTCCGCCGACGCATTGAGGGTTAAGGAGGCCAGCATCCCCGCCGCAGCTGCGGCGGCGAGGAGGGCTTTGCTCAGTACGGTCATTTTCGAGGCTCCCATTGCGGTTTCGAACGCACTTCAACCAAGGAGCCGATTGCTTGTTCCACCGCCGGCATGTGGAACCCGGCCCGTTTCCCAGCGTTTGTGTTTGCGATGAAAGTAAACCTTCAGGAACTTTCCGAGCGCGAGCGAGCCCAGGAGGCGGAGGCGCTTATGATACCGATTGCCGAGTTCGTGGCATTATTTGCCGGCGCCGTCCTTCTTCTCGGCATTGTGTTCGGAATTGTGAATCCGGTGCTTCCGATTCTTTGATCGGGAAATGAAAAAGCGCCGGCGGCGAGCCGCCGGCGCTTTCCCATTGATAACGCCGCCAGATGTGGCGGCAGCGCGCTCGTTAAGCGGCCGCGCGCCCCTTGAACAATTGCTTACTGGCGAGCGCGGCGCCTTCCGAAAGCGCCTTGAGCTTCGCCCATGCGATCTGCGGGTGCACACGCCCGCCTAGCCCGCAATCGGTTGACGCGATCACGTTCTCCGCGCCGACCGCTTCGGCAAAGCGGATGATCCGGTCGGCAACGATTTCGGGATGCTCGATCAGGTTGGTCGAATGGGTGACGACGCCGGGCAGAATCTTCTTGCCCGCCGGCAGCTTGATGTCCTTCCAAATTTTCCACTCGTGTTCGTGGCGGGCGTTGGCAGCCTCGAATGAATAGTAGTCGCAATTGACGGCCAGCATCAGGTCGACCAGGTGCTTCATGGGAATATCGGTGGTGTGCGGGCCGTGCCAGCTTCCCCAGCACAGATGAAAGCGGATCTTGTTCGACGGTAGACCCTTGATCGCGTGGTTGATCGCATCGATCTGCATTTTGGTGTAGCGGCGATAACCCTCGACGCTCGGCTCGTTTTTCTGCTGATCCCAGTTCTCGCCGATCGCCGGATCGTCGAGTTGCACGATGAAGCCGGCATCGACGATCGCTTTGTACTCCTCGCGGCACGCATCGGCGCAGGCGTACAACAGTTCTTCCTCACTCTTGTAATATTCATTGGGCATGCGTGCGCAGCTTGCCGGCGCGATCGAGTTCATCCAGGCGCCCTCGGTGCCGACGCCGGCCACCTTCAACGCGGCCTTGAGGTTCTCGATGTCACGTTTGATCAAAGCCTGGCCCTTGTACTTGATCGGCCCGTTGACCACCGGACTGTGGTTGGTCATGAACTGCTCGGGCAGGCCGCAGCCCGACTGCGGATCGAGATACGCCTCCTGGAACTTGGCCATATCGCGGCGCTCGCCCCAATCGCCGACGATAAAATCTTTGGGCGCCATCGGTGTCTGCGTGTGGGCGGACAGTTTCGTAAACCAGAGGCCGGTATTGGTAACCTCAACGCCGGCTAATCGCGGAATGATGTAGGACCACCAGGAGCCGTAATCGTACGCCCAGCCCATGGTGTGCCCAAGTTCCCCGTCGTTGATCAAGTCGACGCCGGATTCCTTCTGCTTCGCGACGACTTCGACGACGCCGTCCTTCAGGCCTTTCTCATAAGCGGCCTCGTCGAATTTTTGATTGTCCCAGCGCTTTTGCGCGGCTTCGAGAAACTTCGCCGGGCGCGGCAAACTACCGACATGCGTTGTCAGGATGCGATTAGCCATTTTTGATCCTCCCAATTTTCAATTGATAAACTTAGGCGCTTTCGCACCCGAAACGCGACCACGCGCATCGTCGTGCATGTTTTGACGTTATCAAATACTGCGCGCCAGCGACAAGAAGGGGCGGCGCCTGACCGCAGCCATGCCGATGGGCAATCGCCCGCTGTTTCGGACACTATCCTCCCGGTCGGCGGGTTTTATCGGCCGGTTTTAATCCGCGTCCATAGCCGGTTGATCAGCCGCTGCGTCTTCTGATCGTGAGCGGTGACGACATAAAGCTTAGCCATCGTCGCAGCATCGGGATAGATGGCGCGATCGTCGAGGATCGATTTGTCGATGAATTTCTGGCTGGCCAGGTTGCCGTTGGCGTAGGAAATAAAATTCGTGTTCTTGGCCGCGACTTCCGGATCGAGCAGGTAATTGATAAGCGCGTGTGCCTCGGCAACATCGGGCGCATCCTTCGGGATCGCCAAATTGTCGAACCACAGTTGCGCGCCCTCCTTGGGGATGGCGTAGCCGACGGCGACTCCGTCCTTACCTTCGGCGGCGCGCTTTTGCGCCTGCTTGATGTCACCTGAAAACCCGACAACCAGGCAGATTTCGCCATTCGCCAACGCATTAAGATATTCGGACGAATGGAATTTACGTACATACGGCCTGATCCGGCCGAGCAAATCCGCCGCTTTTTGCAAATCGGACGGGTCGCTCGAATTCGGATCGAGATGCAGATAGTGCAGCGCCGCCGGCATGATGTCGTCGGAGGAATCTAGGAAGTGGATGCCGCAATCTTTGAACCGCGCGATCCGCTCCGGCTCGAATATGTCGGCCCACGAATCGATGACCGCGTCCGCACCGAGAACATCATGCACCGCTTTGACGTCGTAACCGATCCCGGTCGTGCCCCACATATAATTGACGTTATACTGATTGCCAGGATCGTAGACCGAAAGCCGCTCGGCGATTTCCGGCCAGACATTCACCAGATTTGGCAGTTTCGACTTGTCGAACTTCTGGAAAATTCCGGCGGCAATCTGTTGCGCGACGAAGAATCCCGTCGGAACCACCACATCATAACCGGATTTGCCCGCGAACAGCTTGGCTTCGAGGGTATCGTTGGAATCAAAGGTGTCGTACCGGACGTTGATACCGGTCGATTTTGTGAACGCTGCAAGCACGGTCGGATCAATGTAATCCGACCAGTTGTAGAAGTTGACGACGCGCTCTGGCCGAGCCCGTGCCTGTACGACGGCCGCCGCGATCACAAGCCCAACGGCAATCGCGGCCTTCGGTGCCAAAGCGGACAACCAGCGCCGAATTTCTAACGGCCCCGCGATAGCCCGTCGTCGGTTCGCGACTCGCGCGCGCAATCGCGCTACGTCTCCGTCGGCAGCCCGGCCGCCTTCCAGGCGAGGATTCCGCCGGCCAGATGCGCAGCATAGTCAAAACCCTGCTCCTGTGCCGCGAGCGAAGCGGTCACCGAGCGGCGGCCGGAGCGGCAGGCAAATACGACTTCGCTTCCCGGCGGCGCCGGGATCGTCGCCGGGTCGAAGGCGGAAAGTGGCACCAATACCGCGCCTGGAAAACGTTCAACCGCGGTTTCGTTCGGCTCGCGCACGTCGACCAGTACAATGCGTCCATCCTTGACACCATCGGCCACTTCCTGCGGCGTCAGATTGCGCACGGCGGATTCGCTTCCGGGTTGGTCGGCCATTGTGCTCTCCTCAATCCCTCGCAAGGCGGACGTAACGCTCGGTTATTCCCCCACCGGCGCCTGGATCGGCGGGAAGGTGAAGCAGACCCCGCGCATCGTCAAGCAACCGCGGGCCGCCGGCAGTTGGCTTGAGATCAGATGTTGACCTGCGTACCCACCTCAACCACCCGATCGGTCGGAATCTGGAAATAGTCCGTCGCGTCATTGGCGGAGCGTGCAAGCGAGATAAACAGCTTATCCTGCCAGCGCGGCATTCCCGAGCGCGGAGCGCGCCGTAGCGTGCGGCGTGAGAGAAAAAACGACGTGGACATGATGTCGAATTGCAATCCCAGTTTACGCGCCAAGCCAAGCGCCTTGGGTATGTTCGGCGTCTCCATATAACCAAAGCGCAGCGCAACCCGCTGGAAAGTCGCGCCGACCGGTTCGATGCGGACGCGCTTGTCATAGGCGGCGCGCGGCGTGTGGGTGACCTCAACCGAAACGATGATATTTTTCTCATGCAGCACTTTGTAATGCTTGAGACTATGCATGAGCGCCGTTGGCGCGCTTTTCGGATCGCTGGTCAGGAATACCGCGGTGCCCGGCACGCGTTGCGGTGGCTTTCTCTCCAGCATATTGACCAATTCATCGAGCGGCGTCTCCAGGCGGCGGGTCTTGTCGAACAAAAGCCGTGAGCCGCGCCGCCACGTATACATCACCAGCATAACCACTCCGCCAAGCGCCAGCGGCACCCAGCCGCCCTCGATGACCTTGAGCATGTTGGCCGACAGAAACGTCGTGTCGATGAGGATGAACGGAAGTATCAGCGCGGCTGCGGCGACCGGGGACCAGCGCCACATTCGCCAAATCACGATAAACGCCATCATACCGGTGACCACCATGGTACCGGAAACGGCAATACCATAGGCGGAAGCGAGCGCGCTCGACGAGCGGAATAATCCGACCAGCAGAAGCACGCCGACAAGAAGCAGCACGTTGACGCGCGGCATATAGATCTGGCCGGCCTGCTCGGCCGACGTGTGTTTGATTTCAAAACGGGGCAACAGACCAAGCTGGATCGCCTGGCTGGTGAGTGAATAGGCGCCGGTGATCACTGCTTGACTGGCGATGACGGTCGCAGCCGTCGCCAGAAAGACCATCGGAAGACGGGCCCACTGGGGATAGAGAAGAAAGAACGGATTGGCGACCGTCTCCGGATGCGCATACACCAGAGCGCCCTGCCCCAGGTAGTTCAACGCCAGCGACGGCAGCACCAGACCAAGCCAGGCAAGCTGGATCGGCGCACGGCCGAAATGGCCGAGATCTGCGTAAAGCGCCTCGGCGCCGGTCACGGCGAGAAAGACGGCGCCAAGCGTATAGAACCCGATGATGCCGTGATGCAGAAGGAACGCGATGCCATGAACCGGATTGAGCGCCCAAAGTACACCGGGGTCATGCGCTATTGCCGCGAAACCGGGAATCGCTATCGCGACAAACCAGATCGTCGTGACCGGCCCGAACAACGCCGCCACTTTGGCGGTACCGCGCGCCTGCAACACAAACAGCAGCACCAGCACGACCACGGTCAGCGGCACAACGAACTCGTGGAATGCCGGGATGGCGACGTCGAGGCCTTCGACGGCTGATAAAACCGACAATGCCGGCGTGATCACCGCATCGCCGTAAAACAAGGCGGCGCTGATAATGCCGAGAAATGCGACCGCCGTTGCGGCTTTGCCGATCCGACCGACCGCGCGCGACGCCAGCGCCATCAGCGTCAGCGTACCGCCCTCGCCATTGTTGTCGGCGCGCAGCAGGATCAGCACATATTTCAGCGTGACCACGACGATCAGCGCCCACAGGATCAACGACACCACGCCGATCACCGCTCCGCGCGTGAGTTCGTCATGCTGGGGACCCGATGCCGCCACCACCGCTTCACGCAGCGCATAGAGGGGGCTGGTGCCGATATCGCCATAGACGACGCCGATGCTGCCGAGCGCCAGGCCCCATAGGCCGGCGGAAGACCGCGCGGGCACACCGCCGTTGATAGGCACGTCGCTCCCGATGGGAGCGTTGGCGCGGTCGGTCATGGAATGTGAAACGGGCTCTCGCCCTGCTCCTGATGCTGGGTCGAGTAAGGAGGCAGGGTCGCGCCTATACACCGTTCGGAGCGCGGAGTCATGGTGGGGTTCGGGGCGAATATGGCGAGGCCGGGCATAAGCCCAAAACCCCAATCCTGGCAATTCGTTGCCACGACCGCCCATCCCTCCCGATCAGTCCTGCCGAGCCCCGGCAGGACTTTCAGGGCTGCAGGTTCGGCGGAACCGGCGGCGCTTCGCGCATGAGCGTAATGGTCACGCGGCGGTTGGCGGCGATAAAGGGATCTTCCGGAAACAACGGATCGGTGTCGGCCTTGCCGGCGACCTCATAGATATTGGCAGACGGCAAGCCCTGCTCTTCCAGGATCTGGCGGACCGAATTGGCGCGATCCGCCGACAGATTCCAGGGTCCATAGTCGGGATTGGCCGGTTTTCTGGAAGCCGCCGTGTGGCCGGTGATTGAGATCCGATAGGGCGTCGCCTTGAGCGGTCCCGCGAGCTTTTCGATGATGCTTCGGGTCCTCTCGTAGGGCTCCTTGCTGCCTTCCGGAAACATCGAGCGGCCCTCTTGGTCGACGATCTCGATATTGAGACCCTCTTTGGTGTCTTCCAGCATGATGTGCTTTGAGGCCTCGGTAAGTTCCGGCATGTCCTGAAGCGCCTGACGCAGCGACGCCGCTGCGAGCGCGAAAGCTTCATCGTTATTGTGCCGCGCGCCATGCTCAAGCTTGTGGCCTTGCTCGTCGGGGGTAGGCGAGGCCGAGGCGTCCTCGGGATCGATGTGCGCCGCGTTCTTGAGCTTCGGCCGGGTGGGAAGGCCGTCGACTTCGATTACGCCGGAATAACGCACGTTGGTCTGTACGCCGAACGCGTCGCGCATCGAACCGGCAACGATCTGAAGTTTCTTCTGGTCCTGATTGGAGAAGGCGACCAGCATGACGAAGAAACTGACCAACAGCCCCATCAGATCGGCGAAGGTGACGAACCAGCCGTGGCCGCCGCCGTGTGCTTCCTTGCGCCGTGCCATGATTTAAGGTCCCGTTCGCTCGATGCAGCGCCGAGGTCAGGCCGGCACCGGCTCAGGCTCTTCGGCCTCGCGATGCTTTTCCGGAAGATACGCGATCAGCATTTCGCGCACGAGCGCGGGACTCTTCGACTCTCGGATCATCAAAATGCCGTCGATGATCAGTGTGCGGTTGATCTCTTCGTCGACGAGCTTTCCATGCAGCTTGTCGGCAATCGGCAGGCAAATGATGTTGGCGACCACCGCTCCATAGAGCGTCGCCAACAACGCGGTCGCCATGAAAGGCCCGAGCTTGGACGGATCGGTCATGTTGGCGAACATCTGCACCATGCCGACCAGCGTACCGATCATGCCAAACGCCGGGGCGCAGTCGCCGACCGCGCGGTAGATTTTTTGGCCCTCGTCGAGGTGAGTGAGAAAATTGTCACGGTCGCGTTCGAGATTGTCGCGGATGAAGGCGACGTCGTAACCGTCGGCGACGAAGCGGATGCCCTTGGCCAAAAATGGATCCTCGATCTCGACTTTCTCCAATCCGATCGGGCCCTGCTTACGCGCAATCTCGGCAAGGCTGGCGATCTCGTCGACCAGCTCGCGCTGGGTCATGCGGCGCATCGTGAAAGCAAATTTGGCGCCGAGCGGTGCACCATGAAAAATCGACGAGAGCGGGAAGCGGATCAAAGTGGCGGCGAACGATCCGCCGAAGATGATAATGACGGCGTGATCACTGACGAACATCCGGAGGTCGCCGCCCATCAGCATCAAAGTGCCGACGACGACCGCCCCGGCCAAAAGACCGAGGCCCGTTGAAATGTCCATAACGCAACTCCACCCGCGCTAACGCGCCTTCGGACCGCACACCACCGTACCGCCCGGGCGCTTAAGGGAGGGTTACCTATGGATTTCCGGGCTCCACTGCGCTGCGTGGCCGCGGCAGAGCCCCCGTGACCCCTTCGGGAAAAGGCGGCACAATGGGCTTTCAAGGCGACGGCAACCCAGATGCCTTGCTTTGTCGGGAAGAGGGTTCATGTGCGAGATCGACCACTTCACAGGCGGCAAAGGCCCCACTTTGTTCACCCACGGATGACCGTCTTGCCCAACATGCAGCGAAGGAGCCGGCAGGCAGCAATAGCCGCGGCGATTCTGGTGGTGTTCGCGACGGTTGGGGGCTGCGCCTCCAATCCACCGCCTGAAGCAGAGGCCGCCGCTGCTCCCCCGGCACCGCCGCCGCCACCTCCGCCGCCGCCGGTCGATCTTGCCGGGCGCTGGCGGTTTACGGCGGTCGGCGCCGGCGCCTGCTTCATGAAATTCGGCGCCGAGCCCGGCGCCATCCAGGGCACCATAGCGCCCGAAGGCGGCTGTCCCGGCAAATACTTCACCAGCCGCAAATGGACGTACGAGCATGGCCTGCTGATCATCCGCAATCATAAGGACGAGCCGCTGGCACAGCTTTCATTTGCCGGCGACCGTTTCCAGGGGCACGAGGGGAACCTCGCTCTTGGGCTCGCCCGCTAACGGCAGCATTGCAGCTTAAAGCGGGATATCAAGCTCTTTGAGCGGGGCGCGCTTGGCGGCCGGCCTCGGGGCGGCGGCGGGCATGTCGGCTTTCGGCCGTGCAACCTCAGCCGTCGCCTGCGGCGCTTGCGGTGGCCGCGTCGACTGCGGTGGTTGGCTCACGACTTTCGGCTGGGTCAAAGGCGCCTTGGCTGGCTCGCTCAAATGCGGCTCTCGCAACGCCTGCTTCGGCGGCTCCGGTTCGCTGGCGTATTTCCCGATCAGGGCATGAATACTCGCAAGCAATTTGCCGCCATCGGTCTTGCGCTCTTTCATCTGCCGGAGCCACAGCGACACCACCGATCGGGTCGCCGCACGCCAATTCGCGACCTCGTCTTCTTCCAGCACGGTAATTGTATCACCGCGCGCGCGCATCATCTCGGCAACGGTCTTTGCTTCCACATCCCACATCGAACCAGCCATGCCGGCGGCCTCAAGGCCTGAATTTTTATCGATGACGGTTTTCAGATCGGCGGGGAGGCGATCGTAGGCCGATTTGTTCATCGCCAGGACGAACGTCGATGTGCTCAGCGCCGACTCGGCGAAATCGGTGTGCTGTTTGAGTAGATCGTTCAACCGCAGCGCCGGCACCGCGTCCCATGGCATCAAGCAGCCTTCGATCGCGTGGCCTGACAGCGCCATCGGTACCTGCGGGACCGGCACCGTAACGCCATCGGCGCCAAGCGCATGCACGGATTCGGCGGCGAGCCGGTTGGGCACGTGCAAGCGTAAACCGCGCAGATCGGACACTGCGTGGACCACCCGATTGGTGTGAATGACGCTACGGTCGCGGCAGGAAAAGCAGATCGGATGAACCTCGCGAAATTCATCGCGCAGGTTGGTCGCGGCAAAATCTTCGAGCGCCTTGGAATTGACCAGCGCCCGGCGCGAAGGAAGGAACGGCAGCTCGAAGGCCTCGATACGGCCGAAGCGCCCGGGGGTATAACCCGGCACCGCCCACACGATATCGGCAAATCCGTCACGTCCCTGGTCGAAAAGCTGCGCCGGGGCGCCGCCAAGCTGCATCGACGGGAAAATATCGATGCGAATGCGGCCGGCCGATTGCGCCGCCACCCGGCGCGCCCAGGGCACCAGAAATTTTTCGTGACCACTCGACACCGACGAAAAGAAATGATGCAGCTTAAGAGTAACCTGCGGCGCATCGGCGCGTGCGTAGCGCAACACGGCCGGCGCCATCATCGACGCCGCAAGCGAGTTCAGGAATGTGCGACGTCCGAGCCGCATGGTTACTCCGGCCGCTAAAATCACACACGCCATGCGGCTCAATTGAGGCGCGCCGGACGTTCTTCCTTGTCGACGGTACGGCCGGTTCCGGTCAGCGGCGGCGACGGCGCCGCCGCGGCGGCGACCGGTTCCGATTTGCCGCGGAGCGAGCGCCGTACATAACCGCGATAAGACAGCCAGCCGAACGGCAGGCTTACAAGATAGACGAGCGTTCCCGCCGCGAGGATGATCCACGGGTAAGCGATCAACAGTGCGACAAAAATAACCAGGACACTGACCACTGGCGCGACCAGATCGGGCGGCACGCGGGTACCGACGCGCTTGCCCGAGAACACCGGCAGGCGCGATACCATCAGGCCGGCAACCAGGACCGTATATATCAGCGTCGCCCAGGTCAGGATGTGCGTGCGCGGCAGGCCGAGAAACGCCGCGTAGATCGGCAACAGCACGATGATCGCGCCGGCCGGAGCCGGTACGCCGACGAAGAAGTTGCTGGCCCAGGCCGGCCGCTCGGGATCGTCGATCATGACGTTGAAGCGCGCAAGGCGAAGCCCGGCGCAAATGGCAAAAGCCATCGCCGCGATCCAGCCGGCCGACTTCAGATCGTGCAGGTCCCAAAAATAAAGGATCAATCCCGGCGCCACGCCGAAATTCACGAAATCGGACAAGCTGTCGAGTTCGGCGCCAAAACGGGAAGTTCCCTTGAGCAACCGCGCCAACCGGCCATCAATGCCGTCCAGGAAGGCCGCGAAGACGATCGCCGCGAGTGCCAGCCCGTAGCGATTCTCGAACGCCATGCGGATGGCGGTCAAACCCGCGCATAGGGCCAGCAAGGTCACAAGGTTGGGCGCAAGCGTCCGCACTGGAATGCGGCGAAAGCGCCGCTGTCTGCGCTGACCTTCGGTTGGAGGCACGGCTGCCATTTCTGTACTATATCCCTTTCGCCGCATGCCTGCCACGCAGCTGCTCGCCGGCCGCCGCGTCTTAAAGGCTATTTAAGTTCGGCAATCACTGTCTCGCCGGCAATCGCAGTCTGCCCTTCGGCGACCAGGGCACGCGTGCCGACCGGCAGATAGACGTCGACGCGCGACCCGAACCGGATCATGCCGATGCGTTGACCGGTTGCGAGTGTGTCGCCCGCGCGCGCGAACGGCACGATGCGCCGGGCGACCAGCCCGGCGATCTGCACGACCGCGATGCGCGCACCGTTGGTTGTAGCAATGACGAAAGCGTTGCGCTCGTTGCTTTCGCTGGCTTTGTCGAGATCGGCGCTGATGAAAGCGCCCT
>JAGXAC010000132.1 GCA_019075925.1 Hyphomicrobiales bacterium | reverse complement strand
TACCCCGCTCGCCGAGATCGGCGAATAGATCGGGAGCTTTCGGCGTTTTCGCTGTTTTGCCCAAGACTTGTCCCGGATGATCTGCGGAGGTGGAGGCCGTTCGCCCGCCGCAAGCGGCGGCGCGAATCGGCGTCAACTATGCCACGGACTTGGTCGAATAGATCGTTGGCTGAATAGATTGGCGGTGCCGCATTGACGGAAACCAATCGGGCTTCTATATGGCCGCCCATGAATTGGTCGAGGACAACCGCCCTCAAGCGTCGCCGCCGCGGCTGTTACGACGCGGCACGCGCTCGCGCGTAAACAACGCGCAACGACCGTGCCGCCGGCGCTGCGGCACACGATTTCCGAAAAAATCTCCCGCGGACGCCGGCTTTGTGCTTCAAAGCCCTGAGGTTTCATCATGTCCGTGACTGACAGAAAAGCCAAAATCGGAATCCTTGGCGCTTCCGGCTACACCGGGGCGGAATTGGTGCGGCTGCTCATCGCGCATCCGCATGTGCGGATCGCCCTGCTCACCGCCGATCGCCGGGCCGGCAAGCCGATGGCGGAGGTGTTTCCGCAATTCGCGCCTTACCCGCTGCCGGTGTTGACGGCGCTCGACGCGGTCGATTGGGCAACGCTGAAGCTCGATCTCGCTTTTTGCGCGCTGCCGCACGGCACGACACAAAAAGTCATCGAGGACTTGCTGGCGCGGCAACCGGCCCTGAAAATCGTCGACCTTTCCGCCGATTTCCGTCTCACCGATCCGGCCGCATACGCACGCTGGTACGGCCACGAGCACTTCGCGCCGGAGCTGCAACAAAAAGCAGTCTATGGACTGACCGAAATCTACCGAAACGTGATAGCGACAGCGCAGCTTGTCGCCAATCCAGGCTGCTATACGAGCTGCGCCGAGCTCGCGCTTATTCCACTGTTGCAGGCCAAAGCCATCGATCCCGGCGAGATCGTCATCGATGCCAAATCCGGCGTCACCGGCGCGGGCAGGGGCGCGCGTGAAGACATGCAGTTCGCCGAAGTGTCGGAAGGCTTTCACGCTTACGGCGTCGGCCATCACCGCCACATGGCTGAGCTCGATCAGGAGTTCTCGCTTGCCGCCGGCCGGCCGGTGACGGCTACGTTCACCCCGCATCTGGTGCCGATGAATCGCGGCATCCTGTCGACCATTTACGTACGGGGCCTCAATGCGTCGCCGCCGGACCTTCATGCGATACTTTTAAAGTCTTACGCGAACGAGCCGTTCGTGCACGTGCTGCCGTTTGGAGCGCTGCCGGCCACCCGCCACGTGCGCGGCTCCAATATGACGTTCATCGGGGTGGCGGCGGATCGCGTAGCCGGCCGCGCCATTATCGGCTCCGTGCTCGACAACCTGACCAAAGGTGCGTCCGGTCAAGCGGTGCAGAATATGAACGTGATGCTGGGTTATTCGGAAACCACCGGCCTTGAGCAGGTGGCGCTGTTTCCGTAGGTGGAACTCGGTTGCGTCTTCTGTCGACAGCGGTTGCAACCGAGAACCCTTACGCCTGCACCTTCACGTAACTTCCCGGTGCGTCTTCGATGGCTTTAAGCTTGCCGTCGCCGGGAACGCGGGCGGGTACTTCGGTCGAGTCCTGTTCCTTGAGCCAGGCGAGCCAGTCCGGCCACCACGAGCCCTTGTGTTCGGTCCCTTTGGACAGCCACGTCTCGAGATCGGCGTCGGTCGGCTTCGGGCCGGTCCAATATTGATATTTCACCTTGTTGGGCGGGTTGATGACGCCGGCAATGTGGCCGGAACCGGCCATCACGTATCTCACCGGCCCGCCGAAGAACGTCGAGCCGAGCAACACCGAACGCGCCGGCGCGATGTGGTCTTCGCGGGTGGCGAGATTGTAGACCGGAATCTTGATCGCCTTGAGATCGATCTTCACGTTGCCGATCGTCGCTTCGCCCTTGGTTAGGCGATTGTCGAGATAACAATTGCGCAGATAGAACGAATGGTTCGCCGCCGGCAGCCGTGTCGCGTCGGAATTCCAGTACAGCAGGTCGAACGGGAAGGGGGCCTTGCCCCGAAGGTAATTGTTGACGATGTACGGCCAGATCAGGTCGTTCGAGCGCAGCAGGTTGAACACCGTGACCATCGATTTGCCTTCGAGATAGCCGCGCTCGGCCATGCGCCCTTCCAGCAGCTCGACCTGTTGCTCATCGACGAAGACCTTGAGATCGCCCGCATAGGTGAAATCGACTTGCGCGGCAAAGAACGTCGCCGAGACGATCCGCTTGTCCTGCCTTACCGCCATCGCCGCTAATGCGACCGCCATCATGGTGCCGCCGACGCAATAGCCGATGGCATGCACCTGGTCTTCGCCGGTGGCGTCCTTGATGGCGTCGAGCGCGGTCAGCGGGCCTTCGCGGACGTAGTCTTCCCAGCTCTTATGTGCGAGGCGGGCATCGGGGTTGACCCAGGAGATGCAAAACACGGTGATGCCCTGATCGACGCACCACTTGATGAAGGATTTTTCCGGCGTCAGGTCGAGCACGTAAAATTTATTGATCCAGGGCGGAATGATCAGCAGCGGCTTTTTCAGCACCGACGGGGTGGTCGGCGCGTATTGCAGAAGCTGCATGATCTCGTTCTGATAGATCACCTTGCCGGGCGTGATCGCCAGGTTGCGTCCGACCGCGAACATCGATGAATCGGATTGCCGGATCCGCAAATCGCCGCCGCCAGCCTCGACGTCGTCGGCCAGCATATGCATCCCGCGCACCAGATTTTCCGCGTTGCTGGCCAATGTCTCGCGCAGCAATTCCGGATTGGTGAGGACGAAATTCGACGGCGACAGGGCGTTGCCGATTTGCCGTACGTAGAATTCGGCCTTTTGCTTGGTGTGCGGCTCTAGCTCGGCGTCACTGACCAGTTTGTTGGCCCAGCGGGTGCCGAGCAAATATGCCTGCTTGAGAAAATCGAAAAACTGGTTTGAGCTCCACTCCTCATCGGCAAAGCGCTTGTCGTTTGCCGCGGGTGCGACCACCGGCGCCGCCTGTTCGCCGGACAGCCGCTTGGCCGCCGTCGCCCACAATTCCAGATAGGCCTTGCCGAGGCTGGCTTGCAGTTCGAGCGTGCGTTGGGGGTCGGCCAGCCAATATTGCGCGACCTGCCCCAGTGTCTTGACGACTTCGTTGATTTCCTCAGCCAGCTCCTTGTTGCCGCTGCCGTCCTCGCGCGGCTTGAGATAGGCTGCGAGCGCCCGGCCGCCTTCTTCGATGAGCCGCGCCAGATTGTGCGAGAACTCCTCAACGTTGACGGGGCCGATCTTCACCGGTTGTTGCGCTGGCGGCGGCACCAAAGTTTCCTCACCTTAAGCCGGTCAACGACGGCCTTGGCAGCACACATGGCGCGCAACGGCCGCGCCCGCAAGGCAAGCGGGAGGGGCGCGATCCGAGTTGCTTCGCACCTTGTTTCGACCATATTAGCGCTGTATCTGAATGGCTTATGCCTTTTTCGGTTGGTTTTTGTAAACCATTGAGGCGGTAAGCTATTTTGAGCGGAGGGGAGTCGGCCGGTAGGTCTGCCGGCCACTTTTGGGGGACTGCTTGAACGGTTACGGACGTGTGCTCAGACGGGCGCTTGGACCACTGGCGGTCGCGGGGGCGCTGGCGTTGCTCATGGCCGGCTGTTCCGAACTCGGCTATCCGTCGGTGCATGACATGCCGGCGCCGCGTGCCGACACCACGTTGACGCCGGACGAAGTCAAACAGGCGACCGACAATCTGATCAACCAGCGCGATCATCTCAGCAGCGAAGTGGGCACCACCGGAAGCACCGGCAACCCGCAGTCGAAACCGCCAGCCACCGTGCAGCCGGTTTCCGCGCAGGCACCAACCGACGTAACCCCGCCCGCGACTGCCTACGCGCATCCGTGATAAGAGTAGAGGGCGTCAAGCCCGACGTGTCCGGGAACACCATGGAAGAATTTCATCGCATCCGCCGCCTGCCGCCTTATGTGTTCGAGGGCGTCAATCGCGCGAAAGCGGTCGCGCGCAACGGTGGCGCCGATATCATCGATTTAGGCATGGGCAATCCGGACTTGCCGGCGCCCGCGCACGTCGTCGAAAAAATCAAGGAGACGATCGGCAAGACGCGCACCGACCGCTATTCGGCGTCAAAGGGTATTCCGGGCTTGCGCCGCGCGCAGGCCGCGTATTACGCGCGGCGGTTCGGGGTAAAGCTCAATCCCGAAACGCAAATCGTGACCACGCTCGGCTCCAAGGAAGGCTTCGCCAACGTCGCGCAGGCGATCACCGCGCCGGGAGACGTCATCATCGTTCCCAATCCTACCTACCCGATCCACGTCTTCGGTTTTCTGATGGCGGGTGGTGCGATCCGCTCGGTTCCGGTCGAACCAAACGATGCCTTCTTCAGCGCGCTCGAACGCGCTGTGAAGCACACTATTCCGAAGCCGATCGCGATTGTCACCTGTTATCCGTCCAATCCGACGGCGTGCGTTGCCGATCTCGACTTCTATCGCGAACTGGTAGCGTTCGCGAAAAAGCACGGCGTGTTCCTGCTCTCCGATCTCGCCTATGCCGAGGTCTATTTCGACGACAACCCGCCGCCGTCGGTGCTGCAGGTGCCCGGCGCCATCGACGTGACGGTGGAATTCACCTCGATGTCAAAAACCTACTCCATGCCGGGTTGGCGCGTCGGCTTTGCCGTCGGCAACGAGCGTATCATTGCGGCGCTGGCGCGGGTGAAATCCTATCTCGATTATGGGGCGTTTACGCCGATCCAGGTGGCGGCGACCGCTGCGCTCAACGGCCCAGACGATTGCATTCACGAAATGCGCGCGACCTATAAGCGCCGCCGCGACGCGCTGGTTGAGTCGTTTGCCCGCGCCGGCTGGGTGATACCACCGCCCCGCGCCTCGATGTTCGCATGGGCGCCGATCCCGGAGCCGTTCCTGTCGCTCGGCAGTGTCGAATTCGCTACCCTGCTGGTCGAGAAGGCGAGCGTGGCGGTATCGCCCGGCGCCGGCTTCGGCGAGCATGGCGAAGGCCGCGTGCGCATTGCGGTGGTCGAGAATGAGCAGCGCATCCGCCAGGCTGCTCGTAACGTCCGGCGCTTTCTTGAAACCGGGCCGGAAATGCTGCACAACGTCGTACCGCTCGCGACGCGGCGTTAGTCGCCGCTCTCTAATTTCATCCGGATTTGCGACGCCGATGGCCAAGCCGTTGAAAGTCGGTCTTGCCGGTCTCGGCACCGTGGGCACGGCCGTCGCGCATTTGCTGCAGCATCAGCGCGACACGCTCACGTCACGCTGCGGCCGCTCGATCGAGATCGTGGCGGCGAGCGCGCGCTCACGCAGCAAGAAACGTGACATCGACCTGAGGAAGCTGCGCTGGTTTGCCGATCCGGTGGCGCTGGCCGCCGATCCCGGCATCGACGTGCTGGTCGAGGTCATCGGCGGCGCGGGCAATCCGGCCAAACGCGCGGTCGAGACCGCACTTGCCGCCGGCAAGCCGGTCGTAACGGCGAACAAGGCGCTGCTCGCGACGCACGGCAACGCATTGGCGGCGCTTGCCGAACGTCACGGCGTCGCACTCAATTTCGAGGCATCGGTCGCAGGCGGCATCCCGATCGTGAAGACGTTGCGCGAGGGGCTCAGCGGCAATTCGTTCATGCGCATCTATGGCATTCTCAATGGTACCTGCAATTACATCCTCTCGCGCATGGAACAGGATCGCATCGCCTTCGGCGATTGCCTGCGTGAGGCACAACGGCTGGGTTACGCCGAGGCCGATCCGACGTTCGATATCGAGGGCCACGACACCGCGCAGAAGCTTTCCATCCTTGCCAGTCTTGCCTTCGGCACCAAAGTCGATCCCGCGGCGATCTACGTCGAGGGGATTTCCTCGATCACGCTTGCCGATCTCGATGCCGCGGCCGAACTCGGCTATCGAATCAAGCTGCTCGGCGTCGCGGTGCGGACCGAAGGCGGCATCGAGCTGCGCGTGCATCCGACCATGGTGCGTAAAGACTCCGCTATCGCTCAGGTGATGAGTGTGACCAACGCGGTGACGGTCGACGCCGAAGGATTGTCGCCGATCACTCTGGTCGGTCCCGGCGCCGGCGGCGCCGCAACTGCGTCGGCGGTGGTCGCCGATCTCGCCGACGTTGCGCGTGGCGTGCGCGCGCCGCCGTTCGGACGTCCGGCTGCGCGGATGACCGCGATCCGCAAAGCGCCGATGCAGCGTCACGAAGGCGGCTACTACATTCGGCTTTTGGCCCGCGACCGGCCTGGCAGCGCCGCTACGATCGCCCGCCGGCTGGCGCAACAGCAGATATCGCTGGAGTCAATCGTGCAACGTCACGAATCCTGGCCGGAACGCAATGGCCGTCCGGGGCGTTCCGGTGAGCCTGTGCCCGTTATTCTCGTTACTTACGCGACCAGCGAAGATGCGGTGCGCAAGGCACTCGCCGCCGTGCGCCGCGACCGTGTAATCTCCGGTCGCCCGCAAGTGATCCGGATCGAGAAGAACTAAAAGCTGGGAATTGACAATGGCGTCGATCACCGTTCCACACAGTCTGATGCTGGAGCGTATTCTATCGCTCGAAATCGTGCGGGTGACGGAGCGCGCGGCAGTCAAGGCGGCGCGGTTGCGCGGCCGCGGCGAAGAAAAGGCTGCCGACCAGGCGGCGGTCGACGCCATGCGACGCGAGCTCAATAACCTGCCGATCGACGGTACGGTGGTGATCGGCGAGGGGGAGCTCGACGAAGCGCCGATGCTGTTTATCGGCGAGAAGGTTGGCGCCAAAGGCGGCTTCAAGGTCGATATCGCCGTTGATCCGCTGGAAGGCACGACGTTGTGCGCGAAAAACATGCCGGGCGCCATCGCCACCATCGCCATGGCCGAGGACGGCACGCTGCTGCACGCCCCCGATGTCTACATGGACAAGATCGCCATCGGTCCGGGCTATCCGAAGGACGTGGTCGATCTCGACGCGCCGCCCGGCGAGAACATCGCCAATCTCGCCAAGGCCAAAGGGGTGAAACCGCAGGATATCACCGCCATGCTGCTCGATCGTCCGCGCCACGCCGATCTGATTGCGGCGGTCCGCAAGGCCGGCGCATCGGTCAGCCTGATTTCCGACGGGGACGTTGCCGGCGTCATCCATACCGCCGAGCCGGACAAGACCGGCATCGATATTTATCTCGGTATCGGCGGCGCACCGGAGGGCGTGCTGTCGGCTGCGGCGCTCCGCTGCATCGGCGGCCAGATGCAATGCCGCCTGGTGCTCGACACCGAGGAGCGCCGCGAGCGTGCCGGCAAGATGGGCATCAAGGACCCGCGCAAGAAATTCCAGATCGAGGACATGGTGCGCGGCGATTGCCTGTTCGCCGCGACCGGTGTCACCGACGGCCGCATGTTGGACGGCGTCAAGTTTGGCGACGGTATCATCGAAACGCAGACGGTGGTGATGCGCTCGGTTTCCGGCACGGTCCGCTGGATCAGGGCCGAGCACCGCCGGCTGGAGAAGTTCTAGAACCCGATCCGGAAAGCGGCTGCCGGTTTTCCGAAACAGATCGTACCGCAACGAACGATCCAGGCCCTGATCCAATTTAGCGTGATCGGATCAAGATCCGGCTGGCCCTGACCCGAATCGGGTAGGCTCGTTCAATGGGCGTTGTGTCTCGCGAGTTCAACGTGGGTAACGGATTTTTCCTCGGCGTCGAGCAATCGGCGACCGGGCGCGCCTGGCGCGACCGGCTGGATGAGCGCGGCTCGGCGCGGGCGCTCGCCATCGCCCAGCGCCACGATTTGCCGGAATTGCTCGCCCGCATCCTTTCCGGCCGAAATGTCGACGTGGATGCGGTTGAAGCGTTCCTCGATCCGGCGATCAAGCGTTCGATGCCCGATCCGAATGTGCTCACCGCCATGCCGGATGCGGCGGTGCGGCTTGCCGATGCGATCGTTCGCGGCGAGTCGGTGGCGATTTTCGGCGACTACGATGTAGATGGCGCCACCTCGGCGGCGCTGCTGGCGCGGTTCCTGCGCCGCGCCGGCATCGAGCCGCTCATCCACATTCCCGACCGGCTGTTCGAAGGCTACGGCCCGAATGTCGAGGCGATCCGGTCGCTCGCCGCGCGCGGCGCGACCCTTATCGTCACTGTCGATTGCGGCACCACCAGTATCGAGCCGCTGACGCACGCCGCCACCCTCGGCGTCGATGTCGTGGTCGTCGACCACCATCAGGCCGATGAAGTGCTGCCGCCTGCGGTGGCGATCGTCAACCCGAACCGGCGCGACGATCTTTCCGGTCTCGGCCATCTCGCTGCCGTCGGCCTGACCTTCATGACCGTCGTTGCGACCAATCGCGAGCTGCGCCGGCGCGGCTTCTGGACCGGCGAGCGGGCCGAACCCGATCTTCTGTCTTTCCTCGACGATGTGGCGCTGGGGACGGTCGCCGACGTAGTGCCATTGATCGGCTTGAACCGCGCCTTCGTCGCCAAGGGCCTGATCGCTTTGCGGCGGCGTCAGCGCGTCGGGCACACGAGCCTCATGGATGTCGCGCGGCTCAACGGTCCGCCGCAGGCTTGGCATCTCGGCTTTTTGCTCGGGCCGCGCATCAATGCCGGCGGACGCATCGGCCGTGCCGATCTCGGCGTGCGGCTGTTGATCGAGGATGACCCGGATGCGGCGGCCAAGATCGCCGCCGAGCTCGACCGGCTCAACCGCGAGCGGCAGGTGATCGAGCTCGAAACCGTGACGCAGGCGGAAGCCGAAGCGATGGCGGCGCTCGGCCTGGAAGACAAAGGCGCCGTGGTGGTCACCGCCGCCGAAGGCTGGCATCCGGGCGTCGTCGGCCTCGTTGCGGCGCGGCTGAAGGAAAAATTCGGCCGGCCGGCTTTTGCCATCGCACTTGAGCCGGGCGGCGTCGGCACCGGATCGGGGCGTTCAATTCCCGGCGTCGATATCGGCCGCGCCGTGCAGCGCGCTGTGGCGGAGGGCTTGATCGAAAAGGGCGGCGGTCACGCCATGGCTGCGGGTGTGACCTTGCGAAAGGCCGCCTTGGCGCCGCTGCGCGCTTTCCTGGAAACGACGCTTGCTCCTGACGTCGCCGTCGCGCGCCGCGCCAACGGCCTGCTGATCGACGGCGCAATCAGCGGCTCTGCTGCCAACGCTGATCTTGTCGCGATGATTGAGCGCGCCGGTCCGTTCGGCTCCGGCAATCCCGAGCCGGTGATCGCGCTGCCGGCGCACACCGTCGTCTATGCCGAGGAGGTTGGGCAAGCGCATGTCCGCGCGCGGTTCAAATCCGCCGACGGCGCTTTCGTGAATGCCATTGCTTTCCGCGCCGCCGGCCAGAAGCTCGGCGCTACGCTGTTGCAAAATCGCGGCCGGCAGGTGCACGCCGCAGGCTCACTGGCGCTTGATCGCTGGAACGGGGAGGAGCGGGTGCAGTTCCGCCTGACCGACGTTGCGCCGGCGGAGCCGTTTGCGGGGCGCCCGTAATCGTCATCCGGAGGCGGTTGCGAAGCAGCCCTCGAAGGATGCTTCTAAAACGCTGGAGCCGTCGCCCTTCGAGCCGCGCGGTCGCGGCTGGCAAAAGCCTGCTTCTCTTGGCATAACCCAGCTAATTCGAAGAGGGATGCAATGGCGAAGTTAAGCCTCTCGGTCGCCGTGCGCGACTATGACCGCACCAGGCCGCTGTCCGACGGGCTGGTGCAGATCGACGGCGTCGATCCGGTATTCATGGCGCTCGATCCGGAGGAGATTTTCTTCCGCGCCTTTCGCCGCGCCGAATTCGACATCTGCGAATTGTCGCT
>JAGXAC010000131.1 GCA_019075925.1 Hyphomicrobiales bacterium | reverse complement strand
TCATCGCGGTGCCGATCCATCAGGACAAGGCGCTGCCGGCGGCAGACCTGACCGGCGTCGCCCAGAGCATCGGCATTCCAGCGATGCTGGGCGATGACGTCGAGACCGCTTTGAAGGTGGCCGGCAAACTCGATCTGCATCCAGCGCCGCGCGTGCTGATCACCGGTTCGCTCTATCTTGCCGGCGAAGTCTTGGCCGCCAATGGTACCGCGCCGGAGTAAAAACGCACCGCCGTCAGTGCGTGACGATGTTGCGCATCTCGCTTTGCCGGCCGGCGAGGAACGCCCGCATGTTGTCGATGATGAGCGGCATGATCAGCGCCTCGTATTCGATGGTATAGCCGCCGAGATGCGGGGTGATGAACACGTTCGGCAATTCCCAGAACGGGGAATCCGGCGGCAGCGGTTCGGTATGAAAAACATCGAGCCCGGCGCCGGCGATCCAACGTTCGCGCAGGGCGGTGACCAGCGCTGCCTCGTCGACGGTCTGGCCGCGGCCGGCGCTGATATAGTAGGCGCTGGCCTTCATCGCCGCGAACAGCGTCCGGTCGAACAGCCCATCGTTGTCGGCGTTGGACGGCAGCACGTTGATCAGGAAGTCCGCGCGTTGGGCAGCTTCGGCCAACTGGCCGGTCGGTAATATCGCGTCGAAGCCGCCGATCGTTCGCGGTGTGCGGCTGACGCCAATAACCTGCATGCCGAAGGCCTTGAGCAACTGGCCGATGGCGGTGCCGACGACGCCAACCCCAACCACGACCGCGGTCTTGCCCAGCAGTAAATTGTAAAAACGCCGATTCCAAATATGCGCTTTCTGCTCGTCCGCCAGTTGGCGCACGTCGCGGCTTACCGCCAGCATCAGGTAAAGCACGGTTTCGCGCATGGGCGCCCCGTGCACCCCTCGCCCGCTGGTCAAGAGGGTGGTCGACTGCAACGACGGACAGCGCAGGACGTGATCCACGCCGGTCGCCAGGCACTGAATCCACTTCAAACCGGTGGCGCGTTGATAAAACTCATCGCGCAGCCCGATCGCAAACGAGATCAGGACATCGACGCCGGACAGATCGCGCGGCAGGTCCTCGGCGCGGTGCGCCAGCACATACGCCGATGCCGGAAATTCGCTTTTCAGCCGGTCCCGGTAGATTTCGGCGTGAACGTCGAGAACGAGAACTTTGGTCATCGGTGCGACCGGGCGCGGCGTTACCTTCTGTACCGCATGGCGGTAATCCTGTATCAAAGAGCAAGTCGGAGCAAGTCGGAGCAGTTTGGCCGGCGAGCGGACGGAAGCGATGAGGCGGTCGGCATGCGGCGGGTCAACGATAAAGGTCAGGCACAAAGCCAGGTTCAGGTCATTGCGCGCGCAGCAGCGATCCTCCGCGCGCTTGAGGATGAAGGAGACGGGCTGAGCCTGGGGCAAATCGCCCAGCGGGTCAGTCTGGCACGCTCCACCGTGCAGCGGATCGTGGCCGCGCTCGAGGCCGAAAAATTCGTCATCGCCGCGTCGCCGACCGGCCGCGTGCGGCTGGGCCCGACGATTCTGCGGCTAGCCGGCTCGGCGCGGACCGACTTTGTTGCGGTGGCGCGGCCGTTCCTTAGCCAACTTTCCAACGAACTCAAGGAAACCGTTGATCTGTCGGTTATCAAGAAAGACCATCTGGTCTTCATCGATCAAGTGATCGGCTCGCAACGGCTGCGTGCCGTTTCGGCGGTCGGCGAGACGTTTCCGCTGCATTGCACCGCCAACGGCAAAGCCTATCTCGCCGGACTCGACGACGCCGCTGTCGCCCGTCTGATCGGCACGACGTACGAGCAACGCACGCCGCACACCATTACGCGGCTTGATGAGCTGTTGCGCGACCTCAAAACCGTTCGCAAAACCGGCGTCGCCATCGACCGCGAGGAACACACGCAGGGCATCTGCGCGGCAGGCATCGTCACGCGCGATCCGCTTGGCAATGTCGTTGCGGTTTCGGTGCCGGTCCCGGCGCAGCGATTTGCCAGCCATCAGCGTGAGATCGTCGCCAAGCTACTGGCAACCAAGGACGCGCTTGAGCGCTATCTGCTTGCGGACGCGGCATAATTCGCCGCACCTTGTCTAGGTCCCCGGATTTCGATACACTTGTACCATATTGCGGTACAGGCTAATCCGCCGCTGAAGCGCGGGGCCTGCACGGAAACGTCAAGCCGGTAGCGTGGAGGGTCGCGTGGCGAAAAAGATTCGCGGCATCTCGTTCGAAGAGAACGAGAACAATGCGATGGGGCTGTCGTTCTACAATTTGTCCCATCGCTTCGGATACCAGTCGCCGAACTGGCCATACTTCGAAGACGTCAAAATCGAGCGCATTCACTACATGGCGAAGTCGGGCGTGCTGTCGCAGCGCATCACGACTTCGATGCACAATACGACTCATATCGATGCGCCTGCGCATGTGGTACAAGGCACGCCGTTCATCGACGAAGTGCCGCTGCCGCACTTTTTCGGTTCCGGTATCGTGGTGTCGATCCCGAAAAAGAAATGGGAGCCGATCACCTACGACGATCTGGAAAAAGCCGCCGGCAAGGTGGTGCGGCCGCGCGACGTGGTGATCGTCAACACCGGCTGGCACAAGAAATACGAAGATAGCGAAGACTACTTCTGTTATGCGCCGGGTTTCGTGCCTTCGGCCGGCAGATGGTTCGTCGAGAAGAAGGTCAAGGTCGTCGGCCACGATACGCAGGCCAACGATCATCCGCTCGCCACCGCCATCGGACCGCAGCGCAACGGCCCGCTGCACCCGCATCTCGCCGATGAATACAAAAAGTGGTCGGGCGGCCGCGACTGGAAAAAAGATTTTCCGGAGTGGGAGCCGGTGCACCGGATCCTGTTCAACAACGGCATTCTCGGCATCGAGAATGTCGGCGGCGACATCGACAAGGTCACCGGCCGCCGCTGCACGTTCGCCTTCTTCCCGTGGAACTGGGACCGCGGCGACGGCTGCATCATCCGGCTGGTGGCGATCACCGATCCGAAGGGCGGCTACCGAATCGAGAAGGGGGAAAAATTCTGATGCAGGTCAAACGTTTCTCCGACGCCAAGTCCTACGACGCACCGCATCACCGCAACTACACCGGCTTGCGCCTGTTCGGCGCCGAAGCCGGCGGACCCAAAGGCCTCATTGTTGGCGTGACGCACTATCTGCCGGGCGGTGGCGCCGGGCCGGACGCTTCCCCGCCGGAGAAGGTCTATTTCGTTCTCGCCGGCGAATTGACGGTGATCGTCGACGGCAAGGAGACGGTGCTGAAGCAACACGATTCCTGCTTCATCGGTCCGAACGAATCCCGCGAGATCGTCAATCGCGGCAACGAAATGTGCACCATCTTGGTCGCCGTCGCGCCGGCGCCGGCAAAATAGTCCGTCATCCCGAGGCGGCCGCGAAGCGGCCCCCGAAGGATGTGGTCGAGGTTACGCCCTTCGTGGCTCGCGAACGCCCGCACCGCGGGGTGGCGTCAGAAAAACCGAGTGACAGTCATGTCCGAAGAATTTTTGCAAAATCCGCTTTCGCTGTTTGACGTGCGCGGCAAGTCCGCGATCGTTACCGGCGCGACTGGAGCGTTCGGCACGGTTGCGGCAAAGACGCTCGCTGCCGCCGGCGCCAACGTCGTCGTTGCTGCAAGCAATACGGATGGGTTGAAAGCCATCGCGGCGGAATGCCGGAAACTGGGCGGCAAGGCCGAAGTCGTCGCCAAGCGTCCGACTTCGGAGGCAAACTGCGACGCCATCATCAAAGCCGCCGTCGATGGATTCGGCGGCGTCGATATTCTGGTCGTCGCCTCCGGCCAGAACAAGGTGTCGAAGATCGTCGATCAAAAGCCGGAGGATTTTCTCGACGTGATGGACGCCAACGTCACGCAGTCCTGGCTGATCGCGCGCGCCTGCGCGCGACAGATGATCAGGCAGGGCCGTGGCGGCAAGATCGTCCTGATGTCGTCGGCGCGCGGCCTGCTCGGGCATCCGGCCGGATACTCCGCCTATTGCGCCTCGAAATCGGCGGTCGACGGCATCACCAAGGCACTCGGCTGCGAACTCGGCGCCACCGGCATCACCGTCAACGCGCTTGGTCCGACGGTTTTCCGCTCGCCGCTCACCGAATGGATGTTCGCCGACGACGCGCGCGGCAAAACCGTGCGCGCGGGCTTCCTCACGCGGGTGCCGAAAGGCCGTCTGGGCGAGCCGGAAGACCTTGCCGGCCCGCTGCTGTTCCTGGCCTCGAAGGCGTCGGATTTCTATACCGGCCACGTGCTTTACGCCGACGGCGGCTACACGGCCGGCTGAGCGATGACGAAAGCGCGCATCACCGTGATCGGCGCCGGCCTGATGGGGCACGGCATCGCTCAGGTGTTCGCGCTTGCCGGCCACGAGGTAACGATCACCGACGCGCTTGCGGCCAATCTCGACACCGTCAAAACCCGCATCGCGGTGAATTTGCGCGACCTCGGCCAGGACGAAGGCGCCGGCGTCCGCGTACGTCCGTGCGCGGACCTCGCCGACGCGCTGCTCGGCGCCGACTACGTGGTCGAGGCGGTGTCCGAGGATTTGGGGCTCAAGCAGAAGCTCTTTGCCGAGATCGAGCGGCACGTCCGCCGTGATGCCATTCTCGCCAGCAACACGTCGGTCATTCCCATCACCGCGATCATGCAGGGGCTTGCCGTCCGTTCGCGGGCGCTCGGTACGCACTGGTGGAATCCACCGTACCTGGTGCCGCTGGTCGAAGTGATCGCGACGGAGTGGACGGCGCCAGACGTCGTGAGCCGGACGATGGCGCTGCACCAGGCGGCGGGCAAGCAGCCGGCCCATGTCAAGAAAGACGTGCCGGGCTTTATCGGCAACCGACTGCAGCACGCGCTGTGGCGCGAGGCGATCTCGCTGGTCGAACACGGCATCTGCGACGCCGAAACCGTCGACATGGTGGTCAAGGCATCGTTCGGACGGCGGCTGCCGGTACTCGGGCCGTTGGAGAACGCCGACCAGGTCGGCACCGATCTGACGCTCGCCATCCACAACGTCGTGCTGCCGGCGATCGACAGCCGGCCGGAACCCTCGCCGTATCTGAAAAAACTCGTAGCCGACAAAAAACTGGGCTTCAAAACCGGCGCCGGTTTCCGCACCTGGAGCGAGGCGGAACAAGCCGCGTTGCGCGGCAGAGTGATGCAGCATCTTAAATCCATGCAAGGTCTCTGAAAGGGAGGATGAAAATGCGTGACGACGTAAAATTTCCGACCAAGACGCGCGGCGGCCTCGATCGCCGCACCGTCATCGCCGGCGGCCTCGGTGCGCTGGCCGCGCCGGCGGTGTTGCGGGTAATCCCGGCCAACGCGCAATCGAAGGTGATCAAGATCGGGCTGGTCAGTCCGCGGACCGGGCCGCTCGCCGGCTTCGGCGAAAGCGACGGCTTCATCATCGATCAAGTGACCAAACTTCTGCAGCCGGGCTTGAAAAGCGGCGGCAAGACCTATCAGGTCCAGATCATCGCCAAGGACAGCCAATCGAGCGGCTCGCGCGCGGCCGAGGTCGCCGGCGAATTGATCACCCACGACAAGGTCGATCTGATCATCGCCTCATCGGCGCCCGACACCACCAACCCGGTCGCCGACCAGGCCGAGGTGAATGAAGTGCCGTGCATCACCACCAATTGTCCGTGGCAGCCTTACTTCTTCGGCCGCAACGGCGACCCGAAGAAGGGCTTCACCTGGACCTATCACTTCTTCTGGGGTCTGGAAGACGTCATCGCCTCGTATCTGCCGATGTGGGACAGCGTGCCAACGAACAAAGTCGTCGGCGGCCTGTTCCCCAACGACGCCGACGGCAACGCCTGGGGCGACCCGCAACGCGGCCTGCCGCCGGCGCTGACCAAGGCCGGCTACAACCTGCTCGATCCCGGCCGGTATCAGGTGATGAACAACGACTTCACCTCGCAGATTTCCGCGTTCAAGAGTGCCGGCGCCCAGATGGTGGTCGGCAACATGATCCCGCCCGACTTCGCCACCTTCTGGTCGCAGGCGGCACAGCAGAATTTCCATCCGAAGATCGTCACCATCGGCAAGGCGCTGCTGTTCCCATCGGTGGTCGCCTCGCTCGGCGCCCGCGGCAACGGGCTCACCACCGAAATCTGGTGGACGCCGACGTTCCCCTTCAAATCCGGTTTGACCGGCCAGAGCGCGAAGGACCTCACCGACGCTTACATGGCCGCAACCAAGCGGCCGTGGACGCAGCCGATCGGCTATCAGCATGCGTTGTTCGAGGTGGCGATCGACGTGCTCAAGCGCAGCAAGGCGATCGAGCCGAAGGCGATCCTCGACAGCATCATTGCCACCAACTACCACTCGATGGTCGGTCACATCCAATGGACCGGAAAGCCGGTGAAGAACGTCACCAAGACGCCGCTCGTCGCCGGTCAATGGCAGAAGAAGGGCGACGGCTTCGACCTGGTGATCGCCGAAAACAAGTCGGCGCCGGAAATCCCGGTCGGCGGCAAGCTCGAAGTCCTGTCGTAGTCGCCAATTTGTCATTGCGAGGAGCGTTAGCGACGAAGCAATCCAGGGTCCGTTGCAGAAAACTGGATTGCTTCGCTTCGCTCGCAATGACGGCTTTGCCGTTGTCTGTTACCTGATGAACGTGCCGCTTTGCAGTTCGGAAACGGCCCGCTGCAATTCCGCTTGGGTGTTCATCACAATCGGGCCGTACCAGGCGACCGGCTCTTTCAGCGGCTTGCCGGAGACGAGCAGAAACCGGATGCCGTCGTCGCCGGCCTGCACCGTGACTTCGTCGCCCGAATCGAACAGTACCAGCGAGCGATTGCCGGTCTGCTCGCGCACCAGTATCTCGTTGGCGCCATCGGTCTTCTCGGTCAATACGCCGAACGGCTCCGACGCCGCGCGGAAACTGCCCGAGCCCTCGAACACGTAGGCAAAAGCGTGCCGCTCGAGCTCGACCGTCAGGGTCTTGCGCTTGCCCGGCGGCACGAACACGTCGAGATAGCGCGGATCGGCGGCAACGCCTTCGACCGGACCGCGCTTGCCCCAAAATTCGCCGCAGACGACGCGCACGCGGGTGCCATCGTCATCGATGACTTCGGGAATTTCGGCCGCCTTGACGTCCTGATAGCGCGGCGCGGTCATTTTCAGCGAAGCCGGCAGGTTGGCCCAAAGCTGGAAGCCATGCATGCGACCCTGCGCGTCACCCTTGGGCATTTCCTGATGCATGATGCCGCGACCGGCCGTCATCCATTGCACGTCGCCGGCGCCGAGTTTGCCCCGGTTGCCCAAGCTGTCACCGTGCTCGACATCGCCGGCCAGCACGTAAGTAATGGTCTCGATGCCACGATGCGGATGCCAAGGAAAACCGGCGCGGTATTCGTCCGGCCGGTCGTTGCGGAAATCGTCGAGCAGCAGGAACGGGTCGAACTCGGTAGTGTCGCCGAAGCCGAAGGCGCGACGCAAATGCACGCCCGCGCCCTCGATTGTCGGCTTGGAGGAAACGATGCGCTTGACCGGCCGAATCGACATGACAGACCCTCCTTCAGACTGGCGCTGGCAGCACCGACAATATCGTATTTCATTGAGGTAGGCGCGCGCGGCGCGCCGGCAAGAAGGCACACCGGTGATACCGGGCGGTGATCGCGCGTCGTCCGGCACACCGTCGTGCAGGCGAACTGCCATCGAGCCGGAAACGCTCCAGCGGGCTGTCGATTTATCCCGGGGCTTTTGCCGGCGCCGGTGTCTTCAGCCTGCCGAACACCCGGTGGGCGTTGCCTTCAAAAATCTTTTGCCGGTCGGCGGCGGACAGTTTCGGCGCCGCGTCGACGTAGCGCTTGGTATCGTCAAAATTAAATCCGGTCTTCGGATCGATGCCTTTGACCGCGCCGACCATCTCCGACGCAAACAGGATATTGTCGGCCGGCACCACCTCGGCAAGCAGATTGATCCCTGGCTGATGATAGACGCAGGTATCGAAGAAGATATTGTTTTTGATGATCTCGGTTAGCTCGGGCCGGCCGTTGTTCAGCGCGAGCCCGCGGAAGCGCCCCCAGTGAAACGGCACCGCGCCGCCGCCGTGCGGGATGATCAGCTTGAGCGTCGGAAAATCCTTGAACAGATCGGACAGAATGAGCTGCATGAACGCCATGGTATCGGCGTTGAGATAGTATGAGCCGGTGGTGTGCATCGCCGGATTGCAACAACCGGACACATGGATCATTGCCGGCACGTCGAGCTCGACCATCTTCTCGTAGAACGGATACCACCATTTGTCGGTGAGTGGCGGTGAATTGAAGTAACCGCCGGATGGATCCGGATTGAGATTACAGCCGATGAAGCCGAGTTCCTTGACGCAGCGTTCGAGCTCGCCGGTCGCGTTCTTCGGCGGCACGCCGGGCGACTGCGGCAATTGACACACGCCGACGAAGTTTTGCGGATAAAGCGACACCACCCGCGCGATCAGATCGTTGCAAATCTGCGACCATTCGAGGCTGACGCTTTCGTCGCCGATGTGGTGGCCCATGCCGGACGCTCGCGGCGAGAAAATGGTGAGATTGGTGCCGCGCTCGCGTTGCAGCTTGAGCTGATTCTTCTCGATGCTTTCGCGAATTTCATCGTCGGACATCTTGAGCGACGCCCGCGAGGGCATCGCCGTCTTGTCCTTTGCATTCGCCGCCGCGGTCTGTTCTTTGCGGAAGCGTGAAAGATCCTTGGGCTCGGTGGTGTAATGGCCGTGACAATCGATAATCATGAGGATTTCGCTTTGGCGGTTTGCGGTTGCGATGCTACGGAGCGGGGCGCGATTGTCAAACCGGACAAGCACTTCTATACGAAGCCTGTTGCGGTCACCCTGAGGTGCGAGCATCGGCGAGCCTCGAAGGGTGACGGTTTTGGCCGCGATCCTTCGACGCCCGCCCATAGCGCGTCGACGACGCGCGTGAACCCGCTAATGGGCGGGCTCCGCAGGATGACTGCCGTTTCTTTTGGGGGATTCAATGCCTGACTTGCCACGGCTTAACGGCATCATCCGCGCGCTCGAAGCCGGCCAGCACGCGCTGACCTGCTTCGCGCCCGCCGAGGTCACCAGCGCGGTTGCGATCGCCACGTCGAAATTCGATGGTTGCGTGTTCGAGATGGAGCACCAGCCGTGGGACGGCCGGCTCTTGCGTGATTGCCTGCAATACATGCTCAACCGCGCGCAGATCGCCAAATCAGGCTCGGTGGCGCCGGGCGTCACACCGATGGCGCGCGTGCCGGTCAATGGCGTGGAGATGGCACAATGGCAGGCCAAGCAGGCGCTCGACATGGGCTGCTATGGCATCGTCTTTCCGCACATCTCGACCGCCGAAGAAGCCGCCAACGCAGTCGGGGCCTGCCGCTATCCGCGGCTCGCCAGCGCCGCCAATTATGCCCCGGCCGGCATTCGCGGCGACGGCCCGACCACCGCGGCGCGGTATTGGGGCCTGACCCAGCAGGAATATTATCAGAAGGCCGACGTCTGGCCGCTCAATCCGCACGGCGAGATTTTCTGCATCCTGCAAATCGAGGACACCCGCGGCATCGACAACCTCGACGACATTCTCAAGAATGTGCCGGGCATCGGCGCCATCCTGATCGGCGAAGGCGATTTGTCGCAGGAACTCGGTTATCCACGGCAATACGAGCACAAGGTCGTGCTGGAATGGATGAAGCGCGTAGTCGACACTTGCAAAAAGCACAATGTCGTCGTCGGCCATCCGCATGTCGAGGCGGGCAATGTCGAGCGGGTCATCAAGGAAGGCTACCGCTTTCTGATGTGCGCGCCGGTGCAGAGCTACGGCCACCTCGAGGCGGCACGGAAGCATACCGGACGGG
>JAGXAC010000130.1 GCA_019075925.1 Hyphomicrobiales bacterium | reverse complement strand
CAGCGTGGCTGCGCTCGCAGTTGCAGCGACCGATGGCGTTCCCGTTCTCGCCAATCCACTCGCCGGCCTTGATCCGTCCGAATTTCTGGATACCGGTGCCGTCGCCGCGGATATTCGCGGCGCCATCACTGACGCCGGGCTCGCCGCAAAGCTTGCGCCGAAAGTCTCGGTCACGGTCGACGGCGGCGGATCGCTTACTCTCGACGACATTGCAGCCGATGTGCGGCTGCGCGCGGAACGGATGGATGGCGCGATCGGCCTTCGCGTCAGCGTCGGCGGCACGGCCGCTGATGCCACCGAACTCGGCACGGTCGCACCGGCCGACGGCGTAGAGGCCGCAATCCGCTTGCTTGAAATGATTGCACGCTTCGGCCACACGGCACGTGCACGCGACATTCTCGCGGCTGGCGGCACCGCACCGCTCCGATCCGCGATCGCCGACCTGTTGACCGCCGCACCGCCTGCAACAGCGCTCGCGGCATCTCATGTCATCGGCACTCATCGTCTGCGCGATGGGTTGGCGTGCGGTATTGGGCTTGCCTTCGGCCATGCGGAGGCAACGGCACTCGAACGTTTGACTGTGTCTGCCGCGACCGCCGGAGCGACCGGCATCGGCACTGCCGGCCGAGCATTGCTGGTCGTTGGCGTCCCCGCGCAGGCGATGCCGGCGCTTTTGCGCGATGCCGCGGGGCTCGGCTTTATCGCCAATGGCAACGACCCGCGCCGCCACGTGATCGCCTGCTCCGGAGCGCCGATCTGTGCGTCCGGGTATGTTGCGACACGCGCACTCGCACCGGCAATTGCGGACGTTGCGGCAGCCTCGTCCAACGAAACGCTTATTCACGTTTCCGGCTGTGCCAAAGGCTGCGCCTATTCCAGCAAAGCCACCTTGACCGTGGTCGGCACGCCGGCGGGTTGTGCGCTGATCGCGGCAGGCTCGGTAAACGATACCCCATTTGCAATGATACCCGTAGAGGATTTACCCGCCGCCGTCGCCCGCTATGTCCGCAAGGCGTTCCGGGAGGGCAGCCATGTCTGAACGCATGGCGTATTTGCGCGACGGAGCGGCAATCTATGACCGCTCATTTGCAATCATCCGTGCGGAAGCCGATCTGTCGCGATTCTCCGCGGCGGAAGCCGAGGTCGCCGTGCGCATGATCCATGCCTGCGGCCAAGTCGATTTGGCGCGCCACATCGTCTTTGATCCGGACCTTGTAGCCGCGGCACGCGAGGCCTTGGCCGCGGGCGCACCGGTCTTTTGCGATTCCGAAATGGTGGTGCATGGCGTGACGCGGGCGCGGCTACCGGCCGCCAATCAGGTCATCTGCACGCTCAACGATGCGCGCGTAGCAAAGCTTGCGGGCAAATTAGGCACGACACGCTCGGCTGCCGCGCTTGAGTTGTGGCGCGACCGGCTGGCCGGCGCCCTTGTCGCCATCGGCAACGCACCGACCGCGCTGTTCCGCCTGCTCGACTTGATCGATGCGGGCGCGCCGAAGCCAGCCGCCATCCTCGGAATTCCGGTCGGGTTCGTTGGCGCCGCCGAAGCGAAGGACGCGCTTGCCGCCGACCCGCGCGGCGTGCCGTTCCTGATTGTGCGCGGACGAATGGGCGGCAGCGCCATCGCCGCGGCGGCGGTCAACGCATTGGCGAGGCCGGGGCTATGAGTGTGGCCAAGCTGATCGGCGTCGGCGTCGGGCCGGGCGATCCCGAGCTGATCACTTTCAAGGCGATGCGTGCGCTGAAAGAAGCCGATGTGGTCGTGCATTTCGCCAAGGCTGGCAACACCAGCCATTCGCGCACGATCGCTGCGCGTTACCTTTCCGCCGCCGTCACCGAGATGGCGCTGCATTATCCGGTCACCACCGAGATGCCGTCATGCAGCGACGGTTATCGCGATGCCATCCGTGATTTTTACGACGCGGCCGCGGCGAAGATTGCCGTCCATCTTAAAGCCGAACGGACGGTCGCGGTGATTTGCGAGGGCGACCCGCTGTTCTACGGTTCTTACATGCATTTGCATGCCCGGCTCGCGCCGGACTATCCGACTGAAATCATCGCCGGCGTCACCGGCATGTCCGGCTGCTGGTCGGCGGCGGGAGTGCCGATCGCGCAAGGCGATGACGTTTTCACCGTGCTACCGGCAACCCTGCCGGAGAGCGAACTGACGCGGCGGCTCGCCGACGCCGATGCGGCGGTGGTGATGAAGGTCGGGCGACATCTGCCGAAGGTCCGCCGAGCGCTCGATCGCAGCGGCCGGTTGCCCCGCGCGCTTTATGTCGAACGCGGGACCATGACCGGCGCGAAAATGATTCCATTGACGGTCAAGCCGGACGATGACGCGCCGTATTTCGCCGTCGTATTGGTACCCGGTTGGGAGCAACGCTCGTGAGCGGACGGCTGACCGTAGTCGGATTGGGTCCAGGCGATGCGCGTTATTTGACGCCGGAAGCCGTCGACGCATTGTCGGACGCCGAGACGCTCTACGGCTACACCGCCTATCTCGACCGCGTCCCACAGCGGGCTGGCCAGTCTCGCCATGCCTCCGACAACCGCGAGGAACGTCTGCGCGCCGCTGCCGCGTTGCGAGATGCGGCGCAAGGCACACGTGTCGCCATCGTCTCCGGAGGCGATCCCGGCGTGTTCGCCATGGCCGCGGCGGTGTGCGAAGAAATAGAAACCGGCCCCGAAAGTTGGCGCGCACTCGACTTCGTCGTCGTGCCTGGGATTACCGCCATGCTGGCGGTGGCGGCACGGATCGGCGCACCGCTCGGTCACGATTTTTGCGCGCTGTCGCTGTCCGACAACCTGAAACCCTGGGAACTGGTCGAACGGCGGCTCGATGCTGCAGCCGGCGCCGGTTTTGTGATCGCGCTTTACAACCCGATTTCGCGGGCACGACCTTGGCAACTCGGTGTGGCGCTGGACCGCCTCCGCCGCCACCTGCCGCCGTCGACGCCGATCGTGTTCGGACGTGCGGTCGGACGGCCGGATGAGGCGGTCAATGTCTCCACGCTTGCCGCTGCCGACACAATGCCGGCGGATATGGCGACGCTGATTATCGTCGGCTCGCGCGAAACCCGCGCGATCCCGCGCGCGGGGCGGCCACCGTTGGTCTATACGCCGCGCGCGGCAGCTGCGGTGAACGCATGATCGAGCCAGGCCATCGCCTCCTCGATGGTGACGACAACCGGCCCCTCTTGTGGCGGCGGCCGGCGCAGCATGATCACGGCGATGCCGAGACTGCGCGCGGCGGCGATCTTGCCATAAGCTGCCGGCCCGCCGCTGTTCTTCGCGACGACGACATCGATGCCGTGGGTTTGCATCAGCGCCCGGTCGTCGGCTTCGCGGAACGGACCGCGCGCGGTCAGGTAGGTGACGTGCGGCAGGGGAAGTGGCGGCTCGACTCGATCGACGCTGCGAATCAAGTAACGATGATGAGGAGCCATCTCAAACGGCGCGAGGTCGTTGCGGCCGATGGTAACAAAAACGGTGCGCGGTTGCTGGCCGATAGCCGCCGCCGCTTCGCCGGCATTGTCGACGTCGATCCAACGGTCACCCACGACCGCGATCCATGGCGGCCGGCGCACCGCGATGGATGGCACACCGGTTTGCCGTGCAGCGGCGGCGGCATTTTGCGAAATCCGGGTGGCGTAGGGATGGGTGGCGTCGATCAGAGCCTCAACGCCTTGCGCAACCAGAAAATCCGCCAGACCAGCGGCGCCGCCAAAGCCGCCGATTCGAACCGCGACCGCGTGTTCGACCGGCGAGGCGGTGCGGCCGGCAAGCGAAAGGGTCACATCCCAACCATCGCGCCGGGCCAGACGCTCGCCCAACACGCGTGCTTCGGTGGTGCCGCCGAGGATAAGGATTCGTGGCATGTCGCGTCCTGATATTGCCGAGCGAGAGACTGCCGCATTGCCGCGCTGGCTGTCCATCGTCGGCATCGGCGAGGACGGCATCGACGGCTTGAGTCCCGCGGCGCGCGGATTGATCGGCGCGGCGGAAATCGTATTCGGCGGCCGTCGCCATCTTGGCCTGGCCGCTTCGCTTGTGCGCGGCGCAGCGCGGCCGTGGCCGAGCCCGTTTGACGGCGCCGCCGATGAAGTTTTGCGCCATCGCGGCCGCCAAATCTGCGTGCTGGCATCCGGCGACCCGTTTCACTTCGGAGTCGGCGCGGTGCTGGCGCAGCACATCGACCCCCGCGAGATGATTGTTCTGCCGGCGCCTTCAGCGTTCAGTCTGGCGGCGGCACGGCTTGGCTGGTCGCTGCCGCATACGACGCTGCTCTCGGCCCATGGCCGCAGCCTCGATCTCCTGCGCCCGCATTTGCAGCCCGGCGCACACCTCTTGGTGCTCACCTCTGATGACGACGGTCCGAACGCGCTGGCGCGATTATTGACAGAAATTGGCTTCGGCGCTTCGCCGCTCACCGTTCTGGAAGCGATTGGCGGCCCGCGTGAGCGCATCCGCACGACCACCGCAACGGATTTTAACTTCGACGCCGTCGAAACACTCAACATCGTCGGGATCGAGGTTCAGGCGGCGCGAGAAGCCCGTATCATTACCCGCAGCGCCGGACTGACCGATGAACTTTTCGAGCACGATGGCCAGATCACCAAGCGCGAGGTGCGCGCGATCACGCTTTCCTCACTGGCGCCGCGCCGCGGCGAATTGCTGTGGGACATCGGCGCCGGTGCCGGCTCGGTGGCGATCGAATGGCTGTTGTCCGATCCAGCCTTCATGCGCGCCGTCGCGATCGAGCAACGCGCCGACCGCGCCGCTCGTATCAGCCGCAACGCGGCTGCGCTTGGCGTGCCGTATTTGCAGATTGTCGAGGGCACGGCGCCCTCGGCGCTGACCGAGCTCCCAGTGCCTGACGCGGTTTTTATCGGCGGTGGCGCCGATGCGAATGTGCTCGACGCCGCAGCACGGACGCTGCGGCCGGGTGGACGCCTGGCCGCCAATGCGGTGACGTTGGAAACGGAAGCGCTTTTGCTCGCCCGGCACGCGGCGCTTGGCGGCGAACTCACGCGGATTACAATCGCGCGCGCAGAGCCAGTCGGGGAAAAGACCGGCTGGCGCAGTGCCATGCCGATCACCCAATGGCTTTGGACCAAGCCATGACCGTGCATTTCATCGGCGCCGGCCCGGGCGCCGCCGATCTTATTACGATACGCGGGCGCGACTTGATCGCGCGCTGTCCTGTCTGCCTTTACGCCGGCTCGATCGTGCCGCGCGAGTTGCTGGCTTATTGTCCCGCTGACGCCCGCATTGTCGACACCGCGCCGCTTTCGCTCGACGAGATCGACGAGGAATTTGCCGCCGCGTCTAGCGCCGGGCAAGATGTCGCCCGACTTCATTCCGGCGATCTATCGATCTATTCGGCACTTGCCGAGCAACTTCGCCGGCTCGCGCGCCGTGGCATATCGTATACGTTGACGCCCGGCGTTCCGGCTTTCGCCGCCGCCGCGGCGGCACTTGAGTGCGAACTGACCGTGCCGGAAGTTGCGCAAAGCGTCGTGTTGACACGCATTGCGGGCCGCGCCTCGCGCATGCCCGAAGCCGAGAAACTCGCGACATTCGCCGCGAGCGGTGCGACGCTCGTCATCCATCTTGCGATTCATGCGATTGACCGCATCGCGGACGAACTAGTGCCGTTTTACGGCAGCGACTGTCCGGCAGCGGTCGTCGTGGAAGCGAGCACGCCGGTGCAGCGCATTCTACGCGGCACGCTCGCCGACATTGCCACAGCGGTCGCCAGCGAGCGGATCGAACGCACTGCGTTGATCCTCGTCGGTCGCGCGCTGGCGGCGCACGGCTTTCGCGACAGCGCACTCTACGATGCCGACTATCGCCGCCGCTTCCGCGGCGGCACGAATGCGCCATGACGGTTTCGAACGCATTGGCCCGCCGCACCGGCATGCCGATCCTCGAAGCCGGGCACGTATGGCTTGCGGGTGCGGGACCGGGCGACCCCGGTTTGCTTACACTCGACGCTTTTGCCGGGCTGCAGCAGGCCGACGTGGTCGTGCATGACGCGCTGGTCGATCAGCGGGTGTTGGCGCTTGCCGGCGAACAGGCGTGGTTCGAATTTGCCGGCAAGCGCGGCGGCAAGCCGTCGGCTACCCAGGCCGACATCAGTCAACGGCTGGTGGCGCTGGCGCACGAAGGCCGGCGAGTGCTGCGGCTCAAGGGCGGCGACCCGTTCGTATTTGGCCGCGGCGGCGAGGAAGCGATGACGTTGGCCGCCGCCGGCGTTCCGTTCCGTGTGATCCCCGGCGTTACGGCCGGACTTGCGGCACTGACGGCGGCATCGATCCCGGCAACGTTGCGCGGGGTCAACCGGGCGGTGATCTTCGCCGCCGGACATGGCGCCGAGGAAAATTTCGACTGGGGTCCGATCGCACGCGCCGGGCAACCGATCGTGCTCTACATGGTCATGCACAATCTGAAACAGATTGCCGACGCCTTGATGGCGGCCGGTCTCCCGCCGCAAACGCCTGCAGCCATAGTCGCCTCAGCGGCCACCCCGAGAGAGCGACTGCTCGTCGCCACGCTGGAAACCGTGGCCGCACAAGCGCGGACCAATAACTTTGAGCCGCCTGCCATTGTGGCGATCGGCGAGATCGTCGAGTTTCGCGGGCGCTTGTTGGGCGTGACGCCGTCAACGCGGGACGATACGAAGGACAAATCGTGAGTGCGCGCGGGCTCATTGTTGCCGCGCCGCATTCCGGCGCGGGCAAGACCACGGTGACGCTGGCCTTGCTTGCCGCCCTGCGACGGCGCGGGATCGTGGTGCGCGGGGCGAAAGCCGGTCCGGATTATATCGATCCGGCGTTTCATGCCGTCGCCACGGGATCGCCGAGCGTCAATCTCGATACCTGGGCGATGTCGGAAAAACTTCTCGATACGCTCGCCGCACATGCGGCCGACGGCGCCGATCTTTTGATCGTTGAAGGCGTCATGGGCCTGTTCGATGGTGCGGCGGGGGCGAGCGGCCGGCGCGGCGCCACTGCCGATCTCGCCGCGCATTTCGGCTTGCCGGTCATACTGGTGATCGATGTCGCACGTCAGGCTCAGTCGGCGGCCGCGCTGGTGCGCGGCTTTGCCACCCACGACCCCGCCGTAAGGATCGCCGGCGTCATCCTCAATGGCATAGGCAGCGAGCGGCATCGCCTGATGGTGGCCGAACCGATCGCGGCGCTGGGCATTCCGCTTCTCGGCGCGCTCAAGCAGGACGCCGCCCTGGCGTTGCCGGAACGCCACCTTGGTCTGGTTCAGGCAAGCGAGCATTCCGGCCTCGCCTCGCTGATCGACCGTCTCGCGGCAAGCGCCGAGACGCATTTCGATCTTGACGAAATCATCGCCAGCGCCGGGCCGTTTCGCTTCACCGCGGGAAACCGCAAAGTTTCGCCGCTGCCGCCGCCAAGCCAGCGCATCGCGCTCGCCAGCGATCGGGCTTTCAGCTTTGTCTACCCGCATCTTGTCAACGCTTGGCGTGACGCCGGCGCCGAAATTCTCAGCTTTTCGCCGTTGGCCGATGAGCCGCCGCCCGACCATGCCGACAGCTGCTGGTTGCCGGGCGGCTATCCGGAATTGCACGCCGAGACGCTTGCCGCTGCGCGACGCTTTCATGGCGGATTGCGGCGCTTCGCCGAAACCCGCCCGGTGCATGGCGAGTGCGGCGGCTACATGGTCCTCGGCGAAAGCCTTGAAGACGCCTCCGGCCGCGGTCACGCGATGACCGGATTGCTCGGACACTCGACGAGCTTCGCCCGGCGCAAATTACACATTGGATACCGCACCGCGCGACTTCTGGGCGACAGTCTGATTGGCGGCGCCGGTGCGGTCGTGCGCGGCCACGAATTCCACTATGCGTCGCTCACCTCAACCGGCGGCGATCAGCCGCTCGCCGAAGTAGCCGACAGTGGCGGTGTGATTTTTGAAAAAACCGGCGGGCGGCGCGGCCGCGTGACCGGAGCGTTCTTCCACGCCATCGCGGCAGCGGAAGGATGAGCTAGCTAGCCCGTGCGGACGATCTCATCCTCGACGTCGCGGAGCCGGTCCTTGCCAAAGAAAATCTCTTCGCCGACGAAGAAGGTCGGAGCGCCAAAGGTTCCGCGCGCGACCGTCGCTTCGGTGTTCTTCAACAATTGGGCTTTGACGCCGGCGTCCTGGGTCAGCGCCAGCAACGCGTCGGCACCGAAGCCCGCGCCCTTCAGCACGCCTCGCACCACTTCCGGGTCATCCATTTTCTTCGGCTCGCCCCACATGGCGCGGAATATTTCATCTGCATAACGCGCGAATACTCCCTCGCGCTGTGCCGCAATCGCGCCGCGCATGACCAGGAGCGTGTTGACTGGAAAAAATGGATTCCATGTGAATTGCTTGATGGCGTGACGGCGAATGAACCGTTGCACCTCCAACCGTTCGTATTGCAGGCGGTTTTTGATGTCGGCCATCTTTTCAACGGGAGAGCGATTGTTGGTCAGCTTGAACACGCCGCCGAGCAGGATCGGCACATATTCGAATTTTGCGCCGGTGCGCCGCTCGATCTCCGGAATGACCAAATGGGCGAGATACGCATTGGGACTGCCAAAATCGAAATGAAATTCGACCTTTGCCATCTCACCAAACCTCCCGATAGGGCCGCAGATCGAGTTCGAAAGTCCAGGCGTCGCGAGGCTGGCGATAAACCTGCCAATACGCTTCGGCAACCGATGCCGGATTCATCAACTGATCCGGCGCGAGATTCTCCAACGCCTCCGCACCGCCCCGCTCCTTGATACGCTCGCGCACGAAGGCGGTGTCGACGCCGGCATCGATGATCAAGTGTGCGACGTGAATATTCTTCGGCCCAAGCTCGCGCGCCATGCTTTGGGCGACGGCGCGCAACCCGAACTTGGCGCCGGCAAAGGCCGTGTAGCCGATGCCGCCGCGGACGCTCGCGGTCGCACCGGTAAAAAATATGCAGCCTTTGCCCCGCGGCACCATCAGCCGCGCTGCCTCGCGTCCGGAGAGGAACCCGGCGTAACAGGCAAGCTCCCAGACTTTGCGGAATACACGCTCGGTGGTCTCGAGCACCGGAAAGTTGACATTGGCGCCAATGTTGAAGACGCAGACTTCAAGCGGTGCGTCCGCGTCGGCGGCTTGCAGGAAGCCCGTAACGGCTTCCTCGTTGCGCGCATCGAGTTCGCGCGCGACAATCTCGCCGCCAGCCGCTTCGATATCCGCCGCCAGTGGCTTGAGCTTGTCGGCGTTGCGCCGGCCGGCAAAAACCGTAAATCCTTCGGCGGCGAATTTCCTGGCGATCGCCGCGCCGATGAAATCGCCCGCACCGATGATCGCCGCTGTCGCTTGCCGCTTTGCCACGCCGTTCTTCCCGAAGCCTCACTTGAGCGGCATTATGCGCTGTCAGCCGGCCGAATACAGCCAACTTGCCAAGCCTTCAGCTTCCCCCCACCATGGGTGGGCAAGCATGGGCGCGCAAATTCCAGGACTTGTCAGAGTGGCGGACGACAAAGCCCATATTGTCAGCGAAGCAACCATGCGCATCCTCGGCGATCTCGCCGACCCGCAAACAATCAACCGCGCCGAAGACGACGCGTGGAAAGAGCCCCTGTGGCGGGCGCTGAGTGCCGCCGGATTGCCTCTGGCTTGGGTACCGGAACGGCTCGGCGGATCGGGCGCCACCCTGACAGATGGCTTCGCCATTCTCGGTGTCACCGGACGATTCGCGTTGGCGGCGCCGCTCGCCGAGACATTAGCCGCCGGCTGGCTGCTGGCGCGCGGGGACATCGCCGCGCCGCCGACGCGCATGACGCTTGCGCCGACCCGGCCGCGGGACAGCATTGTTATCGATACTGACG
>JAGXAC010000129.1 GCA_019075925.1 Hyphomicrobiales bacterium | reverse complement strand
TGCGTCTTTCGGCGCTCCACCCCCTCTTTTTCGTGGCGCATGATCTTTGTCCGAAAACCGGAAGACCACTTTTCGGGATCATGCGTGTGCCGGAAGCCCATTCTTTAAGAGGGCTTCTGGAAATGGCCTCGCGGAGGCTGCTTCGTTTTTTCCGTTTAGTGAGCAAAGCTTGGACGCTGACGCGCCACGAGAACGATGAATTGTTGCCGTCATCTTCAGGTGGCCGCGAAACGGCCCTCGAAGGATGCGGCCGATGTGTCCGGAGAGTGCTAAGGGTGCAAAACGACTTTGCCCATGACTTTGCGATCGGCGATCGCGGTGAGGGCTTTGGCGGTCTCGGCCAGCGGGTAGGTTGCATGCACATGCGCGCTGAGTTTGCCCTCGGCACACCAGCGCACGATATCGGTCATCTGTGCGCGCTGGCCTTTCGGATCGCGGTATACCCAGGCGCCCCACAGCACGCCGCGAATGTCGCAGCTCTTGAGCAGGACGAGGTTGAGCGGAATCTTCGGAATCTCGCCGGCCGCGAACCCGATCACCAGATAGCGGCCTTCCCAACCGAGCGAACGCACCGCCGGCTCGGCATAGGCGCCGCCAACGGGATCGTAGACAACGTCGATGCCGCGCGCGCCGCCGAGCCGTTTGAGCGCATCGCGCAGGTCGTCGGTCGCGTAGTTGACCGTCTCGTCGGCGCCATGGGCGCGGGCGAATTTCAGCTTTTCTTCCGACGACGCGCAGGCGATGACGCGCGCGCCCATGACCTTGCCGATCTCGATCGCGGCAAGTCCGGTGCCGCCGGAGGCACCGAGCACGGCGAGCGTTTCCCCCGGCTTGAGCTGGCCGCGGTCGCGCAGGCCGTACAGCGTCGTGCTGTAAATCACGGTGAGTCCCGCGGCGCGATCGAAGTCGAGCGCGTCCGGCAGCTTGATGAGTTGCGTGGCCGGAGCGGCGATGAGTTCGCGCGCAGCTCCCCACCCGGCCCAGCCCGTCACCCGGTCGCCGGGAGCAACGTCGGACACGCCGGCGCCGACGCTCTGGACCACGCCCGCGAATTCCGCCGCGGGTGAGAATGGGAACGGCGGCTTGTGCTGATATTTGCCGGCGATGATCAGCATGTCGAAGAAATTGAGCGCGGCGGCCTTGATGCGCACGATGGCTTCGCCGGCTTTGGCCGTGGGTTCCGGGATGTCGGCGAGTTCGAGTTGATCGGGACCGCCGAAACGTGTGCAAAGTACCGCTTTCATGGAAATCTCATGGTCTGGAGTGCCGCGAGCGCGAAGCCGCAATCCATAATCGCAACCGTCGGGAGGGGGAAGTGGGGTGACGCCGGGATGGGGCCGATGTCGCTACGCGGTGACGCCGGCATCAAGCAGCAATCGGCGCATGCAGCAAAAGGCGAGCCGCAGCCGCGACTTCACCGTACCGAGCGGCAGTCCGAGCCGGCGCGCGATGGTGCTGTGCGAGAGGCCTTCGAAGAAGGCGAGCCGCACCAGGGCGACCTGCTCGCGCGGCAAGGCGTCGAGCGCGGCGCGTACATGCCGGCCGCACTCGGCGGCGGCGAGGCAATCGTCGCTGCCTTCGGCCGGGTCGGGGATGGTGTAGAAATCCTCGGCGGCGAAACTGAATTCGCGGTTGCGCCGTTTCACGTCGATGCGCCGGTTGCGGGCGATTTGCAGTACCCAAGTGGCGGCCCCCGATTTGGCCGGATCGTAGAGGTGCGCCTTGCGCCAGATCGTCTCCATGACGTCCTGGGTCACGTCTTCGGCCGCGACCGGAGCAAGTCCAAGCCGGACGAGCTGCGCCTGCACGCGCGGACGAAAGTGAGCGAACAACGCACCGAAAGCGTCCCCGTCCCGTCGTTGCCCGACCGCGATCAGGAGATCGTCCAGCTCAGTCGTCCTGCTGCTGGAGAATTTGCGCCGGTAGGAGGGGTCGTCGATCCAAGACGTGACGTCCATGGCACTCACCCGTTGTCCCCGGCAGTATTGAGCCGGCGACGGTACGGGGATGTGCTGGCCGTCACGTTTTGCCGCAGCCGGTTCGGAAGGGCGTTTCCGGCATCTTCGCGCGGTGCCAAATTCGTTCCCTCGCTGCCCAAAATCGGTTAAACATGAAGGGCTTGGATTTGAACTGCTGCCATAACCGGGTGGGTCCGATGCAAATCCATCGAGGCTGGGGATTGTTGGCGTTGCTGTTGGCCGTGGGCGCTCTTTCGGCTCCGGCATTCGCTCAGCAGCCGGCTGCCGAAACACCGCCGGCCGCGGCGCTACCCGCCGCCGCGAAGCATCACAAGCATAAGCACGCGGCCGAGCCCGCGGAGGCTGTGGCGGGCGGCACCAAGCCGACCTTGCTCGGCCAGTATGGCGATTGGGGGGCCTATACCGCGTCGCCCGGCGGCAAGAAGATCTGCTTCGCAATCGCCAAGCCGTCGTCGTCCGAAACCAATCCGCCCAACCGGCCGCGCAATCCGGCTTACATGTTCATTTCGTCGCGGCCGGGGGACAAGGTCAGCAACGAGATATCGGTCATCATCGGCTATCCGTTCAAATCAAGCACCGATGCGACGCTTGCGGTCGGTTCCGCGACGTTCGCCCTGTACACGCAGCAGGATGGCGCCTGGATTAAGGATGCGGCCGAGGAACCGCGGCTGGTGGAGGCCTTGCGCGCATCGCAAAGCGCGGTGGTGCGCGGCACGTCGACGAAAGGTACGCGATCGACCGATATTTTCTCGCTGAAGGGTCTCGCACAGGCGCTCGACCGCAGCGACAGGGACTGTAAGTAACCTTCGGTCTATCGGATGGGCCGCTTTTACCCCATTTAGCGCTTAACGCGTCATTGCGAGGAGCAATGCGACCAAGCGATCCAGAGCGGCTTATTGTTGTACTGGATTGCTTCGGCCCTTCGTGCCTGGCAACGACGCGGCTCATCCGGGGTCGACCATGACCGTTCCGTTTGCTGCCGACGCGCTGCCGACGACCGCCATCGAGAAGCGGCCGCTCGAACGTTACGTCGCGCCGGCCATGCCTTCGCTCGTCGGCCTGCCGCGCGTCCAACTTGCCGAAGCGCTTGGCGAGGCCGGCGTGCCCGAGCGGCAACGCCGCATGCGCGTTCAGCAGATTTGGCATTGGCTCTACGTCCGCGGCGCGCAGGACTTCGACGCCATGACCACCTTGTCGAAGGAGTTGCGCCAGGAACTGGCGCGGCGCTTTACGCTGGCACGCCCGGACGTCGCCGCCGAACAGATTTCCGTCGACGGCACGCGCAAGTGGCTGATCCGCTTGCCCGGCGAATTGGCCGACCGTCCACATGAAGTCGAGTGCGTCTACATTCCGGAAGCCGATCGCGGCACGCTCTGCATTTCGAGCCAGGTCGGCTGCACGCTCAATTGCTCGTTCTGCCACACCGGCACGCAACGTCTGGTCCGCAACCTCACGCCGGGCGAGATTGCCGGACAGGTGGTGCTGGCGCGCGACCGGCTCGGCGACTGGCAGCGCGCCGCGTCCGCCGGCAGCGAACCGGAGAAGCGGCTCGTCTCCAACGTGGTGATGATGGGCATGGGCGAGCCGTTGTACAATTTCGAAGCGGTGCGCGACGGCCTTGCCGTCGTCGCCGACGGCGAGGGGTTGAGCATTTCCAAGCGGCGGATCACGCTGTCGACGTCGGGCGTGGTGCCCAATATCGCGCGTGCCGGAAACGAGATCGGCGCGATGCTGGCGGTATCGCTGCACGCGGTGACCGACGAGTTGCGCAACGAACTCGTGCCGCTCAACCGCAAATACCCGCTGCGTGAACTGATGGAAGCTTGCCGGAATTATCCCGGGTTGTCGAATGCGCGGCGCATCACATTCGAATACGTCATGCTCAAGGGCGTCAACGATTCGGCGGCCGACGCACGCGCGCTGATCCGCCTGGTCAAAGGAATTCCGGCCAAGATCAATCTCATCCCGTTCAATCCGTGGCCGGGCAGCAGCTATCAATGCTCCGACTGGGAGCAGATCGAGAAGTTCTCCGAAATCGTCTTCGATGCCGGCTATGCGTCGCCGGTGCGCACGCCGCGCGGCCGCGACATTCTCGCTGCCTGCGGCCAGCTCAAGAGCGCGACCGAAAAGCTCTCCGCGCGCGAACGGCTGGCGTTGCGCGCCATGGCGATGACGGATTAGCGCCCGCGCATGGCCGTCATTCTGCGCATCGTCGCGGTGTTCCTCGCTTACGTGCTGGCATGTATCGCCGCCTCGACGGTACTGACCATCGGCACGCTCACGCCGCATTGGGACGACGTGGCTGCGCTGGGGCTGCCTTCCGGGGCGGTATGGGTGATCGTGATCGCCGGTGCAGCGGTGATCGGTGCAATTGCGCTGATGCCGGCCTTGTTGGTCATCGTGCTCGCCGAAGGTTTCGGCTGGCGCTCATTCATCGTCTATGCGGCTGCCGGCGGCGTGCTGGCGATGGCGCTTTTTTACGGGATTGATTTTGCCGGTTATGTCGGCGACCCCAACAGTTTCGTTGCCCGCGAGCGTGAAGTGCTCGCCGCCGCCGGCATCGCCGGTGGCCTGGTCTATTGGCTGTTCGCCGGCCGCCGCGCCGGAGCGTGGAGAGTGAGCGGATGAACAAAGCCGGACTCGCGATCGCGCTCCTGATTGCCGTTGTCGCCGGCGGCACCTTCGCGGTGCATCCGCAGTTCGATATCGATATCAGCGCCTTGTTCTACGACCCGGCGACCAAATCGTTTTGGGCCTGGGGCTGGCCCTGGACCGAACGTTTGCGCGACGCCGCGACATTGCTGATCACGCTCCTCGTCGCGCCGGCCTTTCTGGCGCTCGTCGGCAAACTCATCAGGCCGCGCCGGCGTATGCTGATCGGCGGCCGTGCCGCGATTTTTCTGATCGCGACGCTCGCGCTCGGGCCCGGCGTCCTGGCCAACGGTATTTTGAAAGACCATTGGGCGCGGATGCGGCCGGAGGACATTACCCAGCTCGGCGGCAAGCAACCATTCACGCCGTGGTGGGATCCACGCGGCCCGTGCGCCGAGAATTGCTCATTTATTGCCGGCGAGCCGTCCGGTGCATTCTGGACGCTGGCGCCCGCTGCGCTCGCCCCGCCGCAATGGCGGCCGCTTGCCTACGCCGGCGCGCTGTTGTTCGGAGCGGCGATGGGCGCGCTGCGCATCGCCGGCGGGGCGCATTTTTTCTCCGACGTCGTCTTTGCCGGCGTCTTTATGTTTTTGCTGATTTGGACGATGCACGGCCTGATTTACCGGTGGCGGCCGACGCGGTTGTCCGACGCGGCAGTCGAGCAGCTTATCGAGCGGTGGGGTAGCGCGTTGTACGCGCTGTTCCGGCGCGGCGGCCGCAGAAGCCTTTGACGCTGCGCTTGCGTCGCGCCTGCGCCCGCCTATAGTCCGCGCGGACTTTTGGGGGTTGGCCCCCGGCGCGGGAATTCATCCAATGCCCAGAGGCGATGTCAAAAAAGTCGTGCTGGCCTATTCCGGCGGCCTCGACACCTCGATCATCCTGAAGTGGCTGCAAACCACTTACGGCTGCGAAGTCGTCACCTTTACCGCCGATCTCGGCCAGGGCGAGGAACTGGAGCCGGCGCGGGAAAAGGCACTGACGCTCGGGATCAAGCCGGAGAACATCTTCATTGAGGATTTGCGCGAAGAGTTCGTGCGCGACTACGTGTTTCCCATGTTCCGGGCCAATGCACTTTACGAAGGGCAGTACCTGCTCGGAACGTCGATTGCGCGGCCGCTGATCGCCAAGAAACAGATCGAGATCGCTGAAAAGGTTGGCGCCGACGCGGTGGCGCACGGCGCGACCGGCAAAGGCAACGATCAGGTCCGTTTCGAACTCGGCTATTACGCGCTCAAGCCCGACGTGAAGGTGATCGCACCGTGGCGCGAATGGGAGTTCAAGTCGCGCGAGGCGCTGCTCGCTTTCGCCGAGCAGAATCAAATTCCCATCGCCAAGGACAAACGGGGAGAGGCGCCGTTCTCGACCGACGCCAACCTTTTGCACACCTCTTCGGAAGGCAAGGTGCTGGAAAATCCCGGCGAGGAAGTGCCGGATTACGTCTATTCACGCACTGACGATCCGCAATCGGCGCCGGATAAGGCTGCCTACATCACGATTGATTTCAAGCGCGGCGACGCCGTTGCAATCGACGGCAAGACAATGTCGCCGGCCGCGCTGCTCGCGCGGCTCAATACGCTGGGCCGCACGCATGGCATTGGCCGGCTCGATCTGGTGGAGAACCGCTTCGTCGGCATGAAGTCGCGCGGCATGTATGAGACGCCGGGCGGCACGATCCTGCTTGCGGCCCACCGCGGCATCGAATCGATCACGCTCGATCGCGGGGCGGCGCACCTGAAAGACGAACTGATGCCGAAATACGCCGAGCTGATTTATTACGGCTTTTGGTTCTCGCCCGAGCGCGAGATGCTGCAGGCGGCGATCGACAGGAGTCAGGAATTCGTCGCCGGCAGCGTCCGACTGAAGCTCTACAGGGGCAACGTCGGCGTGGTTGGGAGGCAGAGCAAATACTCGCTCTACGACCAGGATCTGGTGACGTTCGAGGACGGCAAGGTTGCATACGACCAGCGCGACGCCGAAGGCTTCATCCGGCTCAACGCGCTGCGGCTACGCACGCTGGGCCAGCGAAAGCGCAAGTTGAAACTGTAGGAGCGATCGAACTAGATTTTCGGCGGATCGCCGCCGGCCGGTTTGCCCGGGAAATAATCAGGCTCGGAGCATGCACACGCCGACCCGCTCGATGATGTCCCAGACGCGGTCGAGAGAGGGTTTCTGCGCCATGCCGCGTTACGGCAGGGCGAGCGCGGAAGTTCCCTACACCTGCCGTTCCACCAATGCGCGCTTGATCTCGGCAATGGCCTTGGCCGGATTGAGATGCTTGGGGCAGGCCTTGGCGCAATTCATGATGGTATGGCAGCGGTAAAGCCGAAACGGGTCCTCGAGCTTGTCGAGCCGCTCGCCTGTCGCCTCGTCGCGCGAATCCACAAGCCAGCGTTGCGCCTGCAACAGCGCCGCCGGTCCGAGGAAACGCTCGGAATTCCACCAATAGCTCGGGCACGCGGTCGAGCAGCAGGCGCAGAGGATACATTCGTAAAGCCCGTCGAGCTGTTGCCGGTCGTCGTGGCTTTGCTTCCACTCCTTTTGCGGCGTTGGCGAAACGGTGTGCAGCCACGGTTCGATCGCGGCGTGCTGGGCGTAGAAGTTGGTAAGGTCGGGCACCAGGTCCTTCACGACCGGCATGTGCGGCAACGGGTAGATGCGGATCGGCCCGGTCATGTCGCTCATCGCCTTGGTGCAGGCGAGCGTGTTGGTGCCGTCGATATTCATCGAGCAGGAGCCGCAGATACCTTCGCGGCAGGAGCGGCGGAAGGTCAGCGTCGCGTCGACGTTGTTCTTGATCCAGATCAGCGCGTCGAGGACCATCGGCCCGCAATCGCCGGCGTTGATGTGATAGGTATCGACGCGCGGGTTCTGCCCATCGTCGGGATTCCAGCGATAGATTCGAAGCTCGCGTTCCTTCTTGGCTTTCGCCGGATGTGGCCAAGTTTTGCCTTCGCCGATTTTGGAATTTTTGGGCAGTGTGAATTGGACCATTGATCCCTCAATGCACGGCGGAGTGGCCGCGTTTCAATAAACGCGCTTTTTCGGTTCGATGTAGGCGACATCGTTGGTCAGCGTGTAGGAGTGGACCGGGCGATAGTCGATGGTGACCTTGCCCGTGTTGATGTCGAGCCACGACAGCGAGTGCTTCATCCAGTCCTTGTCGTCGCGGTCGGGATAATCCTCGCGCGCATGGGCGCCACGGCTTTCCGTGCGGTTGACCGCTGCATCCACGGTAACCACGGCTTGCTCGATCAGATTGACGAATTCGAGCGTCTCGATCAGGTCGGAGTTCCAGATCAGCGAGCGGTCGCTGACCTGGACATCGCCGACGCCGTCGAAGACCTGGTGAATGAGCTTGGAGCCTTCCTGCAACACCTCGCCGGTGCGGAACACGGCGCAATTGGTTTGCATCACGTGCTGCATACGCACGCGCAGCTTGGCGGTCGGCGTGCCGCCGGACGCATGCCGGAAGCGGTCGAGGCGCGATAGCGCCCGTTCGGCCGAATCCTTCGGCAATTCCGGCTGCTTGTCGTTCGGCGTCAGGATTTCGGCGCAGCGCAAGGCCGCCGAACGGCCGAACACCACCAGATCGATCAGCGAATTGGAGCCGAGCCGGTTGGCGCCGTGCACGGACACGCAGGCCGCTTCGCCGAGCGCCATCATGCCGGGAATCACGTAGTCGGGATTGCCGTCTTTTCTGGTCAGCGCCTCGCCATGATAATTCGTGGCGATGCCGCCCATGTTGTAGTGCACGGTCGGCACGATCGGTACCGGCTCGCGCGTCAGATCGACACCCGCGAAGATGCGCGCCGACTCGGTGATGCCCGGCAGCCGCTCGGCCAGGACCTGGGGATCGAGATGGTCGAGATGCAGGAAAATGTGATCCTTCTTCGGCCCGACGCCGCGCCCTTCGCGGATTTCAATGGTCATGGCGCGGGAAACCACGTCGCGCGAGGCGAGGTCCTTGGCCGACGGCGCGTAACGCTCCATGAAGCGCTCGCCTTGTGAATTCACCAGATAGCCGCCTTCGCCGCGCGCACCTTCGGTGACCAGAACGCCGGCACCGTAGATGCCGGTCGGATGGAATTGCACGAATTCCATATCTTCGAGCGGCAGGCCGGCGCGCAGCACCATCGCGTTGCCGTCGCCGGTCTGCGTGTGCGCGCCGGTACATGAGGCGTATGCGCGCCCGTAGCCGCCGGTAGCGAGAATGGTCATTTGCGCCGAAAAACGGTGAATCGATCCGTTGTCGAGATTGAGCGCGACGACGCCGCGACAGCGGCCTTCCTCGTCCGTGATCAGATCGATGGCGAAATATTCGATGAAAAACTCGGCCGAGTGGCGCAGCGCCTGCCCATACATCGTATGCAGCATGGCGTGCCCAGTGCGGTCGGCGGCGGCGCAAGTGCGTTGCGCGGTACCTTTGCCATAGTGGGTAGTCATGCCGCCAAACGGACGCTGATAGATTTTGCCGTCCTCGCGGCGCGAGAACGGCAAGCCCCAATGCTCGAGCTCATAAACCGCTTGCGGGGCGTTGCGGCACAGATATTCGATCGCGTCCTGGTCGCCGAGCCAGTCGGAGCCCTTGACGGTGTCGTACATGTGCCAGCGCCAGTCGTCCTCCCCCATATTGCCGAGCGCGGCGGCGATGCCGCCTTGCGCGGCCACCGTGTGCGAGCGGGTCGGGAATACTTTGGTGATGCAGGCGGTGCGCAGTCCCGCCTCGCTGCAGCCGACGACGGCGCGCAGACCGGCGCCGCCGGCGCCAATGATCACCACATCGTAGACGTGGTCTTCGATCGGGTAAGCGCTACCGTTGACGGCCGGCGCGGCGGTGTTTCCATTGGCTCCGTTGCCCGCCATCTCACACTCCGAACGAAAGCTTGAAGATGCCATAGGCGGACGCAAGCCCTACGGCGATGCAGAAGAATGTGTTGGCCATGATCAAGGTGAGCTTGGCAAATTCATCGTGCACATAATCCTCGACGATCACCTGCATGCCGATACGCATGTGGGCGACGTTGGATAGGATGAATAGCAGCATGACGATGGCGACCAGCGGCGAGCCGAGAATTTGCGCGACGGCGGCCTGATTGCGCCCGAGCAGCGTGACGACAATGACCACCACGGCGATGGTAAGCGGAATATTGGCGACCGCGGTCAGACGTTGACGCCAAAAGTGGTCGGTGCCGGAGTGAGCCGTTCCGCGGCCGAGCACGCGGCCAAGCGGTGTACGGATGTGCCTGGCGGGCGTGT
>JAGXAC010000009.1 GCA_019075925.1 Hyphomicrobiales bacterium | reverse complement strand
TCAGTTCGGGATTGGTGACCAATCCGGCAAAGCCATCGAATTTGCCCTCTTTGGCGATCTCGGTGGCCGTGCGGATAAAAGCGTGCATCGCCGCCCGCGCCAGCGAGCCGCCGACGCTGATCCGGCGCACGCCCATTGCCGCGAGGTCGCTGACGGTGAAACCGAAGGCGCCGCCGCCGAGAAAATTCACCGGCTTCGGCGCTACGGCTTTTACCACCGCTTCGATCTGCTCGCGGGTTTTTATGCCGGGCGCATAAAGGCAATCGGCGCCGGCGTCCTTGTAGGCCTTGAGCCGGCGGATGGCGTCGTCGAGGTCGTTCACGCCACGGATGAAATTCTCCGCCCGCGCGGTGAACACAACGTCGCCGCCGGCGCGGTCGATCGCGGCGCGCGCCGCTTTAACGCGCTCAACCGACAGGTCGAAGTCGTAGAGCGGTTGGTCGCTCTTGGGTGAATCTTCGACCGAAAGGCCGGCAATTCCGGTGGCGATGCAGCGGGTAACGTTTTCCGCCACTTTGTCCGGATCGTCGGCGAAGCCGTTCTCGAAATCGGCGTTGAGCGGCACGTCGGTCGCCGCCGCCATTTCGCGATAATGGGCAAGCACGTCGTCGAGCTGCAGCCCACCGTCGGGCATGCCGAGCGAATGGGCGTGGCCGGAACTGGTTGTCGCAAGCGCCGGAAAGCCGAGCCCTTCCAGGTAGCGCGCCGTGCCGACGTTCCACGGATTCGGAATGACGAAGCAACCGGCTTCATGCAGGCGGCGGAAGGTTTTGCGTTTTTCGGCGACAGACGGACGCGCGTTACCCATATCGAACCTCGGCGAAGCAACCGAAAGAGGGTCAGTGACTGTCGCGCGGAACGTATTTCTGCGCAACCTGCCGATATTTGACCGCTGGTTCGAGCACCATGCCTTCGGCGAGCTGGACGACCAGGGCGCGCTGGATTTCCTGCCACGGCGTTTGGCTTGGCGGAAAGCGATAGCCGCCGCTTTGCTTCAGCGCGGCCCGCCTTCGCGCCAATTCCTCGGCGGAGATCAGGATATCGGCGGTTCCGGTGTTGAGATCGATGCGCAAGCGGTCCCCGGTTTGCAGCAGCGCCAGCCCGCCATTGTCGGCGGCTTCCGGCGAGGCGTTGAGGATGGACGGCGAGCCGGAGGTGCCGGATTGCCGGCCGTCGCCGAGACACGGCAATGAGTTGATGCCCTGTTTGATCAACGCCGCCGGCGGTTGCATGTTGACCACTTCGGCCGAGCCCGGATAGCCGATCGGGCCGGCGCCGCGCATCACCAAAATGGAATGTTCGTCGATGTGCAATGCCGGATCTTCGATCCGGCGGTGATAGTCCTCCGGCCCGTCGAACACCACGGCCGAACCTTCGAACGCGTTGGGATCCTTGGGATTGCTCAAGTAGCGAGAGCGGAATTCTTCGGAGATCACGCTGGTCTTCATGACCGCCGAATCGAACAGATTGCCGTGTAGTACCAGAAAGCCGGCTTTGGTTTTCAGCGGCTTGTCGTAAGGCCGGATGACTTCGGCGTTGTAGGCTTTGGCGCGGCCGACATTCTCGGCCATGGTCCTGCCGTTGATGGTGAGCGCCTCGCCGTGGATGCGACCGGCGGTAAGAAGCTCGTGCATCACCGCCGGCAGTCCGCCGGCGCGGAAATAATCTTCGCCGAGATATTCGCCGGCCGGCTGCATGTTCACCAAGAGCGGCACGTCATAGCCGACCGTCTCCCAATCCTTGGTCGAAAGCTCGATGCCGGCGTGGCGGGCGATGGCGACAAGATGGATCGGTGCATTGGTCGAACCGCCGATCGCCGAGCAGGCGACAATGGCATTTTCGAATGCGGCACGGGTAAGGATGTCGGAAGGTTTCAAGTCTTCGCGTACGATCTCGACCGCGCGCAATCCGGTCTGGTAGGCGATCTGGCCGCGTTCGCGGTAAGGTGCCGGTATCGCCGCACAGCCGGGCAGCGACATGCCGAGTGCTTCGGCGAGCGCATTCATGGTCGAAGCCGTCCCCATGGTGTTGCAGTGACCGATCGACGGCGCCGACTCGGCGACGATGTCGACGAACTCTTTGTAGTCGATTTTTTCGGTGGCGAGATCGCGGCGCGCCTGCCAGATCAACGTGCCCGAGCCGAGAAGCTTGCCGTCGTGCACGTGGTTGAGCATCGGTCCGCCGGAAAGCACGATCGCCGGAGTGTTGACCGTGGCCGCCGCCATCAGGCATGCGGGCGTCGTCTTGTCGCAGCCGGTGGTCAGCACTACGCCGTCCAGCGGATAGCCGTAAAGCACTTCGACCAATCCGAGATATGCGAGATTGCGATCGAGCGACGCGGACGGCCGTTTACCGGTTTCCTGGATCGGGTGGACGGGAAATTCGAAAGCGACGCCGCCGGCGTCCCGGATGCCTTCACGCACACGCTTGGCAAGCTCGAGGTGATGGCGATTGCACGGGCTCAAGTCGGAGCCGGTTTGGGCGATGCCGATAATCGGCTTGCCCGAAGTCAACTCCTCGCGGCTGAGGCCGTAATTGAGATAGCGCTCGAGATAGAGCGCAGTCATCCCCGGATTGTCGGGATTGTCGAACCACAATTGCGAGCGCAACCGCGGGTGTTGCGTCGGCGGCGATCCGTTACTCTTGGCCATCACGTACTCCGCAACCGCTGTCCCCGCAGGCTTTAGATAGGCCGATTTGGTGGCGCCGCGAACCCCGTACCCCGTGCATTGATGGAACCATCGGGGAACCGAATGCTGCAATGCAACATAATGGCCGGACGTTTGCGTTCGTGGGTTAGTTGCGGTGAATTACCGGCATGCTGAAGACCATTGCCGCCTTCGATCGTATCGGCGAGGAAAACGCCTTCGCCGTGCTTGCCCGCGCCACCCAGCTCGCTGCAACCGGCCGCGATATCATCAATCTCGGCATCGGCCAGCCGGATTTTCGAACCCCCGATTTCATCGTCGAGGCGGCGGTCAAGGCGTTGCGCGACGGCCACCACGGCTACACGCCGGCGGTCGGCATCCTGCCGCTGCGCGAGGCCGTCGCCGCCGATCTGCACAAGCGTTTCCAGGTCGAGGTTTCCCCCGACGCCGTGATGATCCTGCCCGGCGGCAAGCCGACCATGTTCATGTCGATCCTGATGTTCGGCGAGCCGGGCAGCGACATTCTCTATCCCGATCCCGGCTTCCCGATTTACCGCTCGATGATCGAGTTCACCGGCGCACGGCCGGTGCCGGTGCCGATCCGCGAAAAGAACAACTTCGCTTTTTCCGCCGATGAGACGTTGAGCCTGATCACAAAAAACACGCGGCTCCTCATTCTCAACTCGCCCGCCAATCCGACCGGCGGCGTGACGCCGAAAGCCGAAGTCGACAAGCTCGTTGCTGGTCTGGCGCGCTTCCCGGACGTCGCAGTGATGTCGGACGAAATCTACGACCACATGCTCTACGACGGCGAGACGCACGTCTGCCTACTGCAATATCCGTCGATTCGCGATCGACTCATCGTGCTCAACGGCTGGTCGAAGACCTATGCCATGACCGGTTGGCGCATGGGCTATGCGATCTGGCCGGGCAAACTGTACGACCATGCGCGGAAGCTCGCGGTCAACCTGCATTCGTGTGTCAACGCCGCCACGCAATATGCCGGCATCGCGGCCCTCACCGGCCCGCAAGACGAAATAACGAAGATGGTGGCGGAATTCGACGCGCGCCGGAAGACCGTCGTCGCGGGGCTCAACCGGCTGCCGAGTGTGTCATGCACGACCCCGAAGGGCGCGTTCTATGCATTTCCGAATATCCAGCGCACCGGCTGGAAGGCGAAGCCGCTCGCCGCGGCGCTGCTGGAGGATTCCGGCGTCGCGCTGATTGGCGGCCCGGATTTCGGCGTGCTCGGCGAGGGCTATCTGCGGGTTTCCTACGCCAATTCAACGGAAAACATTCTTCGCGCGCTCGACCGCATCGGCGAATTCCTGAATACGCGAAAGGCGTCCTAGGCTATAGACGGTGTAACGGAACGACCTTCCGCTCATTTCCGCGCAAGCCTCACGCCTTCTGCGTCAGCTGGAATCCGATCACGACGATCACCAGGCCGATGAGTTGCGACAGGCTCGGCACCACGCCGAGCGCCAGGTAGCCGATCAGCAACGTCGAGGGCGGCACCAGTGAAGGAATCACGGCGGCCCGGCTGGCGCCGAGCAGGACGACGCCGCGCGCAAACAAATAGATGGCACCCGCGGAGGCTAATCCGCCCTGCACCACGGCTTGCAACACGTTCTCGAACAGACCCGCAGATGCGATGTTACCTGCGTAGGGCAGTATAAGCGGTATACCGAGCAGGGACAGCACGCTCGTCACGGCTACAGCCGGGATCGGCTCGATCCGCCACAACCGCAGCAGCATGCCGAAGATTGCGAACATGCAGCCGGCGACTGCGAACATGAAATCGCCGAGGAGGCCGTGCACGCCCATGGTGTGGAGTGCCTCGACGCCGATGATGACAAGGCCGGCGACAATCGCCAGCGCGCCGAAAACACGCCGTCGCGGCAACGGCTCCTTCAGCACCACGCTTGCCAGCAGAAGTCCGCCGAGCGACGCGCATGACGGCTGGATGACGCCGCCATGGCCAAGCGGGACGAACAGGAATCCGGCGTAGCTGAGTATCGACAGCGGCAACCCGCCGACCAGTGTCAATACGACGCCGCGTTGCCAGCCGATCCGGCGCAGTTCGGCAAACCCGTCGCGCGCAATGAGCGGAAAAAACGCCAGTCCCGGCCAGACGAAACGGTGCAGCGCAATGATCATCGGCGACACGCCGTCATTGATGCCCTGCCGTGCCGCGACAAAGCCGATCGCCCAGCAGACGGCCGCACCTACGCCGCATAAGACTCCGAGCGTGGCCGAAGATTTGCCGGGCGGCAGTGCGGAATCCATCGGGAGTGGGATTGAAGCGTCAGGCGCGGACGGCGTCCGGCGCGGGTGCGGTCGAGGCATACAAGCGTCGCGCCAGCCAAAGGCCGCCGAACAGAACGACGCCCCAAAACAGATCACCTTCCAGCATGTTGCGCAGGAACGGCAGCGCGGCGATGTAGCACTTGCCGAGCCCGGCGATGCCAGGCGCGTAAAGCGCGCTGAACGCCCAAACGGCAAAATTCGTTGTGAGGAAAAACAAAAGCGACGACGAGGCGAGCACCGGCGCGATCATTGGCGGCGCGCGCAGGGCGCGTGACAAAGCCGCCGCGCAAGCCGGCCAAGCGAGCGCTGTATAGACCACTACCATGATTTTCGTGTCGTAGCCGCCGCCAAGCCGGTCGCCGATTACCAAGCCGAGAATCGGCACCAGAGGCGCCAGCACGCGCCGGTGCAGTACGGCCGCTGCAAATAGCGCGCTCGCCGCGACCGGTGTGAAATTGGGTGCATGCGGCATGATCCGGGCAATGACATCGAGACAGGCCAAGCTTGCCACGATGAGAAGGTCGAAAGGCAGGGCGCGCGTGCGGTCGGCGGAGAAAGAAGGTATCGACATTATTGTCCTTGTGCGGTGGTGAAGCGCCAAACGACGTCGTCATGCGCTTGCAGGGCAAATGTGGCAAAGCTCCGGTCACCATAGGCGCCGTTGACCAAGTAATGCCAATCCTTCTTGCCGGCGCCGCCGCCCTCATTCGCCACGTCGTCAATCTTGGTCAGCATGGCCGAGCCGCCGCTGCCGGTGAAGCTGAACGAAATTCCGTGCGGCCGCGCGGTTGCCTCTTTCATCGCGTCGAGAACCGTATATCCCTTCGCCCAGGCGAGATGATCGATGGTCTTACTGACGCCATCGCCATAATCGACGGTAAGGCGGATGGTTTTGTCGGCGCTTTCAGCGGCAGAATCGGCAAGCGACCCGGCTACGGTCAGCACCACAACCGCCGCAATGACAGTGGCGCGCCGGCTCAACATTCGCGAATGGGGACCATGCATCGCGCCGATCATAGTCCCTGATGGTGGCGATGATAAGCAGGCTGAAGCTGAAGCCGGCCTTTGTTCAGTCGAGTAGCTCGATCCCGCCGGTCGCGGCCACATGTCCGGCGTCGAGCCGCACCACGTTGGTCGCGATCTGGCGGAGTTCCCCGGCGTCATGGCTGACATAGATCATCGGCATTTGCGCTTCGTCGCGCAGCCGCACCAGATACGGCAGAATCTCATGCTTGCGCGCGCTGTCGAGAGAGGCAAGCGGTTCGTCCAGCAGCAGCAGGCGCGGGCGCATCAGCAGCGCACGTCCCACGGCGATGCGCTGACGCTCCCCGCCGGAGAGCGCCCGGGGCCTGCGGTCGAGCAGATGGCCGATGTCGAGCAATTGCACAATCCGCGCAAACTTTTTGGCATCATAAGCGTGTCCGTTCATGCGCCGGCCGTAGTCGAGATTCTTGCGGACGCTCAGATGCGGAAATAGCCGGCCTTCCTGGAACACATAACCGATCCGCCGCCGGTGCGGCGGCACGTCGATGCCGGTAGCGGCGTCGAACAGCATGCTGTTGTCGACGGCAATGGAGCCGCGCTCGGGCGTGACCAGCCCGGCAATCATATTGGCTATCGTCGTCTTGCCGGCGCCCGATGGACCGAACAAAGCAGTGACGCCTCCCGAGGCCGTGAAGCGCGCGGCCAGTGCAAAGGCGCCGAGCTGCTTCTCGACGTCGACGGCCAGCATGCTCATTCTCCCTGTAAGCGCATGCCGGCGCGGCGGCCGAACCATTCCGAAACGATGAGTGCGGCAAGCGCCAGCACGATCGCGACCAAAACCAGCCGCCCGGCCAGTGCTTCGCCGCCGGGCACCTGCAGCAAGGTGTAGATCGCCGCGGAGATGGTTTGCGTCTCGCCGGGAATGTTGGACACGAAGGTGATGGTGGCGCCGAATTCGCCTAGCGCGCGAGCAAAGCACATCATCGCACCGGCGATAATTCCGGGCAGCGCGAGCGGCAAGGTGATGGTGAGAAACACCCAGAACCCGCCGGCGCCGAGCGTCGCAGCCGCGTCTTCGAGCCGGCGGTCGATCGCTTCAAATGCAAGCCGGATTGGACGGACCATGAGCGGAAAGCCCATGATGCCGCAGGACAGCGCCGCGCCGGTCCAGCGGAACGAAAACACGATGCCGAGATAGTCGGCAAGAAATGCGCCGATCGGGCCCCGCCGTCCGAACAAGATGAGCAGTAGATAGCCGGTCACCACCGGCGGCAGCACCAGCGGCAGATAGACGATGCCGTCGACAACGATCTTGCCCCAGAAGTCCTTGCGCGCCAGCAGCCAGCCGATGGCGATGCCGAACGGCAGGGCAACCAGGGTGGCGACGATCGAGACGCGCAACGACAATTCGACCGCAGTCCACTCAGCCGGAGAAAGATCGAACACGACCCCGTCACCCTCAGGTGCAAGCCAACGGGTCCGGCCCGAAGCGGCCGCCCCGATGACAAGCTCGGCGAGCCTCGAAGGGCGACGGCCCGGAACGTGCTGGATCCTTCGAGGCCAGCGCCATATCGCGTCGAAGACGCGCGTGGACGCGCTTATGCCGCCGGCACCTCGGGATCACGGACCGTGTGTTGAGGCTCTTGCTCACGGTGTCGGTTTTACCAAAACAGTAAAGCCATAGTGCTCAAAAATCGCCTTGGCGGCGGCGGTGCGCAGAAACGCCAGATAAGGCGGCGCATCCGCCTTGGCTGTGGCCGTGATGGCCACCGGATAGATGATCGGCGGATGCGAATCCTCGGGAAAGACCCCGACGATCTTGACGCCCGAATCGACCTTGGCGTCGGTCGCATAGACGATGCCGAACGGTGCTTCGCCGCGCGCGACCAGCACCAGCGCGGCGCGCACATTCTCGGCCATCGCCAATTTCGGTTCCACGGCGGCCCAGACGCCGAGCTTTTCCAGCGCTGCTTTCGCATAAAGTCCGGCCGGTACCGCGCGGACATCGCCGACGGCAATGTGTCCACTGCCGGCCAGCGCCGCGAGATCGAAGCCAGGCGCAATCGTCACCGTGTTGATCTTCGAATCCTTGGGCGCGATCAACACCAGCCGGTTGCCGAGCAGATTGACCCGCGTCGCAGTGTTGATGAGTTTGCGCTCGGCGCCGTAATTCATCCATTTCAAATCGGCGGAGACGTAGACGTCGGCGGGTGCGCCTTGCTCGATCTGCTTCATCAGCGCCGAACTCGCCGCGTAGCTGGCGACGATTTTGACGCCGCTTTGCTTGGAATAAGCACTGTTGACGTCGTCAAGGGCATTCTTCATCGACGCCGCGGCAAAGACGATGATGGATTTTTGCTGGGCCGCCGCAACCTGGGGCACGGCTGATGCGAAGATGAGGGACGCGGCAATCGCCGCGAAGACGCGAGTGATGGCGAGCACGACGGTTCTCCGAACAAGAGCAAGCTTCAAACGTGTTGCGGAACCGTCGTTCCAGTCTCACACAGCACGCGCTCAGCGCGCCGCATGTCATATGTGAAGGATAGCAGCCGGCCGATAGCGTGGCAAAGCGCGATTGAGGCGCTATCATTGCGAAAATCAGGGGTGGAGCGCGGCATGGCCAGGACCGAAGCCATCGACGGCGACTATGACTATATCATCATCGGGGCCGGCTCGGCCGGATGCCTGCTGGCCAACCGGCTCTCGGCTGACCGCGGAAAGCGTGTGCTCATCCTCGAAGCCGGCGGCCGCGACAACTGGATCTGGTTCCACATTCCGGTCGGCTACCTGTTCGCGATCGGCAATCCGCGCTCCGATTGGTGCTTCAAGACCGAGCCGGAAGCGGGCTTGAACGGCCGCAGCCTGAATTACCCGCGCGGCAAGGCGATCGGCGGCTCGTCGGCGATCAACGCGATGATTTACATGCGCGGACAGGCGGCCGATTACGATCATTGGCGGCAACTCGGATTAGCCGGTTGGGGGTGGGACGACGTGCTGCCGTTTTTCAAGCAGCACGAAAATCATTTTCTCGGCGATAACGCCCTCTATGGCACCAGCGGCGAATTGCGCATCGAGGCGCCGCGTGTGCGCTGGGACTTGCTTGACGCCTTCCGCACCGCCGCCAGCCAGGCCGGTATCAAGGCGGTGACCGACTTCAACACCGGCGACAACGAAGGCTGCAGCGCCTTTCACGTCAACCAGAAACGCGGCCGGCGCTGGTCATCGGCGACGGCGTTTCTCAAGCCGGTATTGTCCCGTTCCAATCTACGGCTGGAAACCGGTTGCCTGGTCGAAGCGGTGAGCTTCGACGGCCGCCGGGCGACCGGCGTCCGCTGGCGGCAGAACGGCCAAACCCGGACGGCGCAAGCACGCGGCGAAGTCATTCTCGCCGCCGGCGCGATTGGCTCAGTGCATATCCTGCAAATGTCCGGCGTTGGGCCGGGCGAGCTGTTGCAGCAGCATGGCATTACGGTGATCGCCGACCGGCCGGGCGTCGGCGCCAATCTGCAGGATCATCTGCAACTGCGCCTGATCTATAAAGTCGACGGCATCACCACGTTGAACCAGCGCTACTATGCGCCGCTGGGGTTAACCCGCATGTTGCTCGAATATGCGTTGTTCCGGCGCGGCCCGTTGACCATGGCGCCGTCGCAGCTTGGGTTGTTCACCCGGTCCGATCCCGACCGGGCACGGGCGAATTTGCAGTATCATATTCAGCCGCTGTCGCTCGATCGCTTCGGCGAGGCACTGCACAAGTTTCCCGCCTTCACGGCCAGTGTCGCAAACGTCCAGCCGACAAGCCGCGGGCAGGTGCGGCTGCGCTCGCGGGATCCGCAAGCCGCGCCATCGATCAAGCCGAATTATCTGTCGACCGACGAAGATCGCCGCGTCGCCGCCAGTGCTATCCGGCTCACCCGCCGCATTGTCGCGCAAGCCGCCCTCGCGCCGTTTCATCCAGCCGAATATCTGCCCGGCGATCAGGTCGGCGACGACGACGCGGCGCTGGTCAAAGCGGCGGGCGATATCGGCACCACGATTTTTCATCCGGTCGGCACCGCCAAGATGGGGCTGCCGAGCGATCCACTGATGGTCGTCGACGAGCGGCTGCGGGTTGCCGGCGTCGAGCGCCTGCGGGTGATCGACGCTTCAGTGATGCCGACCATCACCTCCGGCAATACCAACGCGCCGACCATGATGATCGCGGAAAAAGGCGCCGCTTTGGTCCGCGCCGACGCCAGAGCGCACGCATGAACGTGGCCGCCCGCGTCCATCGGATTCTCGCCGATCCGGCCGCCGAGTGGGCGAGCATCGCCGACGAATTCGGCGATGAAACCGCCGACGTCGAATATCTGTTTACCAGCTACGTGGCGCGGCTGGCGCTCATTCCGGCGGTGTTCGGCCTGGTCGGGGCTTGTCTGGTTGGCGTGGTCGAGCCCGGCGCGGGCGTGGTGCGTGCACCGATTTTCGATGGATTGTTCGGTGCCATCCTCGGTTACCTGCTCAGCTGCGCCGCGGTGATGGTGCTCGGGCTATTGGTTGCGGCGCTGGCGCCGATGTTCGGCGGAAGGCGAAATTTCAGCGGCGCATTCAAGCTTGCGGCCTATTCCTACACGCCGGTCTGGCTCGCCGGAGTTTTCCTGCTGGCGCCGGGCTTGCGCTTTCTCGGCGTGCTTGGGTTCTACGGCGTTTATCTGCTATGGACCGGGCTTCCACCGATGATGAAAGTGCCGCCGTCGAGCGTGCCGCGATATACGGCGGCTATCGCCGTCAGCACCTGCGTGCTGACTGTGGCGGTGGCTGCCGTTCAGCATGGGCTGTTCGGCCTGAAATTTTGAACTTAAGCCTTCACGGCGCCATCAGCACGTGTCTGCAGGCGGCCGGCAGAGCCGCCATCGTCATATTGTGCTTCGGTTTCTCCGGCGTTGGAGCCGGGTGCAAAATCCCCGGCGCGAACCAGTGATCGAGTTCGTGCCCGCAGCCGTCGCCGGCTTCGGGCGGTGGCTGCGGCTTGCACTGCGGGCTGTCGGCCGGACAATAAATACGAATGTGGAAATGATAATCGTGGCCCCACCAGGGCCGCACCTTTGCGAGCCAGGCGCGGTCCGATCCGGCTTCGCGGCAGAGCGCCTTCTTGATGGCAGCGTTGACGAAGATGCGCTCGACCGCAGGGTCCTCGGCCGCGGTCTTAATCAGCTCGGTCTGCTTGTGACTCCAGACCTTGGGATCGACGTCGAGCCGGTCCGGACGCACCATTTGCGTTGCCGACATGAATTCCCGGTCCTCGTTCGAAAGCCTGTGGTCGGGCATCGGCGTCAGCCAGATGTCGGCATCGAGGCCGATCTGATGGCTGGCATGGCCGGTAAGCATGGGGCCGCCGCGTGGCTGCGCCATGTCACCCACGAGCAAACCGGGCCAGCCGACCTTTCTCGCCTTGGCGGCCAAACGTTCCAGCAACGCGATGAGGTTGGGGTGTCCCCAATTGCGGTGGCGCGACAGTCGCATCACCTGCCAGGTCGGTCCATTGATGGGCAGCGCGACCGCGCCCGCAAGGCAACCGGCGACATACGAACCGATCGCCCGCGCGACGAGCGGCACCGGTTTGGTTTCGCGCCCGAACAGCTCCCGCGCCGGCGTCGAAGGATCGTTGGGGTGCGCGAGCGGCGGCAGGGGCTTTTTGTCGAGCGTGCCGGGATCCTGCGCCGCGGCCGGGCCGAGCGTTGCGAGCATCAGCGCCGAGACGAAGATGAGCGAGAGTCGCATCACCGCTTCTCTGCCGCGCGGCGCGACGCGGAACCTTTTTGCCGGAATGCCACAGCCATGGCGCGCCGCCGATACGCTGCCGCGAGTCGGGTGGCCTGTCCAGCGTCGAACAGGTCGCAGTCATTGTCGTCAAGCGCCAGCAGTCGCCGCTCCGTTACCGTATGCGGTTCGATGGTGCCGTCGTGCAAGATGTGACCGACGGCCAGAGCATTTTCGGCAAGATGCCGTGCCACCAGCAGGCAGCGGTGGCAATCGAGGGGCTCGCGTTCGGCGCACAAAAGGCAGATGCGCGATTGTGACGCCGAATCGGTCAAACGTCGCAGGCCATCGCGAAACGTCGCCTGCGTCGCCATCTTCTCGTAATCGGCGACGCCGTCTCGATAAACGCCCGTGTCGGGCGGCCGGAATGTTGGAATGGCCGATGCTGAACAGATCGAATGCCGGCATTGTGACCCTCGGTTTGTGCGGCGTAGCTTTACACCCGCGGCCGTCGCCACAATAATATGTGGGTTCGGCTTGGGGCTGGTCATGAGGAGATTCATCGTTGCGGCTTTGTCGGCCGCGCTGTCGTTAGCGTTCGCGTCGGCGGCGACCCGTGCCCAGGCCGAAATCCGGGTCGAAGTCTCGCGCGTCAGCCAGACCATGGACGTGATCGTCGACGGCGAGCACGCCTATACGTGGCGGGTTTCCACCGGGCGGTCCGGCTGGGCGACACCGCCGGGGACATTCCATCCGCAATTCATGGCGGCCCGCTGGTTCTCGCGCGTCTTCAACAACGCGCCGATGCCGCATTCGATCTTCTACAGCGGGCCGTTTGCCATCCACGGCACCGTCGATGTGGCGCGGCTCGGCCGTCCAGCCTCGCACGGCTGCATCCGGCTTGCGCCAGCCAATGCGGCGGTGCTGTTCGAGCTGGTGCAGAAACAGGGCATGCGCAACACCACTATCGTGGTGCAGTAGCGCCGGGCTACCGCGCGAGGCCAAAGACGAGAAGTAGCGCGGCGTCGAGACGATCGCTCGTTTCGAGAGGCAAGGGGCGCGCGTTAGACGTCGACCTTTAATGCCGCGATAAACGCTTCCTGCGGAATATCGACCTTGCCGAACTGGCGCATCCGCTTCTTGCCTTCCTTCTGCTTCTCCAGAAGTTTGCGTTTGCGGGTGACGTCGCCGCCGTAACATTTCGCGGTGACGTCCTTGCGGAAGGCGCGCACGGTCTCGCGCGCGATGATCTTGCCGCCGATCGCGGCCTGGATCGGCACCTGGAACATGTGCGGCGGGATGAGTTCCTTGAGCTTCTCCGCCATGGCGCGGCCGCGCTGCTCGGCGCGGGTGCGATGCACCAGCATGGCAAGCGCATCGACCGGTTCGCCGTTGACCAGCATTTGCAGCTTGACCAGATCGGCCGGTCGATAGTCGGTCAGGTGATAGTCGAATGAGGCATAGCCGCGCGATACCGACTTCAGCCGGTCGTAAAAATCGAACACCACCTCGTTGAGCGGCAGATTATATTTCACCAGCGCGCGGTTGCCGACATAGGTGAGCTCTTTCTGCTCGCCGCGCCGGTCCTGGCAAAGTTTCAGCACCGAGCCGAGATATTCGTCCGGCGTCAGAACCGTCGCCTCGATCCACGGCTCCTGCATTTCCTCGATGTGGTTCGGGTCCGGCATGTCGACCGGATTGTGAATCTCGAGCTGCTGGCCGTTGCGCAATTTGATCTTGTAGATGACCGACGGCGCGGTGGCGATCAGGTTGAGGTTGAATTCGCGCTCCAGCCGCTCCTGGATGATTTCCAGATGCAGCAGGCCGAGGAAGCCGCAGCGGAAACCAAAGCCGAGCGCCGCCGAGGTTTCCATTTCGAAGGTGAAGCTCGCATCGTTCAGACGCAGCTTGCCCATGGCGGCGCGCAGCGCTTCGAAATCCGCGGCATCGACGGGGAACAGGCCGCAGAACACCACCGGGATCGCCGGACGAAAACCTGGTAGCGGCGCCGCCACCGGTTTCTTTTCGTCGGTGATGGTGTCGCCGACGCGGGTGTCAGCCACTTCCTTGATCGAGGCGGTGAGAAAGCCGATCTCGCCGGGTCCGAGCTCGTCGAGCTCGACGCGCTTTGGGGTGAAGACGCCGACGCGATCGACTTCGTAAGCCGCGTTGGTACCCATCATGCGGATGCGCTGACCCTTTTTCAGCACGCCGTCGACGACGCGAAACAGCACGACCACGCCGAGATAGGCGTCGTACCAGCTATCGACCAGCAATGCTTTCAGCGGCGCAGCAGCGTCACCTTTCGGCGGCGGCAGCTTGGTGACGATCGCTTCGAGCACCTCGGGCACGTTCAGCCCGGTTTTGGCGGAAATCAGGATGGCGTCCGACGCATCAAGCCCGATCACGTCCTCGATTTGCTGCTTTACCTTGTCGGGCTCGGCGGCGGGGAGATCGACCTTATTGAGCACCGGCACGATCTCGAGGTTGTTGTCGATCGCCTGATAGACGTTGGCGAGGGTCTGCGCCTCGACGCCTTGACTTGCGTCCACGACAAGCAGCGCCCCCTCACAGGCCGCCAGCGAGCGGTTGACCTCATAGGCGAAGTCGACGTGGCCGGGCGTGTCGATCAGATTGAGCACATAATCATGGCCGTCGCGCGCGCGGTATTTCAGCCGCACGGTCTGCGCCTTGATGGTGATGCCGCGCTCGCGCTCGATATCCATGGAATCGAGCACCTGTTCGACCATTTCCCGGGCTTCAAGCCCGCCGGTGAGCTGGATCAGCCGGTCGGCAAGCGTCGATTTGCCGTGGTCGATGTGGGCAATGATCGAGAAATTGCGGATGTTTGCGATCGGGGCCGCAGTCATGGCGCGCAGATAACATCGGCAGTCGGCAGCGGCAAGCGGCTGCGGCCGTCATCCCGAGGTTCGAGCCATAAGCGCTTTTACGCGCGTCCTTGCAGCGCTATGGCGAGCGTCGAGCGGCCAATGCGTTGTAAGCAATCGCCCTTCGCGCTCGGCACTTCGTGCCGAGCGCCTCGGGGTGACGCATGGGAAGTCACCGCTGCCGCCAGACGAAGGCGGCACTGACCACGAAATTCCACACCGTGCCGATCGCCGCGCCACCGAGGCCGGCGATCCACCAGGTGCTGTCGTAGTCGTAGATCCAGGTGGCGATGCCGACATTGGAGATGGCGCCGATGGCGCAAATCACCTGAAAGCGGATCAGGCCGGTTATGAAATGCCAGCCGGTCAAGCGCTGGTCGCGGTAAGTGAACAGATTGTTGAGCACGAAATTCCAGGCGATGGCGCCGATGGTGGCGAGCGCCTGCGCCACGCCAAACGACATCGCGGCGGCAACCAGCACGCTCAAGACGCTCAGATGCACGGCAATGCCGGTCAGACCGACGAGGCAGAACAGGAGAAACCGCGCCGACACCGCGTCGTTGGTGAGCTTTGCAGTCACCAGGGCGGCGAAGTCGAGCGCGATTTTGGAATCGAGCTTGCTCTCGCCGTGCTGGCGACTGCGAAAGTCCGACGGCAGCTCGAGGGTACGCAACTTACCGTCGGCGGTGGCCAGCATGTCGAGCAGAATTTTAAAGCCTTGCGAAGAGATCGCCGGCGCCAGTGCTTCGAACGCATCGCGCCGGATCATGAAATGCCCGCTCATCGGGTCGGTCAGCGTGATGCCGAGCAGATGGCGGACGGCGAAATTGGACCAGCGGCTCACCCGCGAACGCTGCGCCGACAAGCCCGCCGCCGTACCGCCGTCCAGATAACGGCTCGCCACCACCAGATCGGCGCGTCCGGCGCGCAGATTTTCCAGCATCGGAACAAGCGCGGCCTCGTCGTGTTGCAGGTCGGCATCCATGACGGCGACATAGCGCGCCTGGCTCGCGAGCATGCCTTCCAGGCAGGCTCCGGCGAGACCGCGGCGGCCGATGCGCCGAATACATCGCACCCGCCCATCGCTCTCGCCGATTCCGCGCGCGGCCGCAGCCGTACCATCGGGCGAATTGTCATCGACAAAAATCACTTCCCAATCGCACGAGCCGAGCAAACGGGACAGCCGTTCCACCAGAATTGGAATGTTGGCACGCTCGTTGAAAGTCGGCACGATGATGCTGAGTTCCGGCGCCGGGCGTACGCCGGACGTATCGGCACGTGCAAATGTGGCGGCGGAACTCGCCGCTGGAATATCGACCGCCGATTGAGACAACCCGTTTCCCCTGTGCTGTGCGGCATCCTTATTGCTCTATCCGCACCCGCAGGCTAGAGCATTCTCAAGCCATGGAAAATCCTCGAAGATTTGCCTAATCGGCCAAACGACGGCCAAACCGCAAAGAATCCAGCCGGGAAAAATAACGATGTCGTTTGCCAGGCAGGGTGCGGCGGATCGAACGCGTTCGCCGATCGGCGATTTTTTCGGTCGGCTCGGCCGCGCCGCCGAGCGCTTCATCGACGATACCCCCGAGCATCTCATCGTCCTCGTCGTCCTCGTCGGCTTCGTCGTGCTGTGGATGATTTTCTGGACCGTCTCGACGGCGCCGATCGACATCCATATCGACGCCGACGAAGCGATCATCTGGGCGCGGCATTTTGCGTTCGGCTACAAGCATCCGCCGGTGACGGCGTGGACGTTCATGCTGTGGTTTGCCGTCTTCCCGCAGCAGAAATGGGCGGTCGATCTTTTGGTCGTCGTGTCGGATGCCGTTGCGCTTGCCGTTACCTGGCGGCTGTTGCGCGATCATCTCGACAAGAACCGCGCGTTGCTCGGCCTGTTCGCGCTCATTCTCATTCCGCTCTACACCGTCAAGGCGGAAGTGCTCAACGCCAACACGGTAATGATACCGTTCTGGGCGGCGACGCTGTTGTTCTATCTGCGGGCACGACGCGGGCTTGGGGCGTTCGACGCTTTTCTTGCCGGCGCATTCGCCAGCCTTACCGTGCTGGGCAAATATTGGGCGGTCTTTCTTCTCGCCGGCATGGCGGTTGCCGCCGTCACCGGGCCGGGTGCGCGGCGCTTCTGGCGCTCGTCCGCGCCGTACGTCATGGCGGCCGGCGCGCTTGTCTTCATCGCCCCGCATGTCTGGTGGCTGGTGAGCGAACGCGGCGGCGGCGCCATCCAGTTTGCCGAAAGCGTGGTGACTCGCGGTCCGTTCGGCGACACGTTGATGAAGACCGTCAGTTATCTGGTCGGCGCGGCGATGTATATTGCCGCGCCACTCATCTTTTTTGCCGCTTTGCGCCCGAGCAAAGCGGCGCTAGCCGATATCGCCTGGCCAGCCGAGGACGACCGCCGCCAGGCGCTGGTGTTGTTGATGGTGCCGCTCATCCTGCCGGCGCTGGTCAATTTGTTTATTCCGTACCGGATCACGCCTGATTGGACGTTCCCGAACTGGGCATTGTTGCCGGTGGTGCTTTACGGATCGCCTTATCTCGCCATCGATACGCGGGCGACGGCGCGGGCAGGGCTCGCCGGGCTGGCGATTGTGCTGGCGATTGTGCTCGCCTCGCCGGTGATCGCCGGCGTCCGGATTGTCAGCGAGCCTGACCAGTTCCGGCCGCATTTCCGGCAAGCCGCCGAATTGGCAAGCAAGCTCTCCGGTCAGCCGGTGCAGTTCTATGGCGGATCGGACGCAATCGTCGGCGGCATGCAGGCGTACTTGCCGCAGGCGCGACATATGCCGCTGCCGCTGACGGCAGAAGGACGCGCCGCGGTGAGCGCGAAAGGTCTGGTGATTGTCTGCCTGGCGAGCGACCCGGTCTGCCGGAAAATCGCCGAAGCAACGGCGCCCGGAACCGCGCCGACGACCATGGCACTGACCCGCAGCTTCCTTGGATTCTCCGGGCCACCGCTTGACGTTCAGGTGGTGGTGGTGCCGCCGGATGCAGCCGGCAAAGGAAGCTGACGCCAGCCGCCCAGCCGCCCCCTCAGGCGATTACGACACAGGCGAAACCGTTTTCGCCTGCGCCCGGTCAATCCGCGCCGGCGAGCCTCGGCGCGCAGCGCTCCGTCTAGTACCGGTACTGGTCGGTCTTGAACGGGCCGTTGACCGGAATGCCGATATAGGTCGACTGCTTCTCGGACAGTTTGGTCAGCTTGGCACCGATCTTGTCGAGATGCAGGCGCGCGACTTTTTCATCGAGGTGCTTCGGCAGCGTATAGACCTTCTTCTGATATTTGCCCGGATTGGTCCACAGCTCGATCTGCGCGAGTGTCTGGTTGGTGAAGGACGACGACATCACGAAACTCGGATGGCCCATGGCATTGCCGAGGTTGACCAGCCGGCCTTCCGACAACAGGATGATGCGCTTCTTGTCGGGAAACTCGATCTCGTCGACCTGCGGCTTGATGTTTTCCCACTTGAGATTTTTCAGCGCCGCGACCTGGATCTCCGAGTCGAAGTGACCGATGTTGCAGACGATGGCGCGGTGCTTCATCTTGCGCATGTGCTCGATGGTGATGACATCGACATTGCCGGTGGCGGTGCAGAAGATGTCGGCGCGCGGCGCGGCCTCTTCCATGGTCACCACTTCATAGCCTTCCATCGCCGCCTGTAGCGCGCAGATCGGATCGATCTCCGATACCAGCACGCGACAACCGGCTTGGCGCAGCGAAGCTGCCGACCCTTTGCCGACGTCGCCGAAACCGGCGACCATCGCTACCTTGCCCGCCATCATCACGTCGGTGCCACGGCGGATGCCGTCCACGAGAGACTCACGGCAACCATAGAGGTTGTCGAACTTCGACTTGGTGACGCTGTCGTTGACGTTGATCGCGGGGAACAGCAGCCGGCCTTCCTTCTCCATCTGATAGAGACGATGCACGCCGGTGGTGGTTTCCTCGGTGACGCCGCGGATGTTTTTGGCCATCTTGCCGTACCAGCCCGGTTCGTGCACGAGCCGCTTCTTGATGGCGGCGAACAGAACCTCTTCTTCTTCGTTGCCGGGGTGATCCAGCACGTTCGGCGTCATTTCGGCCTGCAGGCCGAGATGCATCAGCAAAGTGGCATCGCCGCCGTCGTCCAGAATCATGTTCGGGCCGCCGCCGTCGGACCATTCGAAGATGCGGTGGGAGTATTCCCAGTAATCCTCCAGCGACTCGCCTTTGACGGCGAAGACCGGCGTGCCGCCGGCGGCCACAGCGGCGGCGGCGTGGTCTTGCGTCGAATAAATGTTGCAAGAGGCCCAGCGAACGTCGGCGCCGAGCGCCTCGAGCGTTTCGATCAGCACGGCGGTCTGGATGGTCATGTGCAACGAGCCGGCGATACGGGCACCGCGCAGTGGCTGCTTGGGCCCGTATTCCTCGCGCGTGGCCATCAAGCCGGGCATTTCGGTTTCCGCGATCGACAGTTCCTTGCGGCCCCAGTCGGCGAGGCTGATGTCCTTGACGACATAGTCGGTGGCAGAAGCCTTCGGCTTGGTCGACGTGCTCATGGCAATCCTTAGTCGCTCCGTGGCGGTGCTTATATACGGTCGTTGAGGAAGATCGCGCGCGGCCCAAGGGCCGTCGCGCCGCGGCACTAAAGGCATAAAGATAGCTTTATGTCCATGGCGGATGCACGACGGCGGCAAAATCAGGCATCTGGCCCGGGCGCAGATCCCGCGGGTCAGGTCAAGTCATTGCGTCAACTGGATAAAATCGAGCAGGCATGCCGCCGATGCCCGCTGTACCACGACGCCACCCAGGCAGTGCCGGGTGAAGGGCCAAGCCGGGCCTCGATCATGCTGGTTGGGGAGCAGCCTGGCGACAAAGAAGACATTACCGGCAAGCCGTTCGTCGGACCCGCCGGGCGCATTCTCGATCGGGCTCTGCGCGACGCCGGGGTGGCCCGCGATCAGGTCTTCGTCACCAACGCGGTCAAGCATTTCAAGTACGAGATGCGAGGCAAACGGAGACTGCACAAGCGGCCCGACAGCTACGAGATCGAACGCTGCAAAATCTGGCTCGACATTGAGCGGAGCTTGGTGCGGCCGTCGACCGTCGTGGCGCTCGGTGTGACTGCCGCACGCAGCCTGAGCGGGAGTACGCTCGTGATCGGCAAAGTACGCGGCCAAAATCTAAGTCTGGCGGACGGAACGCGGCTGGTGGTGACCGTGCATCCGTCGGCGCTGCTGCGCATCGCGGACGATGATCAACGGCACGCAGCTTATCAAAGCTTTGTCGCCGATTTGAAAGCAGCCGCGAGCGCTCCGCGCGCTGCGAAACGGAGACGACGAACCGGTTCTTGAAGCCTTAAGGCTAGCTGTTGGGCTTTGTCGCCGGACGCACCACACCGGCCTGGCCAAGCGCCGCACCGATCTGTTGCATCCGGTTGATCAGATCGATTGCAGTTGCGGGCGGTAGCGCCAGGCGGCAAGTCGGGTAACGCCGGCCCGTGATCGCCGCGCCCGGTTTGACCTCGTCGAGCCGGGTGACAGCAAATTCAATGCGCAAGGTTTGCCCGTCGAAGACCAGGCCGCTGATCGAATCGGCGAAAGTCTCGGTGACGTCCGGACGGTCGACATACCGGATCGTCGCTTGTGGCCGTGGGGTCGCCGGCGTGGAAGGGTCCTTCGCTGCGGGCGTTGCATCCTTTTCGGAAGCCATTGATTTTCTCCTGCGTGGCGTGGCTGCACGCTTGCGTTTAGTCATCTTCGCCAAATCGAGAGTTGATCAGATCGGTCAGCGCTGCAACGACTTCCGCCGCCTGTCTGCCGGTCGCTTCGACCGTGATAGAACAGCCGGGCGAGGCGGCCAGCATCATCAATCCCATGATCGAGGTGCCGCCGACGATTTCGTTGCAACGCATGACACGCACGTCGGCGTCGAATTTTTCCACGGTTTGCACGAATTTAGCGGATGCGCGCGCGTGCAGGCCCTTACGATTGCAGATCGAAAGTTGGCGAACCACCGCCCCGTCGCGAAAGTGTTGCGCGTCGACCGCGCATTCCTCGCCGCGTGGAGCAGAAGCGCTCATTTGCCCGTCAGTACGCGGCTGGCGATGGTGACGTATTTCCGGCCGGCATCCTGCGCGGCAGCTACCGCTTCGGCGAGTGGGCAATCGGCGCGCACTTTGGCAAGCTTGACCAGCATCGGCAGATTGATGCCGGCCAACACCTCGACTTTCGGCCGGCTCATCACCGAGATGGCCAGATTCGACGGGGTGCCGCCGAACATGTCGGTCAGGATGGCGACGCCATCGCCGCTGTCCACCCGCTTCACAGCCTCAATGATCTCCTTGCGGCGGATCTCGACGTCGTCGTCGGGCCCGATAGTGACCGCCTCGATCTGACGCTGGGGGCCGACGACATGTTCCAGGGCCGAGCGGAACTCGACAGCCAGCCGCCCGTGGGTCACAAGCACAAGCCCGATCATGGAACTCCTCGCCGGCGCGTCCCGGTTGCACCGCACGAAAGGGTGCCCATCTTGACCATCCGAAGCCCAAGCGCAAGGGGCATTTTCTCGCGAATCCGGAGGCTGCTGCGTTGCGGTAGCAGCGATCAAAAGTCATTGGCGCGGGCGGCAATGGAACCCGATGAACTTCGGTTCGATGCAAACAGGGCAGCATGCCCGGGAATCTATGACGCCGCGGTTAACCAATCTCCCAATCGTCGGTACCCGCTCTTAAATCCAGCTTTCCGCCGATGAGTTGAGCATGGCGAGGAGCGCCGGCAAGGCCGCCGCATCTGCCGCGACGGCAAGTCGCGGCAGCGAAATGCCTTCCACTTCCGTCTTGCGCCGGTCTCGATTGGGGAGGCGGCTCGCATCGGCGGCTGCGAGATCGACCACGACACCGACTACGGCACTCGTCTCGTACGGCATCCGCAAAAGGCCGGCGCCACGCACCTCGATCAAACCGGCCAATGCCTTGGCGGGTGACGCCAGCAATCTTCCACCCACCGCTTCAAGGCGAACGCGGTCGTCGGCGACCAGCCGAGCGAAGCGCAACCTGCCGGCGTGACCGGCTTCGATCAGTTCCAGCGCAAGCCGCGACTTGCCCGATCCCGAGGGTCCTCGGATCAGCACGGCACGCGCGCCTACCAGCACTGCCGAAGCATGGGTGGTTCTCTGATCCGTCATCCTGAGGCGGCCGCGAAGCGGCTCTCGAAGGATGCGGTTCGAGCGCCTCGGCCGTCACCCTTCGCGGCTCGCTGCGCTCGCGCCTCAGCGTGACGGAAAAGAAGCATCACGTCGCCGGCAGACGCACGACAAACCGGGCGCCGCTCACCGTCAGGCTTCCGTCGGCGGCGGTCGTGGTGCGGTTTTCCACCCAGATGGCACCGCCATGCGCCTCGACGATTTGTTTGGAGATCGACAGCCCGAGGCCGGAATTCTGCCCGAAGCTCTGATGCGGACGATCGGTGTAAAAGCGTTCGAATACCTTGTTCACCGCATCCGGCCGCACGCCCGGACCGTCGTCGTCGACCACAATGTCGACATGGTTTTTCAATCGCCGGCAGGTGACACGGACCGTGCTTCCTGCCGGCGAGAACGAGCGGCCATTCTCGATCAGATTGTCGACCACTTGGCCGAGCCGGGAATCGTGTCCGGGCACCCGGAATGTGCGCCCGCCGCCGCCTTCGAAGCGCAGCGTCACGCGGACGCCGTCGTCGCGCTTGACCTCGTTGGCGACGTTGACCAGCGTGTTGAGGAGCTTTGCCAGATCGACCGGTGCAGCCTCCTGCCGCTGCAATTCGGCGTCGAGCCGGCTGGCATCGGAAATGTCGGAAATGAGCCGGTCCAGCCGCTTGACGTCGTGCTGGATGATATTGAGCAAACGCGTGCGACTCTCCTCCGTCTTGGCGAGCGGCAAGGTTTCGATCGCCGAGCGCAGCGAGGTCAGCGGATTTTTCAGTTCGTGGGCGACATCCGCGGCGAAGCTTTCGATCGCTTCGATGCGACTGTAGAGCGCGTTGGTCATGTCGCGAAGCGTGCCGGAAAGGTGGCCGATCTCGTCGCGCCGCCGGGTAAAGTCCGGAATCTCCACCCGCGAGCGAATGCGCCGCCGCACGCTTTCCGCGGCGTCCGCCAGCCGCCGGACCGGCTCGGCGATCGTGCCGGCAAGCAGGATCGACAGCACGACCATCACGCCGGCCGCGACCAGAAAGACCTTCAGGATGGAGAGCCGCTCGGCTTCGACCATATCGTCGATGTCGGCCCCTTGCGTGGAAAGCATCAGCGCGCCGCGCACCGCGCGGAAGCGCTGTACGGGCACCGCCACCGAGACGATGACGTCGCCCCGATTGTTGATGCGCACCATGCTGGCATTCTGGCCGGCGAGTGCCTGCACCACTTCGGGATAGCCGCGTCCGTTCAGGGCGCCGAGTTCCTGATAGAGCGGCAAATCACCGCGTCCCAGCCAGCGGCGGACAGCGATATACGCACGCTCAAATAAGCCGGGCTTCTCCGCGTTCGGCGACGGCAGATCGTAACGCAGCACGTCACCGCGCCCGAACAGATTGCGGCTGTCGACCAACAGCACGCCATCGCGGTCGTAAATCCGTGCCCGGGTCTTGGTCGGCGAGACGAGCCGACGCAGCACCGGCGCGACACGTTCCGGATTGATCGGGAAATCGATGCCGTAGAGCGCGTCTTCGGATGGGCCATAACTTTCGCCCGGCCGCAGTTCCAGCAATTTGTCCGGATCGACCGTGATCGAGGACCCGGTTTCGACCGTCGCCTGTGCGGCGATCGCAGCGGCGATGATTTGTCCCTGCACCGAAAGACTCTGAATGCGCGCGTCGATCAGGCCGGCGCGGAACTGCGAAAGAAAAGTGAAGCCGATGGAAAGCGCCACCAGGCCGGCAATGTTCAGAAACAGGATGCGGCGAGTGAGACTGGAGAAGCTTTGCGTGATGAAAAACTGCCAAACGCGCTGCGCCCAGCTGCCGATGCGCGCGAAGCCGCGCGGGCGCGGCGCCACGGCCTCGTCGAGACCGTCGGCCGCGATTTGCGACACAATCTCAGGCGATTGGGCCTCGGGGGCCCCTGCCATATCAGCGGTTCGATCGAGCACGTCGTCTGCCGGGGTTCCGAACATGTCCGCTCACGCGGCACGGACGCCATTACTACCGCACGTCAGCCATCCCAGTCAGGGGCCATTTTGAGCCGCGGATCAAAATCGGTTGTCCGCAGGCCATGCGCAAAATGGCTATTATTGGAGCACGATCTTCTCGGCAGGCTGGATTACCACTTTTCCGGATCGTACTCTGGCACTTATTCCTTAAAACGATAGCCGACGCCATAGAGCGTTTCGATCATATCGAATTCGTCGTCACTTGCCTTGAATTTCTTGCGCAGCCGTTTGATGTGGCTATCGATGGTGCGATCGTCGACGTAAACCTGATCGTCATAGGCGGCGTCCATCAGGGCGTTGCGGCTTTTGACCACGCCCGGGCGGCTCGCCAGCGCGTGCAAGATCAAAAACTCGGTGACGGTCAACGTCACCGGCTCATTCTTCCAGGTGCAGGTGTGGCGCTCCGGATCCATGCGCAGAAGTCCGCGCTCGAGCACTTTGCTGTCGGCTTCCTTCGGCACGCTGCCGTCTTTCGGCGATACGCGGCGCAGCACGGCCTTGACCCGCTCGACCAACAGCCGCTGCGAAAACGGTTTGCGGATGAAATCGTCGGCGCCCATTTTCAGGCCGAACAATTCGTCGATCTCCTCGTCCTTCGAGGTAAGGAAGATCACCGGCAAATCGGATTTCTGCCGCAGCCGGCGCAGCGTCTCCATGCCATCCATGCGCGGCATCTTGATATCGAGAATGGCAAGATCGGGCGGCGCAGACTTGAAACCGTCGAGCGCCGAGGCGCCGTCGGTGTAGGTCGTAATGCGATAGCCCTCGGCCTCGAGCGCGATGGACACCGAGGTCAGGATGTTGCGGTCGTCATCGACGAGAGCGATTGTCGGCATGGCGGCCTTCTAACATGAGTCGGCCGCAAGCATCATCAGCCCCGGCCCCATAGTCTTTGAAGACCCATGTAGGGGCGGAAGTGTGACCAGACAAGGCGAAATCGGGGCAAATACTGCGTCAAGGAAGAGGAACTGGAATGAGCAAAAACAGGGCCGAACCGGCTAAGGGCGCGCAACCGCCGGGCGTTATGCCCGATCGGCTACCGGAAGGCGCGCCAGTGGCCGACTTTAATGCCAAGGCCGTCGCCCGGGCGCTGCTGCGCACCGCGCGCGCGGGCGCTCTTGCGACCATCGACCGCAATACCGGTCACCCGTTCGCGTCCTTGGTTAACGTCGCGACCGACGTCGACGCGTCGCCGCTCATCCTTGTCTCGCGGCTCGCCACCCATACCGCCAATCTGGAAAACGACGGCCGCGCGTCGCTGCTGCTCTCATCCGGCGGCCGCGGCGACCCGCTCGCGCATCCGCGCCTGACCGTGCTCGGTACCTTCGGGCCGGTCGCGCGCGATCATCGCGATGAGCCGCGCTTGCGCCGGCGCTTCCTCGCGCGTCATCCGAAGTCGGAGTTGTATGCCGGCTTTGCCGATTTCACGTTCTGGCGGCTGACTGTTGCATCGGGACATCTCAATGCCGGCTTTGCGCGCGCCGCCGATCTCAAACCCGCCGACCTGATCACCGACGTTTCCGACGCCGGCGACCTGATCGCGGCGGAGGAGGGGGCGCTCGCACACATGAACCAAGACCACGCTGAGGCAATCAGGCTCTACGCGACCAAACTTCTCGGCGCCGACGACGGGGCTTGGCGGCTGACCGGTGTTGACCCAGACGGACTCGACCTCGCCCACGGCGATGCTGCTTTGCGTTTACCGTTTACCGAGCGCGTCACTAATGCGGACCAATTGCGCACGATGGTCGTCGATTTGGCCACGGCCGCGCGCGCCAAATAGTCGCCGCCCGCGCAGTTGCTGCATTGCAGCGCGAGGAACGGACTGAGTTTTCCCCGGTTAGGCTTGTGGTGGGAGTCAGCCTTGGCAGATGCTAGGATGCTCGATATAGGGTCGCACGTCCCCCAGCGGCGGGTGAAGTCGGGCCTTCCTGAAGGCTGAAAAAGACCATCGGCAGTCTCACTGCCGGGCGAGTGTGTGGAGGCAAGCTTGAGAGAGACGGGTCTGCGAAACAGCGCCCACGGCGCCGATAAATTTGGCTTGAAAGATTTCGCCGCGATCCACTGGAATCTGCCCGATACCATCCTGACCGAGCATGCGATCGCCAATGGCGAGGGCTCCCTCGTCGCCGGCGGCGCGTTTTGCGCCGAAACCGGCGCGCATACCGGACGCAGCCCCAAGGACAAATTCGTCGTCGTCGATGCCCAAACCGAGAAATCGGTATGGTGGGAGAAAAACGGCCGGCTGGCACCGGAAAAATTCCAGTTATTGCTCGACGACTTTCTTGCCCACGCCAAAGGCAAGGTGCTTTACGCCCAAGACCTTTACGGCGGCGCCGATCCACAATACCGCATCAAGGTCCGCGTCTTTAACGAGATCGCCTGGCATTCGATGTTCATTCGCGCGCTGCTGATTCGGCCCGAGCGCGCCGAGCTTTCGCACTACGTGCCCGATTTCACCATTCTCTCGCTGCCGTCGTTCAAAGCCGATCCCAAGCGCCACGGTGTGCGCAGCGAAACCATTGTCGCGATCGACTTCACCAAACGCATGATCCTGATCGGCGGCACCTCCTACGCCGGCGAAATGAAGAAGTCGGTATTCACCACACTCAATTACTACCTGCCGGCCGAGAGCGTGATGTCGATGCATTGCTCCGCCAATGTCGGACCCGCCGGCGATGTCGCGCTGTTCTTCGGGCTATCCGGCACCGGCAAGACGACGTTGTCGGCCGATTCCAGCCGCACGCTGATCGGCGACGACGAGCACGGCTGGGGACCGCAGGGCGTGTTCAATATCGAAGGCGGCTGCTACGCCAAGTGCATCAGGCTTTCGGCGGAGGCCGAACCGGAGATCTACTCCACGACGCAGCGCTTCGGCACCGTGCTGGAAAACGTCGCGTTCGATCCGCAGACGCGGATTTGCGACTTCGACGACGACTCGAAGACGGAAAACACCCGCGCCGCTTATCCGCTCGATTTCATTCCCAATGCTTCGCGCACCGGCCGTGCCGGTATGCCGAAGAACATCGTGCTTTTGACCGCCGATGCGTTCGGTGTGATGCCGCCGATCGCGAAACTGACGCCGGCGCAGGCGATGTATCACTTCCTTTCCGGCTACACCGCCAAGGTGGCCGGCACCGAAAAGGGTCTGGTCGGCGTGCAGCCGGAATTTTCGACCTGTTTTGCCGCACCGTTTCTGCCACGACATCCGTCGGTCTACGGCAACCTTTTGCGTGAATTGATCAGTGCGCACGACGTCGATTGCTGGCTGGTCAATACCGGCTGGACCGGCGGCGTCTACGGTGTTGGCCGGCGCATGCCGATCAAGGTGACGCGCACGCTATTGGCCGCCGTGCTCGACGGTTCGCTCAAGAGCGCTACGTTCCACACCGATCCTTATTTCGGCTTTGCGGTGCCGACCCAGCTCGCCGGCGTCGAGCCGCACCTGCTTTATCCGCAGAAGACGTGGCAGAACAAGCTCGAATTCGATCAGACCGCGCGCAAGCTGGTCGATATGTTCCAGAAGAACTTCGTGCAGTTTGAAGAGCACGTCGAGCCCGACGTGCGTGCGGCGGCTCCGGAAGTGCGTCTCGCCGCCGAATAGCGGCGAGCCCCACGATTTAGCTCCAGCCTCGCCAGGGCGTCTCCGGCACCGGCGTGAGCGGCGGCTTGCCGGCCGCCCAGGCCAAAATGTTGTCGACGATAAGCTGATCCATCTTCTCGCGGGTGTATGCCGACGCCGAGCCGACGTGGGGCAGCAACACGACGTTGTCGAGGGTCAGCAATTCAGCCGGCACGTTCGGTTCGTCCACGAACACGTCGAGCCCGGCGGCGAAAATCTTTCGCCGCTTGAGTGCCGCAATCAGCGCCGGCTCGTCGATGACCGAACCGCGCGCGACATTGATGACGACGCCTTCGGGGCCGAGCGCGTCGAGCACGCGAGCGTCAATCATGTTCCGCGTTTCGGCGCCGCCCGGCACGATCACAATCAGCGTATCGACGTCGCGCGCCATGTCGATCAGCTTCGGGTAATGCGGATAGCTCACGTCCGGCCGGGCCCGGCGCGCATGATAGACGATCGGTACGCCGAAGCCTTCAAGCCGCCGCGCGATCGCCACGCCGATCCGTCCCATGCCGACCAGGCCGATGGTGCGATTGCGTAACGTGGCTTTGCTCAGCGGATAGTTGCCCTGCGGCCAGCGGCCGGCGCGCACGTGGCGTTCGGCCTGCGGGAGTTCGCGTACGGTGCAGAGCAGCAGGCCGATCGCGGTATCGGCGACCTCTTCGTTCAGCACGTCGGGCGTATGGGTGACGATGATGCCGCGTTTCGCCGCGGCTGCCGCGTCGATGTGGTCGTAGCCGACGCCGAAGCTGGAAACGATCTGCAGTTTCGGCAAGCGGTCGAACAAAGCGTCGCCGACCGGTTCGACCGGCGCGCTCACCGCCAATGCGCGCAGATCGGCGTTGGCGGCGAGAAACGCATCGCGGCCGCTGGCGGGCAATTTGTGCATGGTGAAGTCGGCGAGGCCTTTGGCGAGCCAGGGCCGCAACGGCCCGATCAGCAATACTTCCGGCTTGTCTGCGGTCGGCATCGTGAATGTCATACCAGCATCGTGACCGGCGCCTCCAACAGCGCCTTGACGGCGGCCAGGAGCTCGGCGCCGAGCGCGCCGTCAACAACCCGATGGTCACAAGACAGCGTCGCGGTGAGCACGCTGGCGAAGGCCACGCCGCCGTCGTCTTTCTCTACCGCCTGCCGGCGCGCGGCGCCTACCGCAAGAATGGTCGCCTGCGGCGGATTGATGATCGCCGAGAATTCGCGCACGCCGTACATGCCGAGATTGGAGATCGCCGCCGCGCCGCCCTGATAGTCGGCAGGTTTGAGCTTCTTGTCGCGAGCGCGCGACGCCAGGTCTTTCATTTCCGCAGAGATGATCGTCAGCGATTTGGTTTCGGCGCTGCGCACGATCGGCGCGATCAATCCGCCGTCGAGTGCGACCGCGACCGCGATGTCGGAATGCTTGAATCGCAAGATGCGATCGCCGGCCCACGCCGCATTCGCCGCCGGTACGCGTTGCAACGCGATCGCCAGCGCCCGGATGATGAAATCGTTGAGCGAGAGCTTGAACATGGGCTTGCCGTCGCCGTCCTTCGGCGCGGCGGCGTTGGCTTCCTCGCGCACCGCCAGCAGGCGATCGATGGCGATGTCGGCGGTCAGGTAGAAGTGCGGGACGGTCTGCTTCGCCTGCGCCATGCGCGCGGCAACCGTCTTGCGCATGGCGTCGAGCGGCACTTCCTCGTAGCCGGCCTGGTCGTATAGCGCCCTGACCTGATCAGCGCCCAGGCCTTCGGCGAACGGCATGCGCGCAGCCGGCCGGGCGGTTTCCACGTCGCGTGCCACGATGCGGCCGTGCGGACCCGAGCCGCGCAGCATGGAAAGGTCGATGCCGGATTCGGCGGCAAGCCGACGCGCGAGCGGGGTGACCGTCGTGCCCCCGGACAATCGTGCCGGCCCGAAATTGCGGGCCGGCGTGCGGACCTCGAAAAACGGATCGAGCTTGATCGGCGACTGCGACCGTGCCGCCGGTGCCGGAGCGGGCGCGCTCTCGTAACCGGTCGGCGGAGCAACCGCCGCAGCGGGGGCAACCGCTTTTGGCGCCGGTGCCGCGGCAGGCTTTGCCGCCGCGGTACTCGGCGGCGGTGCGCCAACGGTGCCCGCCGCGCCGATCACGCCGACGATGGCGCCGACCGGCACCACTTCGCCGGCAGCCACGCGGATCTCGTTGAGCACGCCGGCTTCGGTCGCCGGCACTTCCATCGACACCTTGTCGGTCTCGATCTCGAACAAATTGTCGCCCGGCTGAACCGCGTCGCCGGCCGATTTGAACCATTGCGTGATTTTTCCTTCGGCGACCGTTTCGCCGAGCTGCGGCATCAAAATGTTCATTGCGCTTCCAAACTTTTACCGTCCCCTTGGGTGCGCACCTCCGGACGACGGCACGATATCACCATGTCACCACGTCACCGACACGTATTGGGTTTCCATGAATTCCATCAGTCCCTCATGGGCGCCTTCGCGGCCAAGGCCTGACTGCTTCGTTCCGCCAAACGGCGCGGCCGGGTCGGAGACGATGCCGCGGTTAAGCCCGATCATGCCAAAATCGAGCTTCTCCGACACTCGCATGCCCCGGCTCAAATCCTTGGTGTAGAGATAAGCGACGAGGCCGTATTCGGTATCGTTGGCGCGGCTGACGACTTCGTCCTCGTCCGTGAAGGTTTGCAGCGAGGCGACCGGGCCGAAAATCTCCTCGTTGAGCATTTTGGCGTCATTCGACACGTTGGTGAGCACGGTTGCCGGGTAGAAGAAGCCGGGGCCGCCCGGCGTCTTGCCGCCGGTCAGCACCTTGGCGCCCTTCTTCACCGCGTCGTCGACCAGTTCGACCACCTTGTCGAGGCCCTCCTTGTTCACCAGCGGGCCGAGCGACACGCCGTCGTCAAGGCCGTTGCCGATTTTCAGCCCGGCCATCTTTGCCGTCAGCTTGTTGGCAAATTCGTCATGCACCTTCTCGTGCACGTAGAAACGGTTGGCCGCGGTGCAGGCTTCGCCCATGTTGCGCATCTTGGCGATCATGGCGCCTTCGATGGCGGCGTCGATGTCGGCGTCATCGAACACGATGAAGGGCGCGTTGCCGCCGAGCTCCATCGACGGCTTGAGAATGCTGTCGGCGGATTCGTGGAGTAGCTTGCGGCCGACTTCGGTCGAGCCGGTGAAGGAGACGATGCGGACACGCGGATCGTGCAGCATGGCACTGACCACCTTGCCGGACGAGCGCGAGGGAATGACGTTGACCACGCCAGCCGGCACGCCGGCCTCTTCCAGGATCGGCATCAACGCCAGCATGGTGAGCGGCGTATCGGACGCGGGCTTGACTACGACCGGACAGCCGGCGGCGAGCGCCGGGCCGATCTTGCGGGTCGCCATCGCCGCCGGAAAATTCCACGGCGTCACCAGCACGGCGATGCCGGCCGGCTTGTGGTGCACCACGATCCGCGCTCCGGAGGAGGGCGCGCGCGACAACGCGCCGATATTGCGAACCGCTTCCTCGGCGTACCAGCGGAAGAATTCGGCGGAATAGGCGACTTCGCCGCGCGAATCCGGCAATGCCTTGCCGTTTTCGATGGTGATCAGCTTCGCCAGCCGTTCGGCGTCGCGCATAATCAGCTCGAACGCCTTGCGGAGGATTTCGCCGCGCTCGCGCGGTTTCTTCGCCGCCCAGGCAGGGAACGCCGCCTGCGCGGCGTCGAGAGCGGCCTTGGCGTCTTCCACGGTGGCGCTGGCGACGGAGGCGACCTTGTTTTCGGTCGCCGGGTCGATCACGTCGAAGCGTCCGCCGTCGGACGATTTCTTCCATTTGCCGCCGATCCACAGATCGGTCGGCACATTGGCAAGGAGATTGTCATATCGCGCGGCCATGTTCGCTACTCACTTCTTCAGCTTGCCGTTTTTCAGCTCGACCAGGATGTTTTGGTACATCCGGCCGCTCAGATTTCGCAACTCGTGCTTCTCGCCGGCATCGCGCCAGATCACGCCGCCGACCTTGTCGTCGGCGATGAACGAATGGCCGGCGACATTCTCGAGTTCGATCTTGCCGCCGGTGACGTTGATGATGACGTAATCGAGCGTGTGGTGATGCCAGGCTTTCTTGCCGCCGGCCGGGACCTTCATGTCCCAGACCCGAACCTGGTCGTTTTCGAACAAGACCTCGGTGCCGATCGGGCCGCAAGGGTTTTCACGCGTTGGTTCGTCCGCCATGGATGATCGTCCGTCTTGGCACGTGCTGGGTCACACGTCGCGCTTGCTCATACCGCAGTCAATATAGCGACTTCGAATGGGATGACGTCAAGGAACCGCTTGCGGACGGTTTGACCACGTCCCGCGGCCGGGTGACGACAGCTTTTCTCAACTCTGCAACGACCGCTGCACCCGTTCGGCGATCCGCTCGACACTCGGCAGCGCGATGTCCTCGAGAAGGTCGGCGGCCGGCAGCGGAATATGCGGCGTGGTGATCCGCACCGGCGGGCCGTCGAGATCATAAAACGCTTCGTCGGCGGCGATCGACACGAGTTCGGCGCCCCAGCCGCACAGCCGTGGATTTTCCTCCACCGTGAACAGGCGGTGGGTGCGCGCCAACGAGCCGAGGATAGTCTTGGTGTCGAGCGGCACCAGCGAGCGCACGTCGATCACTTCGCAGTCGATTCCGTGCTCGCTCTTGAGCTTTTCCGCCGCCGCCAGCGCCCGCGGCACCATCAGCGCCAGCGCCAGGATGGTGGCGTCTTTTCCCGGCCGCACGATCTTGGCGCTGCCGAGCGTGTCGACGATCTCACCGTCCGGGACTTCGCCCTTGGTCGCGTAAAGCGATTTGTGCTCGAAGAAGATCACCGGATCGGGATCGCGCACGGCGGCCGCCATCAAGCCGATCACGTCGCGCGGCGACGACGGCGCCACGACCTTCAGCCCCGGGATCATCATGCACCAGTTCTCGACGCTCTGCGAATGTTGCGCGCCGAAACGCGCGCCGCCGCCGTTGCCGGTGCGCACCACCAGCGGGCATTTGACCTGCCCGTTCGACATATAGCGGCTCTTCGGGAATTCGTTGGCGATGTAGTCGAAGCACACCGCGATGAAGTCGGAGAACATGATCTCGGCGATCGGCTTCAACCCCGTCATTGCCGCGCCCATGGCGGCGCCGAGAATCGCCTGCTCGGAAATCGGCGTATCGCGCACGCGCACCGGGCCGAACTGATCGTAGAGCCCGACCGTCGCCTTGAACACGCCGCCGGCCTTGCCGATGTCCTCGCCGATGAACACGACGTCGGGATCGCGGGTCATTTCCTGGGCGATGCCGCGGATGACGGCGTCGCGATAAGTCAGTTCCGCCATGCAAAGCCTCCGTCGGCATAGACGTCGGTGGTGAGAATATCGAGTGCCGGCGGCGCCGCGGCCTTGCACTGCTCGGTCGCCTCGTCGACCTCGCGCTTCACCTCGGCGTCGATGCGCAGGATGGCGTCCTCGCCGACGCCGAACGCCCGAAGCCGCTCGCGATAAAGCTTGATCGGATCGCGCTCTTTCCATCGTTCCAATTCGCCTTCCGGCCGGTATTTGGCGGGATCGGCGCGCGAATGGCCACTGTAACGGTAGGTCATGCACTCGATCAGGGACGGGCCGCCGCCGGCACGCGCCTTGTCGTAAGCCTCGATTGCGGCGCGGTAGACGACGTCGGCGTCGTTGCCGTCAATAACGATGCGCGGCAATCCGTAGCTCGCGGCGCGATCGGCAGCCGGATGCTTGACCGCGGTGACGTCGCTGATCGGGGTGTATTCCATGTAAAGATTGTTCTCACACACGAACACGACCGGCAATTTCCACACCGCCGCGAAGTTGAGCGCTTCGTGAAACGCGCCGATGTTGGTGGTGCCGTCGCCGAAGAAACAAACCGACACGTCCTTGGCGCCTTTGTACTGGGCGCGCCAGGCGGCGCCGCAGGCGATCGGCAGATGCGCGCCGATGATCGCGTAAGAGCCCATGACGCCGTGTTCGACCGACGTCAGGTGCATCGAGCCGCCCTTGCCGCGCATCAAGCCGATGTCGCGACCCATCAATTCGCCGAGCACCTGGACGATTGGCACGCCGCGGGCGAGTGTATGCGCGTGGCCGCGATAGGTGCAGAACGACAGGTCGCCCGGACGCATCGCGCCGGCGAAGCCGGCGGCGACCGCCTCCTGGCCGAGCGAAAGATGGCTTGTCCCCTTGACCAGATTTTGCAGGAACAGATCGTAGGCGCGCTGCTCGGCTTCGCGGATCACCACCTGGGTGCGATACAAGGCAAGCCGTTTTTCTTCGCCGATGTCGTCGTTCAGACTCCCTTTCGGCGCGGGCGCGCGATCTTCGAGTTTTGCCATGGAATATCCCTTGGGCGCCCAAAACGATTGCGTGGCGCGGCCGCAACTTAGCGCCACTTTGAAAGCCGAGGCAACGGGTGGGAAAAGGGCTTGTCGCGGTGGGCAGCGGCGCAAAATACGCATGCCGTGCTTGCGCTCGACACTCCAGTCAACTTAGGTAGGCGGCGCGAGCGGAGGACTCATTGGCCCAAACCGAAAACCATGGCGTCCACGGCCAGCCGCGCCGCGACAATGTGCACCGCTTCCTCGGCGGGCCGCCGCTGGCGGTGCTTGGACGGCTGATCATGCTGTCGATACTGGTGGGCATAATCCTTGCCGCCATTGGGCTCGATCCCTGGAACATCGTCGAATCGGTGCGGGCTCTGATCGTGCATGTCTGGCGGATGGGCTTCGATGTGCTGCGCTGGCTATGGCGCTATTTCCTGCTCGGCGCGGTTATCGTCGTGCCGATCTGGTTTCTGGTGCGGCTCGCGAAAGCGCCGCGCGGCGGCTGATGAATTTGGGTTGAATCCGCGACGGGCGCCGGCATGACAATTCAACTCGATCTCCATACCGCGTTTAGCAGGCACTCGTTTGATACTGAATCGTTTCCCGGACGAACGGAGTTTCAACCTAAGGCCGTCACGCTCTTACGCCGCCCATCGTGAATCAAAAAAGCCGGGCTGCGCCCGGCTTTTTTAATTGGTATCGGCCTGACGGCTAGTCTTCCTGCGGACCGCCCGGCGGCATCGCCGCATCGTTGTCGCCGCGCAAGGTGTGATCGCCTTGCACGTGATCGCGGGGGCCGCGATGGCGGCGCCGCCGATGCCGCTGGAAGCGATCGGACCCGTCGTAACCGTTGGATCCGTCAGAGCCGTTGCCGCCTTGGCTTTGGCCTTGTTGCGGTTGCTGCGACTGGCCGCCGGTAATGAACGATGGAAGACGGTCCACGTCTTGTTCGCTCTCCGGCTGCATGTGCTGCGGGCGCTGGTTGTTCTGCTGGTTGTGATTGTTCTGTTGATTATACTGGTGGTGCTGACTGTATGGATTGTGCTGCTGCTGCTGCTGGTTCTGTTGCGGATAAACCGGCTGCTGCTCACGCGGGGCGAACGGCTCACCGATCTGCGGCTGGTCGTCGCCGTCGTCATAACCATCATCCGGGCCATTGCCACCGGCGCTGGGCTGCCCCTGCGGTTGCTGCTGGTAGTAGGGTTGGCTTTGGCGGAACTGCTCCTGTGCCGCAGCGATCAGACGAAAATAATGTTCGGCATGCTGATAGTAATTCTCGGCCGCAACCGGGTCGCCGGAACTTTGCGCATCGCGGGCGAGCTGCAGATACTTTTCGGCGACGTGGGATGCTGTTCCGCGAATTTTCACGTCCGGTCCATTGGACTCGTACATACGTGACAATGGATTTTGGTGATGATGATGATGACCCCCGCCACCACCCTTACGGTTGCGACCCCGCATGCGCTTGTTCTGACCGTTTCTCATGGTTGCTGTTCCGCCACCCCTCATTTACCGCGGCACGGACGCCGCCGTTTCACTGTCATTGAATGAAATTCCATAGTCCTCAAAGCAGCCCTCACCGACGGTTTCGCCGCGGTGTTGCGAACCCCTCTATGCGCGACATCTTATCGACGCGCGCCGAACCGATGACGCTTTTCGGTCTGAATCTGGCAATCCCGTTTGCCGTCCGATCCGGCTTTCGCTGTTCCGGCTTTAGTTTTCGCTTGCGCTGCCAACCTCGTCAGAGGGACGCCTCCAAGGCGTTCTAGGCGGTGTGGCGCTATCGACCTCGGGCCGATTCCGTGGCCGCAAAGCTAGTCGGTCCGGGCCAATATTCCAAGCGATATTTTGCCGGGGTCCAACGTTCCACGCTCGCGGTGCTTTTCCCGGCACTTTTTTGCAACAACCGCGCGCGGCCTGCCAGCTAGATCGGGTCGCGCCGGCAGCAATGCAAGACCGGCCGCCGCGAGCAGATCCGCGACCGGATGCGCCTGCCCAACGCCAAGCTCGATCGCAAGCATGCCGCCCGGCCGCAAAAGCGCCGGCACCGTCGCCGCAATCGCCCGATAAAACCTCAACCCGTCGGTTCCACCGTCAAGCGCCGTGTGTGGATCGAAGTCACGCACCTCCGGCGCCAGCCCGGTGAGGTCGCCGGTGGCGACATAAGGCGGATTGGAAACAATCAGGTCGAACGGTTCGCCAAGCGCCGCCGCGAGATCGCAGGCGGCAAAGTGCGCGCGGTCGATCCCGAGCCGCCGGGCATTGGTGCGCGCGAGCCGGAGTGCGCCGATGCTGATGTCGGTGCCGACCCCGAACGCGCCGGGCAGTTCGAAGAGTAGCGCCAACAATAACGCGCCGCTGCCGGTGCCGAGATCGGCGATGCGCAAGCGCTCGGCGCGCCTGCCTTCGGTTGCCAGGGCGGCGAGCGCCGCTTCGACCACGGTTTCGGTTTCCGGCCGCGGCACCAGCGTCGTTGCGTCGACCAAAAAGCGCAGGCTCCAGAATTCTTTTTCGCCGACGATGCGCGCCACCGGCTCGTTGGCGAGGCGACGTTGCGCCAGCGCTGCGATGGCGATGCGTTCGGCGTCCCCGAGCGATTGCGCCGCCGCGGCCGTCAGCGCCGCATGATCAAGGCGGAGCGCGTGACCGATGAGGATGCGCGCGTCGAGCGCCGGCGTATCGAGGCCGGCGGCGCGGAATTCTTCCGCCAGCGCCCGACGGATACCGCCGACGGTGGCGCCCTGCGGACCATTGCCGGCAACGGCGAGCGTCATTCCGGTTCCTCGGCAAGCAGCGCGGCCTGATGCTCGGCGACAAGGGCATCGATGATTTCGCCGAGCGCTTCCCCCTCCAGAATTTGCTGCAGCTTGTAGAGCGTCAGGTTGATGCGGTGGTCGGAAACCCGGCCTTGCGGATAATTGTAGGTACGGATGCGCTCGGAGCGGTCGCCGGTGCCGACTTGGCCGCGGCGTTCGGCCGCCCGCGCCGCATCAAGCCGCTGACGCTCGTAATCGTAGAGACGCGTTCGCAGCACGGCGAACGCCTTGGCGCGGTTACGGTGCTGCGAGCGATCTTCCTGCATCATCACCACAATGCCGGTCGGAATGTGCGTTATCCGCACCGCCGATTCGGTCTTGTTGACGTGCTGGCCGCCGGCGCCCCCCGAACGCAGCGTGTCGATCCGCAGATCGGCGTCGTTGATTGTGACGTCGAGGTCCTGCGCTTCCGGGAGCACGGCGACTGTCGCGGTCGAGGTGTGGATGCGGCCGGAGCCTTCGGTGTCTGGCACCCGCTGCACGCGATGGACGCCGGATTCGAATTTGAGTCTGGCGAACGCGCCGCGGCCGCGGATTTCGGCGATGATTTCCTTAAATCCGCCCATCGCGCCATCGCTCGAGCTTACCACTTCGACCTTCCAGTGTTGACTGGCCGCATAGCGTTCGTACATGCGGAACAGATCGCCGGCGAACAGCGCAGCCTCGTCGCCCCCGGTCCCGGCGCGGATTTCGAGGATGACGTTGCGTTCATCCATCGCATCTTTTGGAATCAGTGCGAGCCGCAATTGTCGTTCGAGCGCCTCGCGTCTTGCCTCAAGCTCCCGGCGCTCCGCATCGGCGACCGAGCGCATCTCCGTGTCGGTAGCGGGATCGTCAATCAGGCCGGTGACATCCGCGAGCTCGCGCTGCGCGGCACGATAGGAATTCACCGCCTCGACAACCGGGGAAAGCTCGGCAAACTCGCGCGAGAGCTTCACATAGGTTTCCGGCGGCAGCGCGGCGGCGAGGTCGCGTTCCAGCGCCGCGTGACGGGCGACAAGCGCTTCGAGCTTCTGATCGGGCAACATCTTTAATGCGTCATGCCGGCCTTGTCCGGCGATCCACGTCTTCCTTGGGATGCTAGGTAAAAGACGCGGATGGCCGGGACAAGCCCCGGCCATGACGCTTTTCTAAATCTGCAAGCCGGATTCGGCGGCGAATTTCTCCAATTCGGCGCGGATCGATGTCGTGCCGGACGGCTTGTCGATCAAGGGGGAAAGAAACGCGGCGGCTTTGCGGCTATCGGTGTCGAGTAGCATTGCCTTGACCGGACCGACCGCTGACGGCGTGAGCGACAGCGAGCGATATCCGACCGCAGCAAGCGCCAACGCGCCGATCGGTTGCGACGCAAGCTCGCCGCAGACCGTCGCCGGCTTATTGTGCTCGCGGGATTTGTCGGCGATGTCCTTGAGTGCGCGCAGCACCGGCGCCGACAGCGGATCGAACCGGCTCGAGACGCGCGGATTGCCGCGATCGACCGCATAGAGGAACTGGAAAAGGTCGTTCGACCCGACCGAAAGGAAATCGGCGTGTTCCAGCAACTCGTCGAGCTGATAAAGCAACGAAGGGACTTCGACCATGCTGCCGACTTCGACCTGGTCGGGCAGCTTGTGGCCATGCCGGCGCAAATGCGTCAGCTCGAGCTCCACCAATTCCCTGGCCTGGTTGAATTCGGCAACCGTGGCGATCATGGGAAACATGATTTTGAGCACCCGTCCGCCGGCCGCGCGCAACAGGGCGCGCAATTGCGTCCGCAGCAGCGCCGGCCGGTCAAGCCCAAGCCGGATCGCCCGCCAGCCGAGGGCCGGGTTCTCCTCCTCGATATTGCGCATATACGGCAATACCTTATCGCCGCCGATATCGAGGGTGCGGAATGTCACCGGCTTGTCGCCGACGGCGTCGAGCACCGCACGATAGAGCGCGTGCTGCTCGCTTGCGCGCGGAAAACTCGGCGCCACCATGAACTGCAATTCGGTGCGGAACAGCCCGATGCCGGCGGCGCCGGTATCGACGATGTGCGGCAGGTCCACATTGAGACCGGCGTTGATCATCAGGGTGAATTTCTCGCCGTCCCTGGTGACGCACGGCAGGTCGCGCAGCGCCTGATATTGCTGCTGTCGCCGCGCCCGCAGCCGCACGCGCTCCGCGTAAGCGGCTTCCAGGTCCGGCAGCGGGCGTAAATGCATGTCGCCGGAAGCGCCGTCGATGATCACGGCGTCGCCGGGATCGGCCATGCCGGTGGCGTTGTCGATCTCGCCGATCGCGGCAATGCCGAGCGCGCGGGCGACGATGGCGACATGCGAATGCGGGCCGCCTTCTTCCAGCACCAGTCCGCGCAGTTTTTTGCGGTCGTAATCGAGCAACGCGGCGGGTCCCATCGAACGCGCCACCAGAATGGCGTTGTCCGGCAAATTGTCGCGTGACGGCGCGTGATCGCGGCCGGTGAGCTGGCGCATCAGCCGGTTGGCGAGGTCGTCGAGATCGTGCAGCCGCTCGCGCAGATAAGGGTCGGTCTGCCGCAGCATGCGCGCCCGGGTATCCGATTGCACGCGCTCGACCGCGGCTTCGGCGGTCAGGCCGGTCATCACGGCTTCTTCGAGCTTGTGCGCCCAGCCGCGGTCGTAGGCGAACAAGCGATAGGCTTCGAGCACGTCGCGGTGTTCGCCGCCTTCGACCACGTCGCCGTGTTCGAGCAGTTGATCGAGATCGGTACGCAGGGCTTCGACCGCCGTTTGCAGATGTTTCAGTTCCTTCGGAACGTCGTCCGCGATGTAATTGGTAACGACGACGCGCGGTTCGTGCAGCACGACGTGGCCGAGGGCGATGCCTTCGGACAGCGGCGATCCGGTCAGATGCAGCGAGCGTCGCGCCGCCGGCTCGGCGCCGGGCAACGCCAGCGCCGACAACTCGCCGGAAGCGATCATCTCGGCGAGCACCATCGCCGTGGTCTGTAGCGCTTCGACTTCTTCTTCCGAATAGGTCCGCCGCGCGCGATTCTGCACGACCAGCACGCCGAGCGTGTTGCCCGCACGCAGGACCGGCACGCCGAGGAACGAATGGTAGATTTCTTCGCCGGTTTCAGGTCGGAACGAGAAGGCCGGGTGCGCCTGCGCGTTGGAGAGGTTGATGGCGCTCGCTTGGCTGGCGACCAGGCCGACCAGGCCTTCGTCGGTGCCAAGCACGGTGCGGTGCACCGCGTCGCGGTTCAAACCTTCGGTGGCGTAGAGTTCGAGCGTGCCATCGACGCGCAACACGTAGACGGAGCAGACCTCCGCCACCATGTTGGCGGCAATCAGCACCACGATCTTGTCGAGGCGTTCCTGCGCGCTGACCGGCTCCGCCATGACTTCGCGGAGTCGGCGCAACAAAACGCGCGGACCGCCAAGCGCGCCACGCATGGCGTGAGGTCCCTCGGGCCTTCGCTATAGCCGGGGCATCGCCCGCTTCACCCCGGCCGGCATCGAAGATGAGTGAGCCGGAGCCGAGGCTGCGGCAAACATCCTTAAGGCTATATCGAATGCGGCATGCAAACCGCAAGCCAAAGTCGCGACGATGACGGCCGCCGAATTTGTGCGCCGCAGCGAGAATCGCGACTATGCCGGCGCCTGATCGAGCCCATACAGCGAATGCAGCGTGCGCACCGCCAATTCGGTGAAATTCGCATCGATCAGCAACGAGAACTTGATCTCCGACGTGGTGATGGCACGGATGTTGACCGCGCGCTCGGCCAGCGCCTGGAATGCCTGCGCGGCGACGCCGGCATGGCTGCGCATGCCGATGCCGATCACCGAGATTTTGGCGACGTCGGTCGCGCTGTCGAGCCGCTTGTAGCCGATCTGCTGCTTCGCCTTGGCAATGACGTCGAGCGCCCGCTGATAGTCGGCGGCCGGAACGGTGAAGGTGAGGTCGGTGCGCTTTCCATCGGGCGAGACATTCTGCACGATCATGTCGACGTTGATGCCGGCTTGCGCGAGCGGCATGAAAATCGCCGCGGCGACGCCGGGCTTGTCATCGACTTCGCGCACCGAGATTTGCGCCTCGTCGCGCGAGAACGCGATGCCGGTGACGGTTTGCTGCTCCATGATTTCTCCCTCGTCGCAAATCAATGTACCCGGGGGCGTGCCGTGCGGATCGACGTCTTCCGGCCGATCGAAGCTCGAACGGACGAAGATGCGGACGTTGTGAAGCATGCCGAGCTCGACCGAACGCACCTGCATCACCTTGGCGCCGAGCGACGCCAGTTCGAGCATTTCTTCGAATGCAATCTTGTCGAGCCGCTTAGCGCGCGGCACGACCCGCGGATCGGATGTATAAACGCCGTCGACGTCGGTATAGATGTCGCAGCGGTCGGCGCGAATGGCGGCCGCGAGCGCCACCGCGGAGGTGTCGGAGCCGCCGCGGCCGAGCGTGGTGATGCGGCCGGTTTCTTCATGCACGCCCTGGAAACCGGCGATGACGGCGACCTCCTTGCGTTCGGCGAATCGCTTGATCAGTTCGGCGCCGTCGATGCCGGTGATGCGCGCCGAGGTGTGAACATTGGTGGTCTTGATCGGCAATTGCCAGCCGAGCCACGAGCGGGCGTTGACGTCGATATCCTGCAAAGCGATCGCGAGCAGGCCGGCGGTGACCTGTTCGCCGGTCGCAAACACCGCGTCATATTCGCGGGCGTCGAACACCGGCCGATTCTTCGATGTTTCCCGGCACCATGCGACCAGCCGGTCGGTCGCTCCCGCCATCGCCGATACGACGACGGCGACGTCATGCCCAGCATCGACCTCGCGCTTGACGTGGCGCGCCACGTTGCGGATGCGGTCGATATCAGCGACGGAAGTGCCGCCGAATTTCATCACCAGACGAGCCAT
>JAGXAC010000128.1 GCA_019075925.1 Hyphomicrobiales bacterium | reverse complement strand
GTACGCGGTGCGCTTAATAACGGCGTGACGGCCGAAGAGATCGCGGAGATTCTCCTGCATACCGCGGTCTATGCCGGCATCCCGATTGCGTCGGAAGGCTTTCGCCGCGCTGACGCGATCATCGCGCAAGTCGCGGCGGAGCAGAAAGCCTGATCGGCCGAGATTGCGATCTGTCCGGCGGATCGCGTTCGCAGCGCGGCCGCTATAGCTCTTTGCCAATCATGCGATCGGCGGAGTAGGGACCGCCGCCACGAATCGCGATGGCGAACATCACGATGCCGAGCAGCAATATGTATTCATAGCCGCCGTGCGACGCGGAAAAGCCGGCCTTCAAATGCACGGCGAGCAAGCCGATCAGCATCTCAATCGCCAACGCGGCCGCAAAAAATCGGGTGAACAGTCCGATGATGATGCAGATCGCGCCGACGGTTTCGAGAAACATCGCGGCAACCGCGAATGCCGTGGCCGGCTCCAATCCCGATTTTGCCATGAAACCGCTGACGCCGGCCAAGCCAAAAGTGCCGACTTTGGTCCAGCCGTGTACCAGCAAGATGATGCCGACGATGACGCGCAACAGCGTGTAGGCGATATCGCGCCAGGATGCATAAAATCCCGCGAGGCCCGGAAACAGCAGTTTGGTTTCACCGACCGACATTGTGCCCTCCCTTTCGGATATCGCCGGTAATGATAGCTCCACGGACGATGCGGCGGTAATCAACACTTCGTGGAAGCATGGGCAGCGCGCCAGATCGGGGGTCCCTGGGGTCTCCTCGCTGCGAGCAAGGGCGATGCGCCTTGCGAACGTCGGAATGCGGCGGCAACCTGCGAAAATTCCAGTCAGGGGGAGGCTAAATGATCAAACCGTGGATTTTCGAATTCTTCGCGACGCCCGCCGAATTGGTGCAACAGTTCGATGCGGAAGCCTCGCAACGCTATTTCAAGGCCTATATCGAATTGTGGGCAAGCGCCGAAGCGCGCGGTTTCGAAGGCATCTTTTTCAGCGAACATCATTTCGGCGCCAGCTATTCGCCGTCGCCAAATCTTTTGATCGCCCACATCGCGCCGCGCACGACGCGACTGCGGCTCGGCGTGTTGGGTATGGTCGCGCCCTATCACGCCCCGTGGCAACTCGTGGAGGAGATCGGCATGCTCGATCATCTCACCGGCGGGCGGCTCGAAATCGGCACCGCGCCCGGAATCCCCAACGAGATGGCGGTCGTCGGGCTCAGCGTCGACGAGGCGCGCGCGCGTCATGACGAAGCCGCTGAGATCATCGACAAGGCGCTGCTCGATCCGGTCATCTCGCATCACGGCAAGTTCTGGAATTTCGACAATCTGCGGCTGACGCCGCGCCCGATTCAGACGCCGCATCCGCCAAAATGGGTGACGGTGGTCAGCGTATCGTCGGCGCGCAAGGCGGCGCGCCGCGGCGCCAAAATTTCCACGGCGTTCCACCCGCAAAGCAAGGTGATCGAGATTTTCGACGCCTACCGCGACGAGGCGGCGAAGATCGGCCGCTCGGTCGGGCCGGACGATCTTTGCCTGCGCCGCCAGGTGGTGATGCTCGACGATCCGGCGCAGATCGCCCAGCGCCGGGAAGCGTTTCGCGAATTCATCAAGTTCGATCCGCGCGTCAATCTCCCGGGCCAGCCGGCGGCGCTCGATTCGCCGTCGGCGCACGCGTTTTCGATCGGCGAGGAGGAATTCATTGTCGGCGGCGCGGTCGCGGTGGCCGAGCAGATCATCGCGCAATGCAGCAGCGCCGGCGCCGGACATTTCGCCGCCCTGTTCGACCGCATGGCGCCGCCGGCGCTGATGGCCGACTATTACCGCGATTTCGGCAACGTCACGATCCCGCTGCTGCGAAGCGCAGCCAAATGATCGGCGCTAGGCGCGCGGCTGTGGCTTATCGCCGTTCGCTTTGCCGGCGGCGCGAATGATGAGAATGCCGTGCGGATCGACGGTGAGATGCTGGCCCTGCATCATCACGGTGGTCGAGCCGAATTCCTCGACAATCGCCGGGCCCTCGCAGCTAAAACCGGCCGGCAAGGACGCGCGGTCGAAAACCGGCGTGTCGCGATAGCCGCCGCCGAAATACACCGGCCGGCTTGCCTGCTTCGGCGTGCCCGCGGTCTTGATGGCCGGGATGTTCGGCCGGTCGATCCGGCCGAAGCCGGACACGCAGAAATTCACCAGCTCGACTTTTTGTTGGCCGGCATAATTGTAGCCGAAGGTCTTGCGATGCGCGGCGTGAAAGGCGTCGGTGACGCCGGCGACGAATTGCGCGTCGATGCCGCCGGACGGCGCCGGTACCCGCACTTCCATCGACTGTCCGGCGTAGCGCACGTCGGCTTCGCGATGCAGTACGATCCGCGCGGGCTCGATGCCGTTCTTTTCCAGCGCGGCGGCGGCTTCCGTTTCCAGTGACGCGTAGATGCCGGCGATGGCGGCGAGCTCGACAGCCTCCTCGTGCATCACCTTGGTGACCATGTGGTCGGTGCGCCAGTCCACCGCCAACAGTCCGAAGGCCGACAGGTTGCCGGGATTGGGCGGCACGATGCAGGTCGTTATGCCCATCAGTTCCATCACCGCCGGCGATTGCGCCGGACCGGAGCCGCCGAATGCCAACAGCGCAAACCCGGCCGGATCGATGCCACGCTGCACGGTGAGTTGGCGAATGGCGTTGGCGTCGTCCCAATTGGCGATTTCGACAATGCCCGACGCCAGTTGCTCGGCCGTGAGCTTGCCGGGCAGCCGCGCCGCGAGCGTTGTCAATCCGTCGCGCGCGCGTGCGACGTCGAGCGGAATGCCGCCGCCGATCAGCGCCGGCGGGATGCGCCCGAGCACGAGGTTGGCGTCGGTGAGCGTCGGCTCGTCGCCGCCGTTCGGGTAGCACATCGGCCCCGGGACGGCGCCGGCGCTTTTTGGGCCGACGCGCAGCTTGCCCTCGCGCGATATCCAGGCGATCGAGCCGCCGCCGGTGCCGATGGTGCGCACGTCGAGCATCGGGATGCGCACCGGGAACGGGCCGACGCGGCCGCCGTTGGTGATTTTCGGCTTGGCGGCTTCGATAAGGCAGAGGTCGGTCGAGGTGCCGCCGCCGTCGAGCGTCACCAGATCGGGAAAGCCGGCGATCTCGGCGATCACCGCCGAACCGAGCGCGCCGGCGGCCGGCCCCGACAACGCAGTGGTGATCGGCTTGCGCATCACCTGGTCGGGCGAGGCGACGCCGCCGGACGACTGCATCACCAAAAATGGCTTCTTGTTCAGTGCCGGGCCGAGCTCATCGCGGATGCGATCGAGGTAGCGGCTCATATGCGGCTTGATGAAAGCATCGACCAGCGTGGTGACCGCGCGCTCGTATTCGCGATATTCCGGCAGTACGTCGCAGGAAAGCGACAGCGTGCAGCCGGGATATTCCTCACGCACGATTTCGGCGGCGCGCCGCTCATGCGCCGGGTCGGCATACGAATGGATCAGGCAGATGCCGATGGCGTGAATGCCGGCATCGCGGAAATAGCGCGCGGCGGCGCGCACGCTCGCTTCATCGAGCGGCCGCAACTCTTCGCCGCGGTAATTGAGCCGGCCGCCGGCCTCGCGGACGTGGCGGAGCGGTACGATCCGCTCCGGCTTCACCCAGAAATACGAATTGCCGTAACCTTCCGGCACCGCCTGGCGGGCAATTTCCAGGATATGGCGGAAACCTTCGGTGACGATCAGACCGAGACCGGCGATCTCGCCTTGCAGCAGCGCATTGGTCGCGACGGTCGTGCCATGCGCCAGCACGGCGAGTTCATCGACGCCGGCGCCCCAATCGCCGAGGATGGCGTGGACGCCGCGCACCAGCGCCACGGCGGGATTGGACGGCGTCGAGGCGACCTTGGTGACGCGCATGGCGCCGGATTTGTCGTCGACGCACACGATGTCGGTGAAGGTGCCGCCGGTATCGATGCCGATCCGCAACGCCGCACGACCGCTCATATCCAACCGCTCCGCGTCACGCATCATGCCGGTCGGCATTATGCATCAAAACGGGCTTGTCCTATCGTGTTGGCTTGGGACCGGCAATGTCGCCGATGCGCGGGCGGATTTATGCGCCGGTCGGCCAATGCCGGGTGCGAAACCAGCTGCGGTAATCGGTCATCTTCGCGCGTTGCGCCGCCGGCGCATGCCGCTTGCAGGTCGATGCTTCCTGGCTGCCGGACGGCGCGCCCCACCGCAACTCGACGCAGTCGTTGAGATTGTAGCCCATCTCGAAGTCCACCGCGCGATCGATGACGTCCTTGAGCGTGAGCGTCCATTGCGAGCCGTCGCTGCGGGTATAGCTAAACTTGCGCGAGGAAAGCTCGGCCGCGAGCGCGCTCTGCAATTCTGCTTTGACCTCGGCCACGCTCTTGCCGGCCGGCATGGCGTAGCGTCCGGGCTTGCGGGCGACCCGATCCGGATAGCCGCGCACGACGTCGATTGCAATCAACAGCCGGAAATCGCGCGCCGGCGTGGCGAAATCCTCCCATGCGCCGGTCGTGGCGAAGATTGCCGCGCCGTCGGGCATGGCGGCCTCGCCCTTGCCGCTGTTTTGGAACTTGCGTCCGTTCTCGATCGACCCCACGCGGGTCTTGACTTGCTCCTCGAGCGAGTCGATGGCTCCCTTCATCGCCCGCAACGGATCGAGCGGCTCCGGCGACATCACCTCGTCCATACGGTCGTAGAAGTCTTCGACCGAAAGCTGCGACTGTTCGAGGGAGAAGTCGCCGTAATTCGGATCTTTGGCGATTTCCGCGTTGGTCAGCCGCCGCAAGCCGCCGTTCGCCTCGCGCACGATCGGCCGGAACCGCTTGAAGCCCGGACTGCCGAGCGATGGCTCATGCGCGAACAAAAAGTTGCCGCGCCAGAAACGCTTGCGCGCGACGGTCCCGTCGGGTTCGCCGTCCACCGAGAGAAATACGCCGGCCGCGCCGCCTTGTTCCGGCACGCGTCGCACCAGCATCATCACGTGTCCATAGGGATCGGCATAGACCGTTCCCGGGCGCAACGTCTCCTGGGTGAGCGGCACGGTATAAAAATCGGTGTTGTCGTCGTTGGCCCGCACGCGCACGGCCCCGGACTGCACGGCGTCGGCGACGACGCGCAGATATTCGCCGAACGAAGCGTTCTGCCCCGGCCGCGACGGGTCCGGATTGACATTGGTGAACCAGCCGTAGCACCGCGGCGGCTTGCCGCGCGAGCATTTCCCGTATCCGAACGGCAGCCCCATCTTGTAAGCGAAATAAGCGCGCAGAAAGTAGACGAGGTCTGCACAGTCGGGGCGAAGCGCCATGCGGGCATTGTCTTCGCCGCGACCGAGATAGTTGATCAGCATGTTGCGCGAACGGTCGCGCAGCACCTCATGCAGTGCCTTCCAGGAAGGTTCGGTGTCGAGCGGCGCGTCGAAAAGCTTGGCGATCCAGGCGGAAAACAAATCTTCGTTGGCGCGATTCCAGTTGGCGCGCAACGGCCAAATGCTGCCGGCCGCGGAAGGCGGGCGCGGCGGCGGGTTGTCGTGCACGGCGATCTGATGGGTGATCGCGCTGCATCCGGACGTCGCAAGCTTGGCCTGCCACATTCCCGGCGCCGGAGCGGCGACCTCGGCGAACCAGTAATAGGGGGGCCCGCCATGGCGAACGCCCGATTTGGCGGCGATGCTGCCGTCTGGGGCAATCAGCGAAAGCTCGCCGTCGAGCGGCTTGTCCGCGGTGACGAGGACGCGCAGCGGTGCGCCTTTCCACGGCGATAGCGGCGCCGGCAGCATTGCCACCTGGCCCGCGTCGTTACAGCTGCCGAAAAGGCCGGCGGCGCGCGCGTCGGCCGCCGGAAAAAGCCATGCCGCGGCGATCAGCAACGAGACCGCTGCCGCCGCGGAGCGGCGCGATGGAAACGCGCAAGACAATGCCAAATCCTCCCGGGCTGGACCGCGGCAACAATAGCGCAAATGTTTTGGCGCAGTTATGGCAAAATTCGGGGACCGCGCTTTTGCCGCCGGTGCCCGAACCAAGTTTTTTCCGCCGATAGAGCCGGCGAAAAATACCGGTTTGATTTGCGCTACTTCTTCAGCTCGAACACGATGTCCTGCGCGCCTTTCCAGAGGCAGAGCTTGCCGAGTTCGCGCAAATTCTCCCGGCCGTGGGTGATGGTGAGAAAATGATTGCCGGCGAGTTGACCGACCTTGGAAGAAAAATCGACTGCACCGTAAGCGAGCAGGATTTCGGTCTCGCTGATGCCACCGGGGTAAAGGATGATCTCGCCGGGTGCCGGATGGCTGGTGGCATTCTCATAGCCCAGCCCGAAGTCGAAATCGCCGAGCGGTATCCAGCAGCCTTCGCCGCTCCAACGCACATGGATGATCTGCTGCCGGTAGGGCAGCAGACCGGTGAATTTGGCGCAGGTTTCGGGCGCCGCCTCCCGCTGCATCTGCGCCTCGAAATCGTAGGGGCCGGCCTTGATGTGCAATACGGTCATTGCGATTCAATCCTTTCGAGGAAATTCAATAGCACACCCGCGGCAATGTCGATGTCGGCAGGGGAGGCGTATTCGTCCGGATTATGGCTGGTACCGCCACGACAGCGCACGAACAGCATGGCGAATGGAATAACCTTGTCGAAGGCCATCGCATCGTGGCCGGCCCCGCTTGGCAGTCGCCGCGGCGCGATACCGAAGCTTTCGATCGCCGCCGCCAGTTGATCGGACAGCCGGCGGTCGCAGACGGCGGCCGGCACTTCGTGGCCAATCAGCACGCGCGCCGACACGCCGCGGCGACGCGCAATGGCGTCATGCGATTGCCGGATGGCGGCGACCGCATCGATCCGCTCCCGGTCGGAGGCGCTGCGAATATCGAGCGTGAAACAGACCCGGCCAGGTATGGTGTTGGTGGCCGATGCCGGCACCTCCAGCTTGCCGACCGTCGCGACCAGGCCGGGCCGCGACCGCGCAGCGGCTTCGACCGCGAGCAACATTTCGGCGGCAGCCATCAGAGCATCCTTGCGCAGCGGCATCGGCACGGTGCCGGCATGACCGGCGACGCCGTCGATCTCGACGGTGGCGCGGGTGACGCCGGCAATGGCGGTGACGATACCGACCGGCAGATTCTCCTGCTCCAGCACCGGGCCCTGCTCGATGTGAACTTCGACATAGCCGAGCGTGCGCTCCGCCGACGCCGTCAGTTCGCGCAGTTGTGATGGATCGCAGCCGAAAGCCATCAAGGCCTGGCGGCGCGATACGCCGCCGTCGTCGGTTTCGTCGAGCGCGCTTGCTGCGAACTTGCCGGCGAGCGCTTTCGCGCCGCCGAGCGTCGAGGCAAACCGCACGCCTTCCTCGTCGCCGAACGCGACGACTTCGATCGCAAACGCAAAGCGCTTGGCGGATTTGGATGCCGCCTTCACCGCCTCGACGGCGGTGACGACACCGAGCGCGCCGTCGAACCGGCCGGCGTTGCGCACCGTGTCGATGTGCGAGCCGAGCAGCAGCGTGCGGGCTCCCGGATTGCGTGCATCGTATCGGCCGACGACGTTGCCGAGCGCGTCGATCTGCGCCGTCATGCCGGCTTCGCGCATCCAGGCCGCCACCAGGTCGGCGGCCTTGCGGTGCGCGGGGCTCAGATAGAGTCGCGTCAGATGGCCCGGTTCGTCGGTGATTGCCGCCAGTTCAAGCAAACGGGCGGCAATCGTCTCGCCCAACGCGCCGTTGCGTGCGCCATTCCCTGCGCTGTGGCCCGCCGCCTGCATGAATTCCCCGGCTGCTCCCGTGATGAAGCTTTTAATGGAGGCATCGTCCGGCTTGGTCAATCGCATGTCGGCCATGCCGGGCCTGTGGAGGCTTGAAGCGGAGGCTGCGGCTCTGCCAAGGTGGGGCGTGCCACGCGCCAAAAAAACCGCGACGAAAGCCGCGATGTCCCCGTCTTCCGCCAGGTATCCGCGCGATCTTGCCGGCTATGGGCGTAATCCGCCCGATCCCCGCTGGCCGGGCGGCGCCCGCGTGGCGCTGCAATTCGTGGTGAATTTCGAAGAGGGCGGCGAGAATTCGATTCTGCACGGCGACAAGGCGTCGGAGGCTTTCCTCTCCGATGTGCTCGGCGCCCAGCCTTGGCCGGGCCGCCGGCACATGAACGTCGAATCGATGTTCGAGTACGGCTCTCGCGCAGGCTTCTGGCGGCTGTGGCGGGAGTTCACCGCGCGCAAGGTGCCGGTCACCGTTTTCGGCGTCGCAAGCGCGCTCGCGCGCAACCCGCAGGTGGTCGCCGCCATGCGCGAGGCCGGCTGGGAGATCGCCTCGCACGGTTTGAAATGGATCGACTACAACGACTTTTCGCGCGCCGCGGAAGCCAGGCACATGCGCGAGGCGATCCGCCTGCACATTGCCGCAACCGGCGAACGGCCGCTCGGCTGGTATACCGGACGCAGTTCGGCCCACACGCTTCCCCTGGTGCTCGCCGACGGCGGCTTTCTTTACTCGTCCGATTCCTACGCCGACGATCTGCCGTATTGGGTGAGCGGCCCGAACGACACATCGCACCTCATTATTCCCTATACGCTCGACGCCAACGACATGCGGTTCATCAACCCGCAGGGCTTCGCCGACGGCGAAAGCTTTTTCGCCTACCTGCGCGACAGCTTCGACGTGCTTTACCGCGAGGGCGAAACCGCGCCGAAAATGATGTCGGTCGGCCTGCATTGCCGGCTGGCCGGACGGCCCGGCCGCACGGCCGGGCTCATTCGCTTTCTCGATTACGTCGCCGGTTTCGACCGCGTCTGGATTGCGAGGCGTCTCGACATTGCGCGCCATTGGCACCGGCACCACGGCGCCGGCGTCACGACGACGGCATGAGGCAAAACTCCTTCACCCCGCGTGGGGGAAGAGGGTTGGGGCAAGGGGGCCTATCCGCTAGGCTCGGTTTGGCGAGTATGCTTTCCGACCCGGATGCTCCGCAATCCGACCACACCTCTCCCCGCACGCGGGGAGAGGTGTGGTATCAGGTCGTTGAAATCGAGTTCACGCCGCGCGAGATTCATGACCCCGATCTCACTCGACACCCTCAACGCCGCCGACCGCAAAACGTTTGTTGCGGCGCTTGGCGAAGTCATCGAGTTGGCGCCGTGGGTGGCGGAGGAAGCTTATGCCGCGCGGCCATTCGCCGGTATTGCCGCGCTGTATGCGGCGATGACCGAGGTCGTTCGCACGGCGCCGGAAGCAAAGGTGCGCGCGCTGATCGAGGGCCACCCCGATCTCGCCGGCAAGGCCGCGCGCGAGGGCAAGCTCACCGCGGACTCCACCGCCGAGCAGGCGGCCGCCGGCCTCGACCGGTTGAGCGAGGAGGAATTCGCCGCCTTTCATCGGCTCAACGACGCTTACCGCAAAAAATTCGCCATGCCGTTCATCGTTTGCGTGCGCCGGCATGGCAAGGAATCGATCCTGCGCGAATTCGAGCGCCGGCTGCAAAACGGTGCGCCGGCGGAACGCGCGGCCGCGCTCGGCGAAGTCTTGCGCATCGCCGCGCTGCGTCTCGACGCCCGTGTCACGGGTCCCGACCGTCTCAAGGTGCACGGTCATCTTTCCACCCACGTGCTCGACACCCACGGCGGCGGTCCGGCGCAAGGCATGGCGATCGAATTGTGCGAGATCGGGGTGGGTGGGGCACGCACGCTTGTGCGCACCGTCACCAATGCCGACGGGCGCACCGAGAAGCCGTTGCTGAGCGGCACGCCGATCCCGATTGCCGCCTATGAATTGCGCTTTGCCGTCGGTGCGTATTTCGCCAGCCGGCGGACGCCGACCGCCGATCCGCCGTTTCTCGACATCGTTCCCGTGCGCTTCTCCGTCGCCGAGCCGGAGGGCAGGTATCACGTGCCGCTGTTGGTGACGCCCTGGTCCTATTCGACCTATCGGGGAAGCTAAGCCGGAACTTCTGCCGCCACCCGCGATTGTAGTTGGGAGTCCGCCGGGGCCGATCGGCGCGCGGCAAGCGTTTT
>JAGXAC010000127.1 GCA_019075925.1 Hyphomicrobiales bacterium | reverse complement strand
GCCTACGCGGTCTTTCCCTCCTGGACCGTCTTCCTCGAAGCCCTCGCCACCTTCATCATCCCGCCCGAGCTGATGAAAATCCAAAAAATCGAATGAAACCGGCCCAAACGCCCACTTTTAGAATTGCTGCTTGCGGTGGGGCGGTTTTGGGATTCGTCTAGATGGATGATTCGCGCCGGGTTTTTGTCGCAAGTTGATCGAGCCGACCTGATCGCGCTGGCGCGGGACGGATCAGTGGAGCATCGGCTGGCGCGGCGTGCCAATGCTTTGGTGCTTCTGGACGCTGGCTGGAGTTTCCCGAAGGTCGCGGGGGCGCTGTTGCTGGACGATGGGACGATCCGCGGGTGGCACAAAATGTTTCTCGAGGGCGGCCTCGATGGGCTGATGCGTTTCGAAGCGGGTGGCAGCGCTTGCCAGATGAGCGGCACACAACAGGACAAACTGAAAGCCTGGGTGGCCGCGGCCTTGCCGCGCTCGACGCGCCAGATCGGCGCTTGGATCGAAAACGAGTTCGGACTGGTTTACGCGGGCCGCTCGGGACTGATTGCGCTGCTGAACCGTCTGGGTCTGGAATATCACAAGCCGGAGATTATTCCGCGCAAGCTCGACGAAGAAAAGCAGCGAGCTTTCATCGCGGCTTACGAAAAACTGTTGAATTCATTGGGTGCCGACGAGGCCGTGCTGTTCGCCGACGCCGTACATCCGACCTATGCCGCGCGGCCCGCCGGCTGCTGGGCGCCCAAACAGCATAAGCTCGCGATTGAACAAACCAGCGGGCGTCAGCGCATCAATATTCATGGCGCGATTGATCTGGAGACCGGCCAAACCCGGATGATCGAGGTCGAAACCGTCGATGCCGCCTCGACGATCAGGCTGCTGGAATCGATCGAGGCGTTCTATCCGATGCTCGCGCTCATTCATGTCTTTCTCGACAATGCGCGCTACCATCACGCAAAATTGGTTCGTTCATGGCTTGAACGTCCGGGCTGCCGGATCAGACTGCATTTCATACCTTCCTATTGTCCGCACCTAAACCCGATCGAGCGCCTGTGGGGCGTCATGCACAAGCAGATCACCCACAATAGATGCGACGCCACCTGCGCCCAATTCGCCGACGCGACGCTCGGCTTCCTGCGCGAAAATGTTCCCCGAAACTGGGCCGAATTCCGCGATTCGGTCTCCGATAACTTTCGCATCATCAAACCCGCGGACTTTCGGGTTATGACGTGAACACAGTATACCTTGAAAATCGCGACGCCGAATTCGAACGGAAAATCGCGGAGGTTCTGTGACCGGGAGTTCAGGCCATCGCGACGACGACGCCGGACTTGCCGCCCAAGCCCGGCGTCCATGCCACCTTTGCGCGGGATCATGAGTACAAACGCCATGGCACGCTCAGCCTGCTGGCCGGCATCGATCTGCTCACTGGCAAGGTCCACGCGCTCGTCAGGGATCGCCATCGCAGCCGTGAGTTCATCGAATTCCTCAAGCTTCTGGATGCCGCCTATCCGGCCGGCACCGCGATCAAGCTGATCCTCGACAATCATTCCGCGCACATCTCCAAAGAAACCAGCGTCTGGCTCCACACCCGACCGACCGGACGCTTCGAGTTCACCTTCACCCCCAAAGCACGGCTCCTGGCTCAATCTCATCGAGGGCTTCTTCTCCAAGTTCGTCCGCTCCGTCCTGCGTCATATCCGCGTCAACTCAAAGCACGAACTCAAGGAACGCATCATGGCCGGCATCGACGACGTCAATCGACATCCGGTCATCCACACCCGGTCCTATAAGCTCGCCGAGGCTGCCATGATATGATTCGAACCATGGAAACGCTGACCTAGATCGTCAGGGCGTTATTCCGGGTTGCTTACGCCCGGGAGCTTGGGTCACGGGCTAGGCCGCCACTCGCATAATTGGAGCCCAAAGAACCGGGCCTGAGATACGGCCGGCGCTGCAGATGCGCTTCAAGGCATCAATCGAAACGTCCAGGTAGCCCGCCAAAGCCAGAATGCGCTCCATGCGAGTATCGGTGACGGTCACGATTTCGGTCAAGGCTTTAGATGTGAGTAACTCATTTTGGGCTCAGTCCTCGCAAAAAGCGAGCGGGCGGATGGGTGACCCCGATCCTTCCTTGATTTTGAGAGGCGTGGCGACGAACAGGCTGCGCAGTGAAAGCTTGTGCAGATTGGTTAGCATCTCGATAATCAGGATTCCGTTCGGCAGCCAGTGGGTCGTGTGCCCGGTGGTCTCCTGTCCGACGCCATCAATGACCGCCATATCGCAGGCCACGGTATCGCAACCGATCGCCCGAATGCCGCGGTCCTTGAAATAGATGATTGCGTCCTCGTGAATACCAGGAGCGTTCTTCACGAACCAAGTGCTCCCGTTGTCGGTCCGCCAGAAGCGCTGCATCCAGCCAAAGTTTATCAGTGGGATTTCACCTTCGCCGATCTGGACTCCCTTCTCGGCCTCATAGGCTTTCACCATATTCAAGGTCACCAGATCGCCGGGTTGCATGTGCATGTCGGAAAAGTCGTAAAGTACCGCTGGTGCGATCAGAATGTCGGCTGGAAACGTATCTATAGACATGTGCAGTAGGTGCTCATGGAAATGCACCGGCGCATCTACGTGAGTGCCGGTATGCTCGGAGATCATCAGAAACTGGCAATAATATCCGTCGCGTCCGCTCAGTCGCGCCTTATCGATCACCAGCGGCGGATGCATTGGCCAGTTCGGGATGCCTCGCTCCAGAGTAGGCGACAGGTCTACCACTCGCATGCTCCTCAGCATGGCGCTTAGCCGTGTCGCGAGACCGGCTTGGGCGCTAGATGCTGCTCCCGGCTGAGCTTGAAGAGTCACGGTTTCCTCCATTTTCTGTTGTACCTGGAAGGAGGGCAGAATGTCCCTCCGCATGGCCGGGCTGGTATTCGAGAGTTGATGCCGGCCGAAGTCACGCGGCCGGCAAGCTGGCGGCGTGACGGCGTTGATCAGGCCTTGGCGTTGAACCACCAGGGGAAGTCTTTGGTGGCCTGTTCAAGGTTCTCCTTAGTTACATTGAAGTTCAGGATCTTGATCCACGGTACGTCCTTGAGGCCGTTATTCACGGTGGCGTTCGCCTCGATGGGCTTGCCATTTCCGACGGCGTAGGCCGCTTTGGCCGCCTCAACGCCCATTTGGTCAAAGGCCGTGAAATTGGAGAGCGCCATCAGCCCCTGCTTGATGAGCTCCTGCGCGCGCGGTTCGGCGTCAACACCGGTCACGAATACCTTGCCCCCGAGACCCTGCGCCTGCAAAGCCTGAATTGCGCCGTAAGCAATGCCATCGTTCCCGCAGAGAACTGCAACGACGTCGTTGTTGTTCTTGGTGAGGGCGTTTTCGACCTGGGCACGCGCGCTATCGGTCGACCAGTTTTTGTTGAACTGATCTGACACCAGCTTGATGTCGCCTTTGTCCATGTAGGATTTGAGAACGTTGAGGAAGCCTTGGCGAGTTTCCTTGGCAACGCTCGTAGACTCCTCGCCGGCGGCGATCACGTACTTGCCTTTTGGATGTTTCTCAACCGCAGCCTTCGCGATCTTCTCGCCCATCTCCACGGCATCACGGCCGAGGAAGCAGACGACGTCGCCTTTGTTGATCAGAAAGTTGTAGTTGATGACCGGCACATTCGCCTGCTTGGCTCTCCGGATCAATGCGTTGGCCGCATTGGCGTTTACCGGAGTCAGAACGAGGACATCGATGCCCTGCGTCAACATGTTCTCAACCTGGCTCGCCTGAAGCGACTCCGACGCATTGGAGGCTTGAGCAAACACGTCCACACCGAGTGCGGCGGCTTGCTTTTCAAAAAACGCCTGATCAGCATTCTTCCAGCGAAGCTGGTCGTAATTTGGCATGATCAATCCAACCTTGAGCCTTTTGCCTTGTGCATGAGCAGCCTTCAGACCGACAATGGCAGCGAGGAGTGCAGACCCGGCGATGCCGAGCGTCTGCCGACGGTCAAGGCCATTCCTATAGATTTCCTTCGTCATGTTTCTCTCCCTTGGGTTGGCCGCATCAGGTTGGCGATGGTCACGTGGTTTTCGCCGCATTGCTCCGGGTTCGATCAGTCTCCGAACCTTCCGCCGCGGCTACGCAGGTCGGCGTAGACGGCAAAAAGCAGCACAAGACCGACTGTGATGGATTGATAGGCAGATGGCAGGTTCATGAGGCTCATGCCGTTGGAAAGGCTCTCCATCAAGATCGCGCCGATCACCGCTCCTGCGACAGTTCCGCGGCCGCCCATGAGGCTAGTTCCGCCGATGACGGCAGCGGCGATCACGTTGAGCTCGAGGCCCTGCATGGCGCCCGGAGGAGCGCTGTCGAGACGTGCCACGAGGACCAGGCCCGCCAGGCCGTAGAGGAGCCCCATGAAGGCGAAGACCAAGGAGGCCTGCATTCGGATGTTGATGCCGGCAAGCAGCGCAGCCTGACGATTGCCGCCGATGGCATAGAGCCGACGGCCAAAGGCAGTGAAGCGCAGGGACCACCCGGCCAAAGCCACTACGGCCAGAACGAGGACAACGGGCAGGGGCAAGCCACGATAGCTTGCTGCCATGATCATGACGCCCAGCGTGAATATGCCGACAGAAGCGGCGGGCAGGCCGACGACGGCACCGAACGACGAGCGAATCCCGGCCGCCTGCCGGGCGCGCCATTCTCGTACCTGCAAAAGGGCGAAAGCGAGCCAGAAAGCGAACAGCACGACGATGCCTAGCATCGGTGACAGAGAAGCGTCCGAGATCACCAGGATGTCGGGATTGGGCGAGATCGTTTCGGCATTGGTGATAACCAGCGACAAACCGCGAATGGCGAGCAAGCTGCCCAGCGTTACGATGAACGAAGGCACCTTCATCCAGGCCACCCAAAAGGCGTGCCACAGACCGATCAACAGCCCGAAAGCCAGCGTGATTACGACGGTTGGCCAGAGCGAAAGCTCATAGTTCGTGCCTGCGATGGCTGCTACCACGGCTGCGGCAGCGACGGTCGCGCCAAGCGACAGGTCGATGTAGCCTGGGATCATCACCAGCACGGCGCCTGCCGTCAGCACGGCAGTGATGGCGACCTGACCGCTTAGATTGGTTAAGTTGCGGGCGCTGAGGAACAGGCCGCCTGTGAGATACTGCAGCACCATCCAGACGATCAGGAGGACGATGATCAGCGGCAGCAGCCGAAGCCTGTCTTGCGACATCGCAGCCGGCAGATCGCGAAGCTGGAAGCCCTTGGCGGGTGCGCCCCGTTCTGTCACTGTTTTTGTTGAGGTCATGCCCCCTCACTGTATTCTTCTGCCGCGCTAATCATCACGTCTTCCTCGCTCGCCTGGCCGTGCATCCATTCGCGCACGAGGCGTCCCTCGCACATGACCAGCACGCGGTCGCACATGCCGAGAACTTCCGGCAGATCGGTAGATACGATGATGACTGCTTTGCCGGCCGTGGCGATTTCGTTGACGAGTGCGTACAAATCGATGCGGGCGTTCACGTCGACACCGCGGGTCGGCTCCTCCAGGATAAAGATCTCCGGCTCGGAAAGAAGCCATTTCGCGGCCACGACCTTCTGCTGGTTGCCGCCAGAGAGCTGCGACATGGGCTGCTCCACCGAGCCGCACTTTACCTTCAGGCTCGCGACATATTGCTGTACACGCTGGAGTTCGCCGTACCGGTTGAGGATGCCGTAGCGATTGAAGCGGTTGAGCGCAGCAAGCGTCATGTTGCTTTCGATCGAATGAGCTTCGATCAGGCCGTCGCGCTTTCGTTCGGCCGGAACATAGGCGATGCCGTTGCGGATCGCGTCGCGCGGCGTCCTAACCGAGATGACCTGCCCGCGGATCTGCATCGAACCGCTCACGCGTCCCGCATGAGCGCCAAACAGCGACCGGGCCAAATCGAAGGCCCCGGAGCCGAGCAGGCCAAAAACTCCTAAGATCTCTCCTGATCGGACATCCAGGTGGATGTTTTTGATAGCATGGACCCGGCCGGCTCCCGTGCTTTCTACGGTCCAGTCGCGGACCGAGAGGATCGGTTCGCCGACCTTAGCAGCCACCTTTGGATACATCTCGATGATGTCCCGCCCCACCATGGCTTGAACAATCCGACGGGGCGTGTCGCTTTGGCCCTGAAGCCTAAAATGGTCGACGACTCTGCCGTCCCGCATCACCGACACGACATTGGCGACGCGCTCCAACTCGCGCAGCCGATGGGATATGTAGATGGTGGTGACACCATGCCGGTGCAGGTCCGCGATCCGGGCGAACATGAGCTCGGTCTCGCGCTCTGTGAGGCTCGACGTTGGTTCGTCGAGGATGAGCAGCTTCACGCCTTGCGTCATCGCGCGGGCAATACTGACCAACTGCTGCTGGTGCGTGCTTAGATTGCCCATCTGCTCCAGCGGCGAGGCATCGAGCTTGAAGACGTCGAGCCAATGCGCGGCATCGGCCCACAGCTTCCTCGTGTCTACCATCCCCCAGCGCTGGGGCTCGCGGTTGAGAAACAGATATTCGCCAACCCGCAACTCCGGCACGACGCTGAGTTCCTGCGGGACCAGGAACACTCCATGTCGCTCGGCATCGCGGATGCTGTCGAAGCGGCGGCCAACACCGTCTATTTCGATTGCGCCGGCGTAATCGCCGATGACGCCTGACAGGATCTTCACTAACGTCGACTTGCCGGCGCCGTTCTCGCCAGCAATGGCATGCACGCCGCCCTTCTCGAAAGTGATCGACACGCCGCGCAGCGCGTGCGCGCCGCCAAACCTTTTGTCGATGCCGACAACCTTAGCGGCGCTAAGTTCGGCTGCGCATGAACTGGCGATGTCAGCACTCATGGCCGCGGCTTGTCGTTTCCTTGCGCACATGGGGCGCGGCGAGCGAGCGCCACTGAGAATGGGATCGTGATTTTTCCAGGTAAAGGCTCATGTTCGATAAGGCCGGCTACTGAACGATTTCAGTCGGAGTTGCGACGCTGAGATACTTCCTGAAACAGCCGGTCAGCGACCATGAGCCTGAGCGCGGGCTGGCGATCGGTTTCATCCCTAACTTCCTGTTGCTTATCCGAGCCAGTGTCGGCTCTTGGTGTCGCTGACTTCGCCGCAGTCCCCACCTTGTGTGATACGCACCTAACGTGCTGTGGGTTCGAGCATGCGTGCAGCCAGTCCGCCAACACTAAACACTCGCTTCCGGGACGGGAGTGCAGAAATTCTCAGCCGTATATGAGTTTTTGTAACGCCTGCAGCCGACGAGCGCACGGTTTTGCCTAGGCAACCAATCTTGCACTCGAGGCACGCCGCTACATCGCGACGGCGGTGGCAGCGTCTCCTCGATTCCCGCTTCAACAGATCAGTCAGCAACTTCACCTATTGCGCCTCGCAGGCGGCCGAACAGCGCATGTAAGTTTTTCTCGTATCTGCATTTCGTCCCTGCGGATGTCGGTGCCGCCAACCTGATGCCGTGGTCTCTCCGGACAGGGCCGGCCACGGCGCAAAAAACCGGTTGCTTCCGAATAAACCACGGCTCAGAAAGACAATCGGCTGGACGGGCCTGATATGAGATGATGTCACATACGTCGGAGGATCGGATGTCCGCATCGTTGCCTTCTTTGAACGCACTCCGCGCATTTGAAGCAACGGCTAGACATCGCAGCATCAGCCGTGCGGCCGTCGAGCTGGGTGTGACACATGGCGCCGTTAGTCGCCAAATCAAGGCGCTCGAAGAGGTCATGGGTGTGTCGCTCCTCAAGCGCGGCACCAGGGAATCGGTGCCAACCCGGGAGGGCGAGCAACTCGTTGACGGGTTGTCGACGGCGTTCAACCTCATTCACGCGACGATTGAACGTTTGAAACCTGGGCCGTTAACACTGTCCTGCTCGGCGTCGATAACCATGTGCTGGCTTATTCCGCGGATGCCCGGTTTGTACGCCAAGCACCCCAACATGGAAATCAAGCTCGACATGAACCACGACCGAGTGGATTTCACGCGTGACAACATCAGCGTAGCTATTCGCAACAACACGTTCGAACCGCCGAAGTCGGCAGTTATTCGTCCGCTGGGCACTGAGTGGATCGGTCCGGTGTGTTCTCCGGCCTATCTCAAGTCTATCTCGCTGAAGAAGCTCAAAGATTTGTCGAACGCCAGATTGCTCGCGACCACGACACGCCCAAACGCCTGGACTGATTGGCTCGCAGCTGTCGGAGAAGAGGAGAGGGCACCGCAAGTGCATCAAAGGTTCGATCATTTCTATTTGATGATCCAGGCCGCGACTTTCGGACTGGGGATCGCCGTTGTCCCACATATGCTCGCAATAGACGACTTGGAATCCGGCAGGCTGATTGCCCCGTTTGGCTTTGCGCCTGGAAAACGTCAGCTCTCGCTTTGGATCGCGCCGCACCTTGCTTCGAGGGCCGACCTCAAAACTCTGGAGAAGTGGCTTTCGCAAGAACTGCGGGAAGGTTTGAGGCGCGCCTCGAAGCTTTCGTTGCTTCAAAATTCTTAGTTGGCACAGGTGCCGGGTTTCTGGAATTCTGGCTTCGTTGACCGGGCTCAAAACGGCGAGTTTAGGGCACACAACGGGCTCAAAGTTCGTGTGCAAGGAATGACTGTAATTCTGGAGTGGTCGGATTGTCTAGCATGGTGCCCGGCCCGGTTTCCCAAACCTTGCCCTGATGCATGAAGACGACTTGATCGGCAATGCGTCGAGCAAAGTTCATCTCGTGGGTGACCATCACCATTGTCATACCGTCATCGGCCAGATGTTCGATGACTCGCAGGACCTCGCCGGTCAATTGGGGGTCCAGCGCGGAAGTCACTTCATCGAAAAGCATTACCTTAGGCTGCATTGCTAACGATCGGGCGATTGCCGCACGCTGCTGTTGTCCACCGGAGAGCTGTTCGGGATAGGAGTCGAATTTCTCGGACAGCCCTACTTGTGCGAGGCAGTGCTTAGCCAACTCGACGACCTGCTTCTTTGGCATCTTCTTCACGGTGCGGGGAGACAGCATGATATTCTCGGCGACGGTGAGATGCGGGAACAAATTATAACTCTGAAACACTATCCCCACGTCCAGTCGGAGCTTGCGTAGGTCCAGGTCCGGTGCAGTGAGGTTGTGTCCACAAACCTCAATATAGCCGCTGCTGATCTTCTCCAGCCGGTCAACACAGCGCAGTGCGGTGCTCTTTCCCGAACCTGAAGGTCCAATGAGAACCGTCACCTCACCACGCTTGACCTCGAAGGTTATACCTTTCAGTACTTCGAGGTTCGCGAAGCGCTTATGCACATTGCGCAGAAGGACTACGACGCCGTTTCCTGCAGGCGTATCAGGCGGATTGTGGGACTCGGTCATCTCAGGCAAGATTGATCTCCGTCAAATACTGCGCATGCCGCGCGCCAGGCGGGTCTCTAGCCTGTGGCTGATATCGGAGAGCGGGTAGCAGAGCGCGAAGTACATCAGGGCCACGACTGAAAAGGTAATAAAGGGTTGGAAGGTTGAATTGTTGATGAGCTGGCCCGCGCGCGTCAGTTCTACGAAGCCCACAGCGGATGCCAAAGATGTGTTCTTCACGATCTGGACCATGAAGCCGACCGTGCCCGGTGTTGCATTCCTGACGGCCTGGGGAATGATGACGTGGTACATCCGCTGCAAGCGGCTGAGCGCCAGACACTCCGCAGCTTCCCATTGCGCCTTGGGGACGGCTTGGATGCTGCCTCGCCAGAACTCGCCCAAATAGGCTCCGACCCAGAGGGTCATGGACAGCATCGCAGCCACCAAGGGGGAAACAGATAAGCCCATTGCGGGCAAGCCGAAGTATCCGGCGAACATGATGACCAGTAGCGGCACGCCCTGGATTAACTGGATATAGAAAGAGGACACGCCGCGTAGCACCGGGCTCGCGGAGACACGGCACAAGGCGACGACCAGGCCCATCAAACCGCCGCCGATGAACGCGCAAAGCGACAGACCCAGGGTCAGCACGGCACCCTGTAGGAGAAACTCTATGTGGATGAGTCCGAACGTCGGTGTCATAGC